>CAVHKA010000010.1:0-20973 GCA_963636325.1 Agathobacter sp. | reverse complement strand
AAATATAGTGTATGCAGAAACGGATATACGTCGGAGATAATGTGTATGAATAAACTGATTCGCTGTGCGGTCATAGGGCAGCACCCCCTGCGGTTTCCGTGGGGCTTCGACGAGGAAGATAAGTTCTGTTCAAAATGAAACTGGAACTGGCGCAGCAGATCATGGTGCTACGCCAAAGTGGTGTGTCTCAGTTCCTGACCGCCTGTGACTGCGGTGTGGGACTATACGCGGGCGAGATCATCAATGGCCTGCGGATGACTGACCGTGACCTGATGCTCATTTGCTATACGCCACACGAGGAGCAGGCTACGAAATGGGCTCCCTATCTGCGGGAGCGCTACTTCACTATGCTGGAGAAAAGCACCCTTATCTCCGCTGTGTGCAAAGTCGGAGCGCCGGACGCACAGCTTCACGCCTACAGGAAGATCATCGACATTGCGGACGTGGTGCTGACGGTCTACGATCTGGATAGCCCAGTCGTAGGAGATGCCGAGGATAGGGCGTTGACCTACGCCGTGGATATAACTCATAAGCCTGTGCTTGTGTTAGACCCGATAAAACTGACGATGATTCAAATTAATGCACCGTGAAATTATTCTATGCCATAGGAATAAAGAGATCAGCTATGGATAAAAAGCACCCCCGTTTATCAGAGAGTGTATTCCTCTCGTGGATAAGCGGGGGTGTTAAGCTCAAAAATGAACCGACTTCAAAAAGGCGTTCATCAGCTGCACATCGGATGTGCAGGTCAGCTGGGCGCTGTGGCGGGCGGCGGACTCGGCATAATGAAAGACGTCGCTTGCCGGAAGGGGAAGGTGATTGACAAGAATATGCTTCGGGCGGATGACCTGGTCCACAAAGGCGACGCCGCGCCGCAGTGAGACCCAGGGGAAGGGGAGCACGGCAATATCTACCATTTCTCCGGCAAGGATTCCGACCAGCGATTCGTCTGCCACGACGCCGTCGCCCACTAGCAGAAGCGTCGTGCCGCCCACGGTGAGCAGCAGGCCGAAGTGCGCCGTACCGGCATATTCCGCCCCCTGATGCGTAAGCGGGAAGAAGCGGAGCCGTGCGCCGTTCCACCGCAAGGTACAGGGCGCGTTCAGCAGAAGCCCCTGGGGAAAGGGGTTATCCGGCATAATGATGCGGGCGGCGGGCCAGCGGGTCAAAAAGCGCTGCATAACGGCGGCGTTGTAATGGTCCCGGTGCGTGTGGGTGATAAACACCAGGTCCGGCGCTTGAAAGGCGGGGGCGTCCAGCGCCTGCGCCAGCATATCCCCGGTCAGGGAGGAGAAGACCCCGACGCGCTCGGTGGGGAAGGGGTCGACAAGCATCTTGAGACTGCCGCAGGCAATGGAGAGACCTGCGTTGACGGTACAGGTAATGGTCATCGTGCGGCGGTAAACAGGGAATCCTCGATGGCGTTCAGGTCAAAGGGCGGGTCGTTAGGGGCTACAGCCAAATGATAAATCATAGCAGCCTTTGCTTTTTCACCGTCGTGCTGGCTGAGATAGTCCGCAATTTTACGATGGTCGGAAATCGTGCGTGCGATAGAATCAGGGTTGAAATGCATCGCGTGCCAGCACTCCATTTCGTCGCAAACGATGTCCATACTCTGAATAATGAGTTCGTTCTGGGTGGCAAAGTACAATGTCCGGTGGAATTGTAGGTCGCATTTCATAGTAATCTGAGGTTGGTCCTTGTGTTCCTCCATACTGTCCACATACTTATAGAGCTGCTGTATCGTCTCGTCTGAAATGCTGGCAGCCAAAGCCTTACAGATCTGACCCTCCACGATGATGCGAAACTCCGTCATCTCACGTGTGGAGACCACATTGGCGCGGCTGCTGAGTTTGGCCTTTAATTCCATAAGGGAGACGGAGCGGACAAAGGTGCCCTTTCCTTGAAAGCTTTCCAGCACACCAGTAGCAATTAACTGTTGAATTGCCGTGTGAATACTAGCGCGGCTAACATCTAGCTGCTTGGACAGGGTGGCTTCGGAATCGATTTTTTGGCCAGGCGCCCAAAAACCGGATATGATATTCGTTTCAAGGTGTTTGATAACTTCGTCAACAACATTGATGCGTTTAATACTCATTTTTACTGTAGCCTCTCATGTAGAATTGTCAAAAAAGACAAAATTCTTTAAAATCTATAATAACATTAGCATTATTTATCTTCGTTGTCAATTTTATCTTATAGTCATTTTCGACAGAAAAACTGTGAAAATGCCAAAATTGATAAAAAGTGTATTGACTTCTATGGGGACATTTGTTATATTTGAATACACAACTTGTCAGACGACTTACCAATATTGTGATGGCACAACCGAAATATGAACGAGTTATGTCACCAACCTAAAATTACAGGAGAAAACGCCATGAGTAATGATTTCCGGTGCAAATCCTTTCGCGAAGGGCAGCGTGTCGCACTGAAAGCCAGCGGCTATACGGACAGCGACATCGCTAGGCCTCTGATTGGCATTGTAAATACCTATAACGAAGCCCATCCGGGCCACTGTCACTACGCGAGCCTGATCCCCTATATCCGCAAGGGAATTAACTTGGCCGGCGGCGTGGCTGCGGAGTTCGGAACCATCTCCATCTGCGATGCAATGTCCGCGCCCCACAGTGGCGAAAACTATGTGCTACCCTCCCGCGACGTCATTGCCGACAGCGTGGAAGTCGTGGTTCAATCCGAAGGACTGGACGGCATCATCATGATTGCCTCCTGCGACAAGATCGTTCCGGGACTGCTGATGGCGGCGGCCCGCCTGGATATTCCGTGCGTCATGGTGCTGGGCGGCCCCATGCTTAGTGTAAACAACTATCAGTTCAACGGCAGAAAGCCGGATCTGACCTCGTATCCAGAGGCATTCGGTATGCGCACAAACGGCACCATTACAAAGGAAAAATTTGACGCCATCACAGATATCATCTGCCCCACCTGCGGCTCTTGCCAGTTTATGGGAACGGCAAACTCCATGTGCTGCTTTGCTGAGGCAGTGGGCTTGGCGCTGCCCGGCTCGTCGATGATCCCGGCGGTATACAACACTAAGAAGCACAGCTGTGAGCAAGCGGGCGAAGCTGTTGTGGAACTGGTTAAAAAGAACATCACAGCGCGCCAGATCATTACCATCGACTCCATCAAGAACGGCATTGCGGTGGCGCAGGCCACCGGCGCCTCCACCAATCTGGTGATCCACGCCGTCGCCTTGGCCCACGAGATCGGAGTTCCCGCAGAGCAGGTACTGCCGCTGTTCAACGAGTTCAAGGATAAGACTCCGCTGGTGGCTCATGTGAATCCCAACGCGGACTGGGATATGGAGGACTTCCACAAGGCCGGAGGCGTTCCCCGCGTGATGAAAGCCATCGAGCGCGTACTGAATACCGATTGCCTGACCGTAACGGGCAAGACCGTCAAGGAGAACCTGGAAAGCTACAACTTCCTGTTCCCGGAGGATCCGAATGTGATCCGCGGCTGGGACGACGCCTTTGAGCCGACCGGCGGCTTGGTGGTCATGCATGGCAATCTGGCACCGGATTCCTGCGTGGCAAAACCCTCCGGCATCCTGCCGAAGAACCGTATCTTTACCGGTCCCGCCCGCGTTTTCGACGGCGAACGCGCCTATGTCAAAGCGCTGGAGGACGATCTGGTGAAGCCAGGCGATGTGGCGGTAATCCGCTATGAAGGCCCTAAAGGCGGCCCTGGTGCTAGAGAGATGGGCTTCGTGCTGAAGATGATGAAGGGCAAGAACCTGATGGACAAGGTGGCCGTCATTACGGATGGCCGTTACTCCGGAACCAATAACGGCTGCTTTGTGGGGCATGTCTCTCCCGAGGCGGCGGAAGGCGGCCCCATCGCCATTATCCGTGACGGCGATATGATTACCATTGATACCGTGGAGGAACGCGCCGTTACCCTGCACCTGAGTGATGAGGAAATCGCGGCCCGTCTGGCGGAGTGGAAGTATGAGCCCAAGCCGCTCAGCGGTGTGATTGCCCGCTATGTGACGCAGGTGCAGTCGCTGGGAAAGGGCGCGGTTCTAGAGCCTTGACCGGGTGCGCCGGTTACTATGTCATCCCTGCCGTTGACCGCTTCCAGCGGTCGATGGTGTCAACATTACAATATAAAACTTTTGGGAGGTAAAAAAATGCGTTATGAACTGAAAGTCCCTCAGCAGGGCGAAACTACCGAGTATGTCACCATTACCGGTTGGTCCGTTGCGGTGGGTGATACCGTAAAGGAAGGCCAGGAGATCGGCGAGATGGAGTCTGCCAAGGCCACTTCTCCTATCGAGTGCCTGTACAACGGAACCGTCGTCGAGCTCTGCAAGGGTGAGGGCGACGAAGCTGATGTGGGCGAGACTATCGCTATTATCGAGGGTTGATTCAGAAAGGAGATGCCGGTTTTGGGCGATATTACTGAACGTTTTGTGAAAACCCCTGAGAACCTGATCGCACTCTACAAGCGGATGTACGGCATCCGCCGGTTTGAGGACGCTGTGGTCAAGCTGTATCAGGCGGGTAAAATTTATGGTGGCTTCCATACCTATCAGGGCGAGGAAGCGGTGGCCTCCGGTGTGTGCCATGCGCTGGCCGAGGGCGACGTCGTCTACAGCACCCACAGAAGCCATGGTCACGCGCTGGCCAAGGGCGTTCCTATGGACAAGCTGATGGCGGAACTTTGGGGCAAGGCTACTGGCAGCAATGGCGGCCGCGGCGGTAGTATGCATGTGTTTTATAAGCCTGCTGGCTTTATGGGCTCCAGCGGCATGGTAGGCGGCGGTATTGGCCGGGCCATGGGCGCCGCGTTTGCTTTCAAGTATCAGAAGAAGCCGAATGTGGGCGTTACCTTCTTCGGTGACGGCGCCAGTAACATGGGCATTTTCTACGAGTCCCTGAATCTGGCTGCCAAGCATAACCTGCCCGTTCTCTTCATCTGTGAGAATAACCGTTACGCCACGGCGACGCCCTTCAAGAAGGTAACAGCCAATACCGAAGTTGCTTCCCGTGCTGCTGCCTTCCATATGGCCGGTGTGTCCGTGGACGGTGAGGACGTCATGGAGGTCTATGAGGCAGTTGCCGAGGCGCGGGAGCGCGCCATCCGCGGCGAGGGTCCCACGCTGATCGAGTGCCGTACCTACCGTCATTGGGGCCACTACATCGGCGACATCGTTTCCGGCGTATATCGCTCCAAGGAAGAGATGGAGACGTTCAAGACGGTAAAGGACCCCGTCAAGAATTTCAGAGAATGCCTTTCCAAGGTTTACGGTCTGGACGAAGCCCTGATCCTCGCTGCAGAGGAGGACATTCAGAAGGAACTGGACAACGCAATCGCATTTGCCGAGAGCAGCCCTGTCCCCGATCCTGACACGGTTTCCGATCATGTGTTTGCAGAGGAGGATTTTAAGGCATGAAGAAGGTTTCCTATTTGAACGCTGTCCGCGATGGTATTGCGGAAGAAATGCGGAAGGACCCGACGATCTTTATGATCGGCGAGGGTATCAGCGAGCGCGGCGGCAGCTACGCACAGACCAAGGATCTGTGGGCCGAGTTCGGCGACGAGCGAATCGTGGACGCGCCCATCAGCGAAAACGGCTGGGCCGCCCTGTCTGTGGGCGCTGCCGAGAACGGCCTGCGTCCCATCATGGACATTATGATTTGCGACATCATCAACGAGATGGGCGCCCAGATTTTTAACCAGGCTTCCAAAAACTGCTATCTGTCCAACGGACAGATTACCACCCCCATCGTCATCAGAGCCCAGGGCGGCGGCGGAATCTTCGCGGGACACCATTCCTCGACCCTTTATTCCGTCGCGATGCACTACCCCGGCATGAAGGTGATCTATCCCGGCAGCGTGTATGACGCCAAGGGCCTGATGAAGACCGCCCTGCACTGCAATAACCCCGTTTATTTCTGTGAAGATAAGACGGTGTTCGGCAAGCGTGAGGAAATCCCCGAAGAGGAGTACTATGTTCCCTTTGATGAGGCCGCCATTCGCCGCAAGGGCAAGGACGCCACGGTCGTCGCCATCGGCGGTATGAACTGGCGCGTGATGAACGCGCTGAGCAAGGGCATGATCGAAGAGGACATCGAGGTGATCGACCCCCGCTGCCTGTATCCCCTGAACTTCAAGGAGATCCGCGAGTCTGTGAAGAAGACGGGCCGTCTTGTCATCGTAGAGGATGACTTTATCACCTGCGGCGCCGCTGCTGAGATCGCTGCGCTGGTTACCGCTGATCCTGAATTGTATAACTGCCTGAAGGCACCCATTGAGCGGGTCTGCATGCCGGATATCACCCATCCCTACGCGATGTCCCTGGTCAAGGCTTGCTTCCCGGATGAAGAAAAGATCGCCGCTGCGGTGAAAAAGGTCTGTGCGGGGGGTAAGTAATGGCAAGAGAAGATAGAGAGGTTCGCCTTTCTCCCATGCGCCGCACGATTGCGGAGAGAATGTGCAGCAGCCTGAATCAGACAGCCCAATACACCCTTACCCGCGAGATCGAGATCGACGGCATGCTGGCGTATATCAACGAGCAGAAGGCCGCCGGCAAGGGCTACAAGTTCATGCATGTGCTGATTAAGGTCTGCGCCACGCTGCTGCAGGAGCATGAAAAGCTGAATGCCACCATTGTGGAAAAGATGCTGCACTATTACGGCGCCGTCAATATGGGCGTGGCTGTGGCTGTGAAGGAGGGTCTGGTGGTTCCCGTCATCAAAGGCGTGGACGACATGTCTGTAGATCAGATCGTCGAGGCTTACAGCGCCATTGTTCCCAAGGCAAAGAGCGGCAAGCTGACCATTGAGGATATGAGCGGTGGAACCTTTACCATCTCCAATTTGGGTATGGCCGGTATCGACGCTTTTACACCCGTTGTCAATTATCCGGAGGCGGCGATCCTGGGTGTGGGCCGCACCAATGAGCGGGTTGTGTTCGGTGCGGATGACAAACTGGAGCGCCGCAAGACGGTGATTTTCAGCCTGACGCTAGATCACCGGATCGTGGATGGCTATGTGGGCGCGATGTTCCTGGAATCCCTGGCGCAAACGCTGGGCGATAAGGAAAAGACGCGTACCGCGGTGGAATAATAGGGGGATTTGCAATGAGCAACAAAATGAAAGTGGACCTCAGTGGGAAGACCGCCATTGTCACAGGAGCGGGCGGCGTGATCGGTAAAGCAATCTCTCTGGCGCTGGCCGCTAACGGCGCGAAGGTCGTTCTCACTGGTCGTTCCAGAGGCCCGCTGGAGATCGTTGAAAACGAGATCAAGGCCGCCGGCGGCGAATGCACGATCATCCAGAGCGACATCAGCGACAAGGCCAAGATTCAGAATCTGGTAGACGAGACGCTGAAGACCTACGGCAGCATCGACATTCTGGTGAATAACGCAGGCGTCAACGGCAATCAGGCCCAGCGCGTGAATTTCTGGGAGTATGACGACGAGCTGTTTGACAAGATCATCGCCACCGACCTGAACGGTGTCTACTACCTGTCCAAGCCCGTGGCCGCCCAGATGGTCAAGCAGGGCTCCGGCAGCATCATCAACGTGGCTTCCGTCACCGGTCTCGTGCCGCTGCGCTTGCAGTGCGCTTATTGTGCCGCCAAGGCAGGCGTCATCAATCTGACAAAGGCCATGGCCATTGAGATCGCCGACAAGGGTGTCCGGGTCAACGCCATCGCTCCCGGCTCGGTGCTGAATGAGCAGTTGAAGGAAGTGTTCTACAACGATAAGCAGCGCTCCGAGGCGATGCTGTCCCATATCCCCATGCACCGCACCGGCGAAGCCGAGGAGGAAGCCGCCATGGTTTGCTTCCTGGCATCTGACGATGCGTCCTACATCACCGGCAGCGTCAACACCATCGACGGCGGCTGGAGTGTGGGCTATTCCAGAGATTTCTGATATTGGAGGATTCTATGTACGATTTTGAACACGGCGCAATGCCGGATTTCCCGCTGGAAGAACCGTACTATAAGGGAGACGGACTCCTGTGGACATCCAAATACAACTTTGACTTCGAGGACAAGTCCAAGCGCAGAGAGAATGTTGTGATCCACGATGTGACCCTGCGTGACGGCGACCAGACGCCCGGCGTCGTGCTGCTGGAAGAAGAGCGTGTGCGCATTGCGGACGCTCTGGCGGAAATGGGTGTACCCCGCATTGAGGCTGGTATGCCTATGGTGGGCAAGCATGTGGAGAACGCCATGCGCCGCATGGTTGCCCGCAAGTACCCCAAGTCCAAAATCTATGCGTTTATCCGCGCCATGAAGAGCGACGCGGAGCTGGCGGTAGATATTGGATGCGATGGCGTTATCGTGGAGTACACGGTGAACCCCATCATCATCAAGTACGCCTATAAGAAGACCCCCAGCGAAGTCCGCGATATGCTGGTGGAGGCCATCAACACTGCCAAGGCTGCCGGTCTGGACGCCACCTTTATGGGTTGGGACTGGTTCAGGACACCTATTGAATATACCAAGTGGCTGGTGGGTGAGCTGGTCAGCAAGACGGCAATGGACGGTCTGGTGCTGGTGGATACCTATGGCTGTGCCACGCCCGAAGCCGTAGAGGAGATGACGGCGCGGTTCCACGAGTGGTTCCCCAGCCTGCGTCTTGAATTCCACGGTCATAACGACCTGGGCTGCGGCAACGCCAACTGCTTGGCGGCAGTCCGAGGCGGCGCAGAGGTTGTTCACGGTGCGATCCACGGACTGGGTGAGCGCTGTGGCAACGTGGCCACGGAAGAGTTGGCCGTGATGTTTGAGCTGCATAAGAACATGCGCACAGGCATCGACCTGACCAAGCTCTACAACGTGGGCCATCTGGTATCTACCATCAGCAAAGTCCCCATCTATGACAACAAGCCCGTTCTGGGCAGACGTCCTTATATGGCAGAGTCCGGCGTTGCTATGGACATTGCTTATAAGCTGAGCAACAGCGACAGAAACGTCAAAAATCTGAATATCGCCGTTGATCCCAGCCTTATTGGCCGTCCCGATGATCTGGAATTTGTTCTGGGCAAGAGCAGTGGCAAGAATTCCATCAAGCTGTTCCTGGACAAGTACGGCATCGAAGCAACCAATGAGCAGATTCAGGAAATCCTTGACATGGTTAAGGCAGAGGCCATGGTGACAAAGGACCTGGTTTCTGAGGGCGCGTTTCGACAGTTCGTCACCAAGGTTTGCGGAAAATAATTGGTGGCTGATTGTATAGAGATCTGAAATAAATCTCGGAGAGGAGGAAGAAAAAGGCGGAAGTATTTCAACAAGAAGAGGATACACAAATACATTCAGAAAGGATCAAAATGATGAAGAAATTTGCTTGTATTTTGCTGGCACTCGTAATGGTACTGTCTCTGGCTGCCTGCGGAAATACCACCACGAACGGCAACACCCCCGCTGATGGCGAAGAGTTTGACCCCTCCGCCATTACCCTGACCTGGTGCTCCCCCATCATCAACCACCCCGTGCTGCGCTGCTGCGAGCTGGGCTTCATTGATGCCTGCAAGGAACTGGGCTACAAGTATCAGATCGTCGGCTCTGAGAACGTCGACTACAACGAGGCGAATGCCGCCGCTGAGGCTGCCGCCGCTGCCGGCTCCCCCGCGATGCTGCTGTGGGTCGGCGACGAGGTCGCCGTGAACGGCTGCTCCACCCTGTACAACGACTACGGCACCATCGTCGGTGGCCCCCACATCTATTGGGAAGAGGGCAGCGTCCCTGGTCTGAACTTCTGCTTGGCCTGCGATCCCGCTACTTACGGCAAGGATGTTGCTGACTTCATGGCCGAGCGTCTGGAAGGCAAGACTGGCTCCATCGCCATCACTCAGGCCACCTTTACCGCCAACGAGGATGCCGCCGCTGCCGCTTTCAAGGCTGAGATCGAAGCTCTGCAGGCAGAGGGCAAGCTGGCTGGCGTGACCGTTCTGGATCCCATGCTGGAAGGTGCTGAGGACATCACCGAGTCCACCAATGTCAACGCTTCCATCATCCAGGCGAACCCTGACCTCATCGGCGCTTTCTCTACCACTGGTTCCGGCCCTGTCACCTGGTCCAACGCTGCCCGTAAGTGCGGCAAGGCCGCCGGCGACCTCTGCATCGTAGCCATGGACTACACCGCTGACAACCTGGCTGAGATTGAGGCTGGCTACTGCACCGCTATCGTTGCCCAGCCCCTGTACGACGAAGCCTATCAGGGTGTGTACTATCTGGACAAGGTCCTGCGCGGTGAGAAGGTCGACTATTGGACGCTGCTGGATGCTCCTCTGGTCTATGCCGGTGGTGAGGGCGTACACGATCCCGCTACTTACGCTACCATCCTGGATCGCGTTCAGTCTGACTTCTAATTGCTCTGGTAACCACGAAACCATCGCACTATTATCAAGAGGATGATTGCCGAAAGACAATGATTCTCACTGCCATATGAAATAACTTTCTGCCTCGACCCCGGGGAGAAGAGACTCCCCGGGGTTGTCCTCCAACTAACATTTCGGAGATCTCTACCATACAATCATTCTATCTATACAATCAAATTGAGGTGAAATTGTGGAACATTATATGATCGAAGCGAAAGACATAACCAAAGTTTTTCCTGGAACTATTGCCAATGACCATGTCTGCCTGAAAGTAAAACCTGGCGAGATCATGGGTCTGGTTGGTGAAAATGGCGCAGGTAAATCAACAATATTGAAATGCCTCAATGGTGTTTATCCTACCGGTTCCTACGAAGGAACGATTTATGTTCAGGGCAAAGAAGTATACCTGAAGCGCCCCCTTGACGCGATGCATGCCGGTATCGGCTATGTTCCGCAGGAGATCAACATTCTCGGCGATATGAACGTTGCGGAGAACATTTATCTTTTCGACCTGAAAAACGGCGGAAAAAATAAACTTGTCAACCATCGGGAACTCTTTGAACGGACAAAGAAGCTCCTTGAAGATAACGAGATCAATCTGGACCCGGAGGCCAACACCAGACAGCTTTCCGTGGGTCAGCAGCAGATGCTGATGATTGCACGGGCCCTGGCCTCCGACCCCAAGATTCTGATTCTGGACGAACCCACCACGTCTCTCTCCGGCGAGGACGTAAAGAGCCTTTTCCGCGTGGTGAGACTGCTGAAGGAAAAAGGCGTTTCCATCATCTTCGTAACGCATAAAATGGCGGAGATTATGGAGCTGACCGACTCGCTGACCGTCATGCGTGACGGCAAAAATGTCGGCAATTATGAGCGTGAAAACTACGATCAGGCCAAGATCATTCAGGACATGATCGGCCGTAAGTTGGATAATATGTATCCCGCGCGCCACGCGGAGATTGGGGAAGAGCGGTTGCGTGTGGAGCACCTGTATGTGCCGCATCCCTATATTGCGGACAGATATCTGGCGGAGGACATCAGCTTCTCCGTCCGGGCAGGTGAGGTTTTGGGCCTTGCCGGTTTGGTGGGTGCCGGACGATCCGAAACAGTGATGTCTGTTTTTGGTGAGCTGCCCCACAGTAAGGGAGATATATTTGTAGACGGCCGTCAGGTGCGGATCAAGAATCCTCGCGATGCGCTGGCCAATGGCATTGCGCTGGTGACTGAGGATCGCAAGAAATATGGCCTGCATTTTACATGGAGCATTAAGAAAAACATCTCCCTGTCCAATTTGAAGAACATTTTGGTGGGCCCGTTTATTTCCAGCAAGAAGGAAAATGCAACGGCGCAGAAGTATTATGACGCCATGATGGTCAAGGCCAATGGACTGAAGGATCTGGTGGACGGTCTCTCCGGCGGCAATCAGCAGAAGGTCGTCATTGCCCGCACGCTGAACGCGATGCCCAACATCGTCATTCTGGACGAGCCTACGAAGGGCATCGATATCGGCGCGAAGGCCGAAATCTATCAGATCATCAACGATCTGGCTGAACAGGGGGCGGCTGTCATCATGATCTCTTCGGAGTTGCCCGAACTCATGGCGCTGAGCGACCGGTTCGTCGTTCTTGCTGAGGGCAAGGTCTCCGGCGAGCTGACCAAGGAAGAAGCGACGGACAGCAAAATCATGGAGCTTGCAACCAAGACCTTCAAGACAGTCAATTAAGGGGGGCGAAGAAACATGAACGAACTTAGATTGAAGAAATTAAATAAGACGACGCTCCTTGATACGTTGATGTCGCCAGAGATCAGCATCCTGATCCCGTTGGTCATCCTCTGTATCTATACCAGCACCGTTGCGCCGGCGTTTCTGCAGATTAAAAACATTCAAGTCATTCTGAGATACACGGCATTTATCGGCTCTCTGGCAATCGGTGAGGCATTTGCACTGATGTGCGGCGAAATCGACCTTTCCATCGGAACCTGCTCTACCTTGGCGGGCGTTATATTTGCGGTGGCTTTGGCAGTATACGGAACGAATCTGTTCGTGGCAATCCTGCTTGCCATCCTGGTGGCCATGCTGGTGGGCATTCTGAACTCTGTCCTGACGCTCTTGTTCGGAATGACTTCCTGGATCGTGACGATGGCGACGCAGTACATATGCATCGGCTTTGCCACCGTGATATGCCGGGGCGCCGCCATCAGCGGACTGGGCGATGCGGTAAAGGCCATGAATGCGGCACGTCCGCTGGGACTCTCCTGGATGTTCTTCATTATGCTGGGCATTCTGGTCATTACCGAGGTTCTGATCCGCTTTACGCCCATCGGCCGCGCCATCCACAGCGTGGGTCTTAATCCCATGGCTGCAAGAATCGCGGGCATCAATGTGAAGCTGACAAAGGCGCTGTGTATGATCTTCTGCAGCATCATGGGCGGCGTGTGCGGTATCTTGCAGGTCATCAACACTGTGGCTGCCAACGACGCGCTGGGCAAGGGCAACGAGTTCCCGGCTATCATCTGCTGCGTTATCGGCGGCGTAAGTTCTGCTGGCGGCAAGGGCTCCATGCTGGGCGTTTTCGCCGGTGTGCTGATGTATCAGACCATGAAAAACTGCCTGCAGATGCTGGGATTCAACAGCAATACGCAGATGGTACTTACCGGCGTGATCCTTATTTTGGCGGTTGCCATTGATGTGTTCAAGGGCAAGCTGAGCTTGAAGCGTAAATAAGGAGGGTGTGAAAATGCAGAAAATCAAGAAGATCATTGCCAACACGCCGGAGATCAGCGTGATCCTGGCGCTGGCACTTATCATGACCGTTACGGCGATTGCTAACAGCAATTTCCTTTCGGTTGGCAATATGACGGCGCTTCTGAAATCAATCCCCTTTATTGCGCTGGCGACGCTGGGCTGCTCACTGTGCCTGAACTGCGGCGTACTGGACATCTCCATTGGCCGTGTGGCAGGTCTGTGCGGCATGGTGTTCGGCTATATTCTGGACGCGACGGGGAGCCTGATCGCAGCATTGGCCTGCGGCGTTGGCTGCGGCCTCCTGTTCGGATTCATCAATGCCTTCCTCAGTATCAATGTGGGCGTTGACAGCTTTATTGTCACCATGGGAACGCTGTATGTGGCGGGCGGTCTGCGCTATATGATAAACAGCGGCGACCCCATCACGCTACCGGAATCCTACCGCAACTTCTCTCAGGCGACGCCGCTGGGCATTTCCTGGTTCTTCTGGATCGTGCTGGCGATCTTTGTGATCGTGGGCTTTATGCAAAAGAAGACCGTATTCGGCCGCCGTCTCTATGCCTGCGGCAGCAACGCCGAGGTGGCAAAGCTTCAGGGCGTGAACGTCAATCTGATCCGGTTCATCTCTTTCCTGATCTGCGGCCTGTTCGCGGGGATGGCCGGCGTTATGGCGACCATCGATATCAACAGCTCTCAGCCGGCATCCGGTACGGGCTGGGAATTCAAAGCAATCGCGGCCTGCGTGATCGGCGGCGCGTCCCTCAGCGGTGGCAAGGGCCGATCCTTCGGTGTGGCATTGGGTGTGTTTGTGGTGTTCATCATTAACAATATTATCAATATGATGGATATTTCCAACTACTACTCCAATGTATTCACGGGCTGTGTGCTGGCTGGTGCCGTTCTGGTGGACATTATCAGAAGCAAGAAAAAGATACGCGCATAACGGATTTGGATA
This sequence comes from Agathobacter sp., assembly GCA_963636325.1. GTDB lineage: Bacteria > Bacillota > Clostridia > Oscillospirales > Oscillospiraceae > Vescimonas. Next base: position 6,914 of record CAVHKA010000010.1, on the reverse strand, counting down.
AAAAGGAAATTACATATGAAAACTTTGGTAGCGGCGGCACCGGGAAAAGCCGTTTATACAGACGAATACAGCAGACCGGAAGCGACGGGCGATCAGGTGGTTGTTAAGGTACTGCGCAATGGTATTTGCGCCACTGATATGGCAATTCTGGAGGGAACAGCGGGTTTCATTAAAGATGGCTCGACACCTTACCCTGTGCGTTTTGGCCACGAATTTGTCGGCGAAGTAGTGGAATGCGGCAGTGATGTAAAGCATTTGAAGCTGGGCGACCGGGTGATTTCCGAGGGCTTCGTCTCCTGCGGCACGTGCGAAGCCTGTCAACAGGGTCACTATGAGCGCTGCCAGAATATGCGCTCTGTGGGGACAGTAAATACCTGGCCCGGCTCCTATGCGGAGTATTGCCTTTTCCCGGAGCGTCATTTGATAAAGATTCCGGAGAACTTCAGCAATGATTTGGCGGCTCTGATCGAACCTGCCGCCGTTGGAATGCTGGGCGTGAAAAAATGCGCCATCGTTCCGGACGAGACGACGGTATTGGTGATCGGCGTAGGTCCTATCGGAATTGCGGCAGCAGCTCTGGCCAAGCACTATGGCGCAAAGAAGGTCATGATTTCCGGCCGGACTCCTTGGAAATTAGAGATCGCAAAAAAGCTGGGCGTAGATGCCGTATGCAACCCGACAGAGGAATCTCTGAAGGATTTTGTAATGCGGGAGACCGACGGGAAAGGCGTCGACAGCATTATTGAATGCTCTGGCAATAGTTCCGTGCTGGACGATGCGATAGATGTGCTGACGACGTTCGGCAAGCTGGTGGTCGTGGCGTTCTATGAAAAGCTCTACAATACGTTTGATCTGGATAAGCTCACCATGAAAGAAGGCTCCATTCTGACCGTGGTCTACCATGACTATGAGGATGTGATTCGTGCTATGGAGGAGGGACTGGATTTGACGCCGCTTATCACACGGCATATTCCCTTCGACCAGTGCGGCCCCTATATGGAACGGTGCCTGACGGAAAAGAAAAAGGACTATATCAAGTTGATGGTCGATTTTGATTGACAGGAGAACGACGATGAAGCCTGAACTTGTAATTAACCCTCATTGTGTGATTGGTGAAGGCCCTGTATGGGACAGCGACGCGCAAAAACTCTGGTTTATTGACGTAAGAGACCAGAAGGTGTTCTGCTGCGGAAACAACGGTCTGGAGAAGACGTTGTCCTTTGACCAGCCGGTGGGCTTTGCTGTGCTGCGCGAGCAGGGCGGCTTGGTACTGGGGCTGCGGGACGGCTATTACTTTTCGGATGAGGATGGCCGGATACAAGCCATTGCTGATCCGGAAGCGAACAGAAAAGACGGCCGCTTCAACGACGGAAAGGTAGACCCGCAAGGCCGGGTGTGGGGCGGCACTATGTGCATGACAGATGGCATTACACCTGGCCCTGACAGCGGCCTGTATTGTATGGATCAGCAGCTGCAGGTGACGACAAAGCTCACCGGTGTGATACAGGCTAACGGCATGGGCTGGAACAAAGAAGAGGATCGCTTCTACTTTGTGGATACCATGCGCTGGAATGTGACGGAATACCCTTATTATCCGGAGGACGGTTCGTTGGGGCAAGGACGCGTTTGCATAGAAGTCCCCAAAGGGCAGGGACTTCCCGACGGAATGTGCGTGGATGACGAGGGCATGATCTGGGTTGCCCTTTGGGGCGGCGGCTGCGTGATACGCTATGATCCGGCTACCGGAAAAGCACTTCAGCAAATCGACTTGCCCTGCCCAAATGTGACATCCTGCTGCTTCGGCGGCGAAGCGCTGGATGAATTATATATCACCACGGCGGCAATTTTGACAGATACCCGTGAATACCCTCTGGCCGGAGGCGTTTTTAAGGTCAGACCGGGGGTGCCCGGAAGGCCCTCTTTCAAATTTAATGGTTGAACGGAGAAATAAAAATGGAAAAGTTTGATGTGATCGTGATCGGCGGCGGCCCTGGCGGCTATGAGTGCGCCATTCGCTTTAGTCAGAACGGCTATTCTGCCGCTCTGGTAGAAGAGGACAAGCTGGGCGGCACCTGCCTGAACAGAGGCTGTATTCCCACCAAGACCCTGCTGCGCTCCGCCGACGTTTATTATGAAGCATGCCACGGCGACGCCTTTGGCATCACCGTAGAGGGCGCATCCTTTGACTATGCCAAGATCATTGCTCGTAAGAACGCGGTGGCAACACAGCTTTCCAACGGCGTCGCATTTCTGGAGAAGAGCTGGGGTGTCAAGGTGTTTTCCGCTCACGCCACCGTGAAGGACGCCAAGACAGTGGAACTGTCCACCGGCGAAGTACTGAGCTGTGACCATCTGGTGATTGCCACCGGCTCCCGTCCTGCGGCTGTCCCCATTCCCGGTGTAGATCTGCCCGGCGTTGTGAACTCCACCGGATTGCTGGACATGACCGAATGCCCGCAGCATATCATTATTATTGGCGGCGGCGTCATTGGCATTGAGTTCGCAACGTTCTTTAATCGTCTTGGTGTAAAGACCACCGTGGTGGAGATGCTGGATCGCATCCTTGCCCCGCTGGATAAGGCCGTCAGCGATCTTCTGACCCGCGATCTGAAGAAGGCAGGCGTGGAGCTGATTACCGGCGTCAAGGTCACGGGTATTGAGACTGGTCTGAAGGTTAGCTATGAATCCCTGAAAACCGGCGACGTAGGCTGTTGTGAGGGCGACGTTGTCCTGATGGCAGGCGGCCGCGCCGTAAATACCAGAGGCTTCGGCCTGGAAGAACTTGGTATCGAGATGGATCGCAAGGGTATCATCGCCGTGGACGATATGTGCCAGACCAATGTGAAGGATGTCTTTGCCATCGGCGATATCAACGGCAAAATGCAGTTGGCCCATGTGGCCTCGGCGCAGGGACTTCTGGTAGCCGATTATGTGGCGGGCAAGCCCTGCAAGCCTCTGAACTACAACAATATTCCCTCTTGTGTGTACAGCAACCCCGAAACCGCCATGGTCGGTCTGACGGAGAGTCAGGCAATGGAGACCGGGCGCAATATCGGTGTGGCAAAGTTTGACCTGACCGGAAACGGCAAGGCTCTGACCATGGGCGAGAACAAGGGCTTTGTGAAATTCGTATATGACCGTGACACTGAGGAGATTCTCGGCTTCCATGTGATCGGCCCCCACGCCACGGATCTGGCTTCCGGTGTGGCCTGCGCGATGGAGAGCGGCGCAAAGCTTTCCGCCATTGCCGAGACGGTACACCCCCATCCCACCATCAGTGAGGCTGTTATGGAAGCAGCGCTAGCCGCCTTTGGCGCCAGCTGCAATGTGCCGAAACCCCGGCGCTGAAAGCGAAGGGGGTGCAGGAATGGGATTGCACGGGAGTAAGAGAATCCTCTGCTTTGGCGACTCCAATACATGGGGATACATACCGGGCTCCGGCGGTCGTTATCCGGCGGATATCCGCTGGCCCGGTGTACTGCAAAGTATTCTGGGTGAGGATTATTGCATCATTGAGGATGGACTGAACGGCAGAACGTCGGTTTTTACAGATCCCTTTTACCGTTACCGCAACGGACTGGATGCTTTGGGGCCTGCGCTGCTGGCGAATGATCCTCTGGATATGGTGATTCTTGCGCTGGGCACCAATGATCTCCAGTTTACCGACGCCAGAGGCGCGGCACGAGGGGGAAGAGCGCTCATCTATGCCGTAGAGAGCATTGCGGAGCAAATCGCCGCAGGCCGCTTCTGGCCGGTGGATGGGCAGCAGAAGACGCCGCGTAAACCAGAAATCTTGCTGCTGTCGCCGATTGTTGTCCACGAAAAAGTGAAAGAGATGGATCCCTGGAGTACGCTGATGAATGGCGCGGATGAATCCAAAACGTTTGCCCATTGGTATCGTCAAGTGGCCGAGAACCATCATGTGCATTTCCTGAACTCCGCTGCATATGCAACCCCCAGCGAAATTGACGGTATCCATATGATGCCGGAATCCCACCGTGCCTTGGCGGAGGCTGTGGCAGCGGTGGTAAAAGAGCTAATTTGACAGCAGTAGTCAAATCGAGATCTTCATAAACGGAATTTACTTCGGAAAGGATGTAGACATGAAAACAGCTCAAGAATATAAAGACAGCCTGCGCAGCAGAAATATTAAGGTATATCTGAAGGGTGAGCTTCTGGATAGCAAAACGTTAATCGATCACCCCTTTATTCGTGGCCATGTAAATTCCGCAGCAATGACCTATGCGTTGGCCGGCAGCAAGGAATATGAGGATCTGATGACTGCCACATCCCATCTGACCGGCAAAAAAATCAACCGCTTTACCCATATTCACCAGAGCACCGATGATTTGATTAAAAAGGTGAAGATGCTGCGGACGATCTCTCAGAAAACCGGTACCTGCTATCAGCGCTGCGTTGGCTTTGATGCCATGAACGCCACCTATACCGTTACTTATGAGATTGACCAGGCGATGGGGACCAACTACCATGAACGTTTCAAGAAGTTCCTGGAATATGTTCAAGAGAACGACCTGATGATCTCCGGCTCTATGACTGACGTGAAGGGTGACCGTAGCCTTCGTCCCGGCCAGCAGAAGGATCCGGACATGTTCGTCCACGTGGTGGAGAAGCGAGAGGACGGTATCGTCATTCGGGGTGCCAAAGCGCATATGACCGGTATGGTGAACTCCCACGAAATGCTGATTATGCCCACCATGGGGATGAAGGAAGACGAAAAAGACTATGCAGTGTGTTGCGCACTGCCTGTGGATGCTCCCGGCGTAATTCACATTTTTGGCCGCCAGACCAACGATGACAGAAAAATGTGCGGATCTATCGATCAGGGCAATGCTCAGTACGGCATCGTGGGCGGCGAGTGCCTGACAGTTCTGGACAACGTGTTTGTTCCCTGGGAGCGCGTGTTCATGTGCGGCGAGTATCAGTTCTCTGGTCTGCTGGTGGAGCGTTTTGCCTGCTACCACCGCGCCAATTATGGCGGTTGCAAGAGCGGCGTGTCCGATATCGTGATTGGCGCCGCCGCCCTGATGGCTGATTACAGCGGCTATGGGAAAGCTGGCCATGTCAAAGAAAAGCTGAACGAGATGATCCATATGGAGGAATCTCTGTGGGCTTGCTCACTGGCTTGCTCCTGCGAGGGAAAGTGTACCCCCTCCGGCGCTTATTTTGTGGACCCGCTGCTGGCCAACGTGGGCAAACACAATGTCACCAAGTTGATTTATGACATTGATCGTCTGGCGCAGGACATCGGCGGCGGTATTATTGCAACGATGCCCTCCGAGGAGGACTTGAAGTCTCCGGAGATCGGCGCCTATGTGGAAAAGTATCTTCGCGGCGTAGAGGGCGTATCCACCGAGGACCGTATGCGTGTAGCGCGTCTGATTGAAAACATGACCGGCGGCACTGCGCTGGTGGAGTCTATGCATGGTGCTGGTTCACCCCAGGCGCAGAAGGTAATGTACGCCAAACTCTCTGATCTGGAAAGTAAGAAGAAAATGGCTGCGCATATCGCAGGTGTTGGTCACAAAGACGAAAAGTAAGTGAAGGGGAATACCATGAATTTTACATTGACAAAAGAGCAGGCGCTCATTCAGAAGATGATCCGCAGCTTCACCGAAAATGAGGTGAAGCCCATTGCGGCGGAGATCGACCGGAACCATACCTATCCCGCGGAGAATATCGCCAAGCTGTTCAAGCTGGGCGTTATGGGCATGGTAGTGCCCAAGCAGTACGGCGGTCAGGGGGCGGATCAGCTTTCCGCCGCCATCGTTGCCGAGGAGTTGGCCAAGGCCTGTGCCTCCACCAGCGATATTGTGGCCGGACACACCCTCTGCTGTGTGCCCATCCTGGAGCACGGCAGTGAGGAGCAGAAGATGAAGTATCTGCCGATGCTGACAAAGGGCGGCGTCCTCGGCGGTATGGGCATTACCGAGCCCAACGCTGGCTCCGATGCCTCCAAGAGTCAGACCGAGGCGAAGCTGGAGGGTGATCACTATGTGATTAACGGCTCCAAGATATTCATTACCAATGGCCCCGAGGCCGGCGTGTTTGTGATTTTTGCCATGACCGATAAGTCAAAAGGCACAAAGGGCCTGTCCGCTTTTATCATCGAAAGCAACTATCCCGGTTTTTCCATCGGTAAGGTCGAGGAAAAGATGGGCCTCCATGGTGTCCATACCGCCGAGTTGGTGTTCCAGGATATGATCGTTCCGAAGGAAAACCTGCTGGGACAGGAGGGCAAGGGCTTCAAAATTTGCATGCAGACCTTAGATACCGGCCGCATTGGCATTGCGGCGCAGGCTCTGGGCATTGCCGAAGGCGCAATGAATGAAGCTATCAATTATACTAAGAGCCGCAGTCAGTTTGGAAAGCCCATTTCTAAATTCCAGAATACACAGTTTACGTTTGCTGATATGTATACCCGCATTGAGTGTGCCCGCCTGCTGACGTATCAGGCGGCTTGCGCAAAGCAGAACGGACAGCGCTGCACCGTAGAGGCCGCTATGGCTAAATTGACCGCGTCCGAAACTGCCATGTGGGTCACCACGAAGGCCGTGCAGATGTTTGGCGGCTATGGATATACAATGGATTACCCTGTGGAACGCATGATGCGCGACGCGAAGATCACCGAGATCTACGAGGGCACCTCCGAGATTCAGCGTGTGGTTATTTCTGGCAATATGGGGCTGTAAGTAAGGAGGCAAAAGGAATATGAAGATTTTTGTTACTGTTAAGCAGGTCCCCGATACCTCCGGTAAGGTGGCCGTGAATCCCGATGGTACGCTGGACCGCGCTTCCATGCAGACCATCATCAACCCCGACGACCTGAACGCCGTTGAGGCCGCCCTGTCCCTGAAGGACGAGCTGGGCTGCAAGGTCATCGCTTTCACCATGGG
>CAVHKA010000009.1:0-21807 GCA_963636325.1 Agathobacter sp. | reverse complement strand
ACCGCGGCGATGGTGGGGAACTCCAGCTTTTCGATGCGGCGGAACAATGCGCTGCCCCGCTGGCCCCAGCGGCGGCCGCCGTCCAGGTCCAGCGGGTGCTGCTCGCCGATATCGGCGCCCGCCACGAAGGAGCGGCCCGCGCCGGTGAGGATCATGCAGCGGATGTCGCGGTCGTTCTCCAGTGTCGTCACCACCTGTTCCAGCTCCGTGATCACGTCGCCGTTCAGGGCGTTCAGGGCCTCGGGCCGGTCAATGGTCACGATGGCGATGTTGTCTTGCTTTTCAAATCGTACTGTTTGGGACATAGCGTTTCCTCCTCGATTGATATACGATGCTTTTTATTTGGTTTTGCTTTTATACATAGCAATTACCGTGCCAACTATTATTGCTTTTTCGACGGTATTTGCGACAGATGTTTGGTGATTTCCATCAAAAAAATAAGGAATTATCTGGAAAATCCCCTTTTCGCAGGAGAGAAAGCATTGTAGGCGGCGGCATCTATTCAGTGCTGAATAGATGCCGCCGCCTATTACACGGAACATAAGAGCATATAAGTGCGCATAACTTCACGTACTGTCACCCTATTTAGTCGAAAATCAGGCAAAACTTTGCGATTATGCCTCTTGCTATTCATGCGTGAATAACATATAATCATATATGAATAGAGAAGGAGGGCGTTTTATGGCAGAATCTAGTATCTCCCGGCTGTTTCCGGAGGACATCAACCTGAACGACCTGTTTGAGATTCTTAGCCCCCAGAACAATCTGGTGCTGGCGGATGACATGATGCTGTCCGACGCCAACGGCACCATATTGCAGGTCAGTGAAACATATGAGAAGAACTTCGGCTTTGCCCACGGGTCTATCGTGGGCAAGTCCGCCTTCGACCTGGAGGCGGACGGCACCTTTTCCCCCTGCATCACGGCGGAGATCATCCGCACCAAGAAGAAGATCACCACCACACAGACCATCAACCACACCCACACCAACGTGATGACCGTGGGCATCCCCTTGTTTGACGGTGCAGGCAACCTGAAATACGCGGTGTGCTTCAATACCGTGTCCATGGAGCAGATCAACGCCATCCACCGGAACTTCCAGCAGATGCAGGATTCCCTGACCCAGTACTCCCAGGAGATCGCCGAGCTGCGCACCCGCAACACCGCTACCAGCCTGGTGTGGAAGAGCCAGTCCATGCAGCGGCTGTGGACACTGATGCAGAACACCGCCAACACACGGGCCAATATCCTCATCACCGGCGAGACCGGCGTGGGCAAAAGCGCCGTGGCCAAGGCCATCCATGCCATGAGCGACCGTGCGGACAAGCCCTTTATCGAGGTCAACTGCGCGGTGCTCCACGAAAACCTTATCGAATCGGAGCTGTTCGGCTATGAAAAGGGTGCTTTTACCGGCGCGTCCAGTACCGGCAAGATCGGCAAGATCGAGCTGGCCAACGGCGGCACGCTGTTTCTGGATGAGATCGGCGAACTGCCGCCCCACATCCAGTCCAAGCTTTTGCAGCTCATTCAGGAGAAGACCATCGAGCGGGTGTCCGGCACCAAGCGTATTGAGCTGGACATCCGGCTGATCGTGGCCACCAACCGCAATCTAGAGGAGGAAGTACACCGTGGGCTGTTCCGCTCCGACCTCTTCTACCGGCTGAACGTGATCCGGCTGCACATCCCGCCCTTGCGGCAGCGGCCGGAGGACATCCTGCCTCTGGCTCACCGCTTTCTGACCCGCTTCTGCGAGGAGTATCACAAGGATCTGACCCTGAGTCCTCGGCTTTTGTCCTATCTGGAGCAGTGCCCCTGGCCGGGCAACGTGCGGCAGCTGGAGAACATGATGGAGCGGTTGGTGATCTGCGCCCAGGATCCGGTGGTGGATATCGGGGTGCTGTCCAGTGAGCAGATGGGCGCGTCGCCCCTGCCCCTTCCGGCGGAGGGCGGCACCCTGGCCCAGCAGATGGAGACCTTCGAGGGCCACATCATCCGGGACGCCTACGCCCAGTATGGCACGACGGTGGCGGTAGCCAAGGCGTTGGGCATCTCCCAGCCCACGGCAGCTCGCAAGATCGCCAAATATGTGAAGGAGATCGTTGAATGATCCTTAGATAAAAATGAGATGGCAGCAGCGCTGCCGTCTCATTTTCATCTGTGCAGTCTGTGCGTACACGGTGTATCTGGTACGGGACTCCTGCGGCGTCATGCCGGTAATCACCTTGAGCTGCTTTGAAAAATAACTGGCGCTGTCGAACCCGCATTGAAACGCAATGTCAGACATGGAGGCGTTCGTCTTTGCCAGCAGCTCGGCTGCCGCCGATACCCTGCGGCGCAGGAGGTACTTTGTGGGTGAATCATGCAGCGCCACGGAAAACACCCGCTGGCACCGGCGTTTTCGGCAATCTGCTCGATCGTGACCCGCTCTTTATAGTGCTGATCAAGCCAGGAGAGTACCTGCTTGACCCAGTGATCCTGAATAGCGGTCTGCTTTTTGGCGGAGTACGCGTCATCCATCACCAACAGCAGCATATGGGACAGTGCGTCCCGCACAGTGAATTCATAACCACGGGGCTCCTAACGAAACGTCTCGTATGTCGCCAGAAATAAGTCCTTTGCTGTCGTATCCTCGCCGCCATCCGTGTCAAACAGCCAGATGGACTTGCCCGACTCCATAAAGGGCCGCATATAGGCCATCTCAAATATGCTTCCCGGAACACCGCGGCCTGTTCGCGATCGTCACGGTCATGACCGTGGCGGAGGTCGACAAGGCCATTGAGGTCTTTGTCCACGCTCGGAACGTTATTAAGCCCTACATGGCTTAAAGTATACGCTAGATCCCGTCATATCAACGACTCACCGAAAAGGGGCTGTCTCAAAATGCAAAATATACGAGAACGACTTTCCTAAAATTTAGAAAAACCCGTGAAAATTCGGATTCTCATCGGATTTTCACGGTTTTTTATTGGGCGGTATTTTAAAAAATTCTATTTTGAGACCGCCCCTTTAAAGCAAATCTTTCCGTTTACCGCAATTTTGACTGTTGACGGCAAGCCTCATCAAGTGGTAAATAATGGAAATGGATGTTGCGTTCAATAGACGTTTTTGGCATTGAAGAAGCTCTCGTGGGTATTGGCCAGTAGGCGGCTGTCGTGGGACAACCCCCGTAGCATCACACATAGCTGAATCATACTGATCACAGACAGCTCAGAGATCTTCAGCATGGGGAATAACCGGATATCATTTTTGATCCCACAGGGATAGCACAGCTTGATGTCTGCTCCTTTCCCCAGCAGGGAACCGCTGTCGCAGGTGATGCCGATGGTGGTGGCACCAGCCTCCTTGGCCCGGCGCATACAGTCGATGGTGGTAACGGCGTTGCCGGAGGATGAGAGAAACACCGCCACATCGCCGTGCTGAAGCTGTGCCATGGCGGTAACAGCCAGCTGCGGGATAATATAGGCGGTGCAGTTGATCCCTGCCTGCATGAACATCAACTCCGCCATTTGCGCGGAGTAGCTGGAGCCGCCGGTGCCAAACAGGCAAATGCGCCGGTTGGCCACGCTGGCGTTATAAATAGCGGTAACAGCCGACTCCACCACGTCGGGATTCAAGTGGAGCAGAGCGTCATCAAATACGCCGGCGTACAGCTTACACAGCTTCCGACTGATGACGGTAACGGAATCGTCCGCCTGAAAATCCACCAAATTCTGTTCTAGATTTTTGTAGGAAAGTCCAAAGCGATACTTAAACTCCGCAAAGCCGCTGTAACCAAACGCCTGACAATAGCGGGTGATGTTGGAGGCATTGGTGCCAATCTTTCCGGCCAGTTGAGTGATGGAATAGCGCTCAGCGTCCATGGGATGAGACAGCAGATAGTCGGAAATTTTCCGGAAGGTTTTAGGCATCTTTGGGTAAAGATACTGAATATTGAAGAGCAAATCGTGGCAGGGTTGCGATTCTGACGGTACATTCAGCTGCAGAGCTTCAGTGTCCATAACAGGCCCTCCTTCGTATTTCTGAATCGAGTATTGCACAAATTTGCAAAAATGTCAAGGCAACACCGCAAATCCAGAAAATTCTGCAAATATTTTTATTTTGAAAAAGCGCTGTGTGCAAATCGTTCATATAAGCGGCATTTGAACTTGACTATTATGTGCAAATAGACGAATATAGAGATGTGTCAAGGAACCGAAACTTCACAGTGCAAAAGTAAACGCAGCGTTTTTGACACAGGAAAACCGAGACAAGTTGAGGTGCAAGAACATGAACAAGGTTATTTTAACCGCGGCGACCAACGGAAATCTCTGGATGCGCAAGGACACACCATACATCCCCTTGACAGCGGATGAGATCATTGCCCACGGCTTGGGCGCTATCGAGGCGGGTGCGTCGGTGATGCACATTCATTCCCGTGACGAAAACGGATGCCAGACCCGGGATCCCAAGTATTTTGTGCCGCTGTTAAACGCTTATCGGGAAAAATACCCCAAGGTGGTGTTGGAGATGTCCGTGGGCGCCATTGAGGGCCGTGTGGCGGAGCTGCTGGAGCCAATGCTGCGGCTGCGTCCCGACTGTGCCTCCTTCAACCTGAAGAGCGACGAGGAAGAGACGGCGCTGATGTTTGAACTGTTTGCCAAGTACAATGTGAAGCCGGTCTTTGAGGTGTTTACCGCAGAGATGGCGGAGAAGCTGAAGGGCTATGTAGCCGCCGGCCTGGTGAAGGCGCCGGTGTTCGTGAACGTGGTGTTCGACCAGTCGGAGTGTGGCAGAAGCTTTCAGGAGTACGCGGAGAAGCTGCTGGCCATCATTGGTTATTTCCCGGAGGACTGGCACTGGTCCGTGACCCGCGGCGGCGACTCCGCACCGGCCATTGCCGCCATGGCCATCGCTTTGGGCGGCCATGTCCGCACCGGCCTGGAGGATTCCATTTATTACAGTCCCGGCGTGTTTGCCAAGGACAGCGCCCAGCTGATCACCCGGGTGGCCCGCCTGGCGGAGGAACTGAACAAGGAAGTAGCCACTCCCGCGGAAGCACGTGCTTTCTACGGGTTGGAATAATGTTATTAAGGAGAGAACGCCATGTACGAATGCATCGAGTATCAGAAGAAAAACAAAGTTGCCATCATTGCCATCGACCAGGTACAGGACAACAATCGAGTCAACCGTGAGACGCTTTCGGAGATGATCGACGCCCTGCACGACGCACAGGCGGACAGCGCCATTGCGGCCATCATCATCACCGGCAAGGGAGACTTTTTCTGCACCGGCGGTCGCATGAACGGCTTCCCCGACGGCCTGACTATGGATGTGAAGGGCTTTGCCGACGCCTTCAGCAATTTGCAGATGGAGATCTACAAGTGCTCCAAGCCTGTGATCGCCGCAGTCAACGGCAACGCGGTGGCCGGCGGCTTCTGCATTATGGAGTCCTGCGACATCGCCATCGTGGGCAAGGACTGCAAGTTCGGCCTGCCTGAGCTGTCCCGCGGCAACTTCCCCATGCTGGCCCTGGCTATCGTGATGAAGGCGCTGCCCAAGAAGCTGGTGTTTGAGCTGGCCTATTCCAGCCAGCTGGTGGATGCCGAAACCGTGAAGGAGTGGCATCTGGTCAACCGTGTGGTGGATCAGGATAAGGTGCTGGATACCGCCATTGAATTTGCGGAGATGCTGGCCTCCTACAACGGTGTGGCCGCCTCTCTGGGCCGCGAGGCTTATTACAACATGGTGAACATGAACCTGGAGCAGGCTGTTCTGTACGGCAAGGGCCAGCTGATTACCCTGCTGACCACCGAGGACGTGAAAGAAGCGGATTACGCCATCAAGCAGAACCGTGCCCCCGTCTATAAGGGCTATTAAGAGAAACCGGATCACATTTATTTGACTGAAAGAGGAGAATATTATGAAAAAAACATTGTCCCTGATCCTGGCGCTGGTCATGGCTCTGAGCCTGGTGGCTTGCGGCGGCGGAAACGCCACTCCCAACAGCGACGGCAGCAACACCGGTGATTCCACTGAATTGGTATTCGCCCACATTTTTGCTACCGACAGCATGGAAGATAAGTGCGCCAAGATGTTTGCCGAGAAGGTCGCCGAGTACACCAACGGCGCTTACACCGTGACCGTGTATCCCGCGGGCCAGCTGGGCGCGATGGCGGAGATCATTGAGCAGCAGCAGGTGGGCACCGCCACTTTCCAGATCATCTCCACCACGGCGTTGTCCAGCATCTCTGAGTATGCCGCTGTGGACTCCTGGCCCTATATGTTCACCAACCGTGAAGAGTTTGAGAAGGCTTACGCCTCCGACGCCGGTAAGGAGTGGCTGGCTAAGGTGTCCGAGGAAACCGGATTCACTCTGCTGGCTCCCATGTACAAGGGTATCCGCCAGACCTTCGTGAATTTCGACGCCGAGACCATCGATGACCTGAAGGGCTGCAAGCTACGCGTGGCCGGCCTTCAGCCGGTGCTGGACTGCTTCACCTGCATGGGCGTTGCTCCCACTCCCATGAGTACCTCCGAAGTCTATACCGCCATGAGCCAGAATGTTGTGGAAGGCATGGAGATCGAGATGTCCACCGCCGCCAGCATGGCCCTGCAGGAAGTCACCAAGACCGTGATGATGACCAACCACGGCGCGGCCAATTACGCCATCTTGGTACCCACCAAGTACTACACCGAGCTGCCCACCGATGTACAGGAAGCCTTTGACAAAGCAGCTACCGAGTCCGGCACTTGGCTGGCCGACCAGGTGGAACAGCAGGACGCTGACGCTCTGAAGGTGTTTGAGGATGCTGGCTGCAAGATCGTGTATCCCGACTACAGCGCCTGGGAGACCGCTGCTTACGGCAGCTATGCCGAGATGTATCCTGAGCTGGCCAAGTATGCCACGGCCATGAAGGAAGCGGCCCACAGCTAAGTTCTACCCCTTGTGTTAGGAGGAAAATTCTGTGAAAAAGAATCCGTTTACCGCGGCACTGGATATCGTGTCGGATATTTTAAAATGGTGCTGCATTGTGATCATGGCCTTTTTGATCGTGGCCGTGGCTGTGCAGGTGGTAGCGCGGCGCGTTCTGAACAACCCCACCTCCTGGTCGGAACCCCTGTCTCAGATTTCCTTTATCTGGCTGACAGTGTTTGGCTGTACCGTGGTGGTGCGTGACCGCAACGCCCTGAATGTGGATCTGCTGCAGAACCATCTGAAGGGACGCGCCTACTATACTTTGCAGTTGGTATGCGACCTGATCTCTATTGTGGTGTCCGCCTTCTGGATGTATTCCAGCCTGCTGCAGGTCACCAATACCTGGGCCATCTTTGAGGGCGGCCTGAAGATCCGCCGAGGCGTGATCTATATCGGTATCGCCTTCTCCTTTGGCATGATGTGTCTGTTCCAGCTCAGCAATGCCGTGCAGTCTGTTATCAGCCTGGTCAGAGGCGATAAAGAGCCGAAAAAGAAAGAGGAGGGTGAGGAATAATGGCAACTGTATTGATCGCATTCCTGGTCATTATGTTCCTGGGCGTTCCTCTGGCCCTTGCTATGGGCGCGGCAGGTCTCATCGGACTGGGCAACCTGAACATCGTGGTCATGGCACAGCAGCTCTTTGTGGGCCTGAACTCCTTTACCATGATTGCCATCCCGCTGTTTATCTTCATGGGCAACCTGATGACCGATTCCGGCCTGACGGAGAAGCTCATCAACTTCTGCAACTCTCTATTTGGCCGTTTCAAGGGCGGCCTGGGCATCGTGTCCATCGCGGCCGGCGCCTTCTTCGCCGCCATCTCCGGTTCCGCCGTGGCGTCCACCGCCTCTCTGGGCTCCATTCTGATCCCGGCCTTGAAAAAGGAGGGCTACGGTTCTGGCTTCAGCGGTGCCATCATCGCGGCGGCAGGCAGTCTTGGCCCCATTATTCCGCCCAGCATCCTGCTGGTGATTTACGGCTGTCAGACGGGTCTGTCCATCGGTGACCTGTTTATGGCGGGCGTGACCCCCGGTATTCTGTCCGCCATCACGTTTATCCTGGTGGTGCGCATTACCGCCTCTAAGCGGAATTTCCCCAAACATGAGGCCTGCTCGGCTCGGCAGATCGGCAGCTCCTTTGTGACGGCACTGCCGGCACTGATGATCCCCGTGATCATCGTGGTGGGTATCACCGCCGGTATCTTCACCGTCACCGAATCCGCAGGTATCGTAACCATCTACGCACTGATCTTCTGCCTGATCAAGAAGGTCCCCTTCTCCAAGATGAACAGCAGTCTGGTAAGCGCCATCAAGGAGACGGCCAACGTCTGTATGGTCATCGGTGCGTCCAGCTTCTTGGCGTATATCCTGACCCGCCTGCAGCTGCCCCAGACCATCGTGCAGTTCATCACCGACATGCAGGTCAGTAAATTCGTGCTGCTGATCCTCATCAACATCTTCCTCCTGATCATGGGCATGCTGATGGCTCCGGCCGCGGCGATGATCATCGCCATCCCCCTGCTGCTGCCGCTGGCACAGACCTATAACATCGACCTGATCCAGTTCGGCCTGCTGGTGGTGTTCAACCTGAACCTGGGCATCCTGACGCCTCCCGTGGCGGTCAGCCTGTTCATGACGGCCCGCATGACCAACACCTCCTTTGCCACCCAAGTCAAGGAAGCGCTGCCGTTCCTAGGGATCTCGCTCATCGTGCTGGTTCTGATCACCTATGTGCCCGGCTTCTGCACCTGGCTGCCCAACCTGCTGTAAAGGCGAAAAAAGAAACAATCCAATCGTGAAAATAGGAGCAAAAATATGACACATAAACTTGGCGTTGTAGGCGTTGGCCTTATGGGCAAGGAGATCGCCCTGAACCTGCTGGAATCCGGCTTTGAGGTCATGGCCTTTGACAAGAATCAGGCCGTTCTGGAGGAACTGCGGGAGAAGGGCATGAAGATCGCCGCCACCGGCAAGGAGCTGATGGAATCCTGCGACGTGATCCTGGACGTGATGAATGACACCAAGGGTCTGGAGATCGTGCTGCATCAGCCTCAGGGCATGATGGAGGGGATCAATGGCCGGAAGATCATCATCGACATGACCACCAGCGACCCGGAGAAGTCCGTCCCCATCGGAAAGATGCTGGGCGAGCACGGCGTGGAATATCTGGATTGCCCCATGACCGGCGGCCGGATCGGTGCCCATAACCGCGAACTAGTCATTATGTGCGGCGGCAGCAGGGAAGTCTTTGAAGAGGTGAAGTACATCCTGGAGAAGATCAGCAAGGCGCTGTTCTATCTGGGGCCCTCCGGCAGCGGCCATTACATGAAGCTGATCCACAACCAGCTGTCCCACTCCACATTCCTTGCCTCCTGCGAGGCATATGATCTGGGCGTGACGCTGGGCATCGACCCCAAGGCGATGATCGATGTGTTCAACATCGGCAATGCCAGAAGCTACGCCACCGAGGTACGCTTCCCCAAATTCATCCTGTCCGGCACCTATGATGCCGGCGCCACCTTTGACACGGTAGGCAAGGACATCGGCCTGGTCATGCGCAAAGCCAACAGCCTGAATTTTGACCTGCCCATCACCCGCGCCACCTATGACTATTGGCGTCATGCCATCGAGACGGGTCATGGCGGCGATGATTACAGCACCGTGGTAAACCTGATGGCTGACACCTATAAGGAAAGAAACCACTGATCTCTTCCATCCTCTCCTCATAGATCCCCCGGTTCAGGCGAACGGTACCCGGTATCGTTCGCCTGAACCATATCGGTCAAGAGGAGAGCCGTCCGACAGATGAGGTATATAAGATGCTTGATAATCTGATCTTCAGCATCCAGAACACATTGCCGCTGTTTCTGGTGATGGCAACAGGTGCCATATTGAAACGAAAGAACGTGATCGGCGACACCTTTGTCGATCAGGTTAGTACATATCTATACTACATTGGCCTGCCCCTCAAGCTGTTTCAGAGCGTGGCAGGCTCCAACATCCGCGAGGTAGCGGATATGCGCTTCGTGCTGTGCACAGCCATCGCCATTGTTGTGGGCTTCCTGTTGGCGTGGGGCTTTGCGCGGCTGACGATCCGGGATCAGAGCCAGGAAGGCACCTTTGTCCACGGTGCCTTCCGTGGGAACTTCGTCTATATCGGTCTGGCGCTGGCGGAGAGCATCATCGGCAAAAGCGCCGACTCGGTAGGTGCACAGGTCCTAGTGGTCTTGGTACCGCTGTATAACATCTGTGCGGTGCTGGTGCTGACGGCCACAGGTGACCAGAAGAAAAAGGCCGATCCCTGGGAATTCTTGAAGAAATTCATCACCAATCCCATGCTGGTGGCCGTCCTGGCGGCGATCCCGTTCTCCATCTGGCAGATCCCCGTCGTGAAAACCGTGGCCACCACCATGAATTATCTGGGCGGTGTTTCCACAGGCATGGCGCTGCTGATCATCGGCGCGTCCATGAGTATGCAGGTGCTGCACACCAGAAAACGTGAGCTTTTGCTGGCCTGCCTGTATAAGCTGATCTTGCAGCCGCTCCTGCTGCTCCCCTTCTTCATCTGGGTACTGCACTGCACGGCGCCCCAGATTGTGGTAGCCTTCGTAATGCTAGGCGCACCATCGGCATCCAATGTGTATGTGATGACCAAAAAGATCGGCGGCGATGCGGAACTGGGTGCCGGTATCCTGGTGGTCAGCGAGATCCTGGCCGTAGGATCCATGACACTGTGGATCTTTGCCCTGCGCACCATTGGTGTAATATGAAAAAGATAGCCCTCCAGCGTCTGCTGAAGGGCTGTCTCTATGTCTCGGTATTACTTTTTGCGGTCATAGGCCGGAGGTATCCCTATCAGTTCCCGGTACTTTGCTACCGTCCGCCGGGCCGCCGGAATGCTCTCGGCATGCAACAGCCCAGGGGAAAGATATCCTCCGATGGTATCTGCGCCGTATGCAGCCTGTAGGCACACCGTGTCGACGGTATGAAACTGCGGTTGCTCAGGCACAGACGATTCGGGGTGAGAAAACAAAAACACGGATCCTCTAGCTGCTGAAGAAAGCGAGCGATTGCCGCGATTTGGACGCGGCGCTGGGGAAGACCGCGGTGCACTTTGAACTGAATCGGCGGAAGCACAAGCGCCTTTTGAAAGTCCGCAATAAGAAGAAAATCAACCCCATCACGCTGACAAACAGCGGTGCATACGAGTAGTTGCCGCCCTTGAGCGCTCTGCTATAAAGGCGCAGGCGGTATTGAAAAGTTGTGTGCAGCTATGTGTTGGCCACGGCGCAGAAGGGGCTTTTATCGTTGTGGCCACAGCGTAGCCTTGAGTCGGCAAATAGTGTGAATGAGCTGTTATCTGGGCGCATTCGGAAGAGTAATAGTTTAATTATAGAACTAATACACAACTAGCAGCAGGAAAGTTTGTACAAATTGTGGGCCTCACATATTTTTCAAGAAAAATTTGTGAACTTTTCCAAGAAAATTTCTCTTGATATTGGGGGAAAACCCACGTATAATATCCATAAATTAACAAAGACAAAATCTCTTCTTTTGCAAAGGAAGAGAATAAATTTTCTCTAATTAGTTCAATCACTGAACAAAATGGCAAAGGGCATTGCCGAACGCCGAAAACGGAGAACGGAGAAGAGAGATGGGAAAGACAAACAACATGGGTCATCTGGAGCTGATTCGCCGGATCAACCGCTCCATCATTCTGAATACGATCAAAAGTGAGCAGCCGATCAGCCGGGCGCAGGTGGCTAAAAAATTAAACCTGAGTAAGGCAACGGTCAGTTCGATCGTGGATGAGCTCATCCAAAAGAAACTAATCATGGAATACGGAGATTGTCCCATCCCTGGTGGCGTTGGAAGCCCTTCTACGATGCTGGGCTTTAACCCGGAATCAGCTTGCTGCATCGGTATTGATATTGGCGGAACAAAGTTGCTGCTGATCATCACAGACCTGGTGGGAAACATCCGATATGAGAAAAAAGTTCCCACCAGCAATCGTATTGAGAATCTGGTCGAGATCGTACATGACTCGTTGGAGGCCAGTGGCCTGAAAGAGACGGATATTTTCGGTATGGGCGTAGGTGTGCCTGGAACTGTGCTGCCTGATGGCGTCGTGGTGCGGGCCAAAGCACTGCAATGGAACAACTTCCCGCTCCAACAGTTGCTGAACGAAGCATTTCCGTTCCCTGTTTATGTGGGAAATGACGTCAATCTGGCAGCGTTGGGTGAGCGTTGGCTGGGGTCTGGTGAACAGGTGGACGACATGCTGTTTATCTCGCTGGGAACTGGCATTGGCAGCGCACTTGTCTGCAATGGACGCCTTGTGCTGGGCACCCAATGCCGATCCGGTGAAATGGGCTATTTTCTGGAGCGGCAGGATGTAGAGAGCGGACGGTTGAATCGTCTGGGCTTCCAAGGGGTTTTGGAACAGAAATGCTCCGGTACGGCATTGAGTAGCCACGGGCATACGGCAGAGGAACTATTTCAGGCTTACCGCAGAGGAGATCCTCAGGGAGTTGAAGTCATTGAAAAATTTATTCTGGATTTCTCCGTCGCCATTGCAAATTGCATCAGCTTGCTGAATCCGGCTAAGGTGGTGATCGGCGGCGGTGTCTCGGATTCCATGGATACTGTGATTTTCCGGATTCGGGATGAAGTAGCGCAAATGACACCTATGCAGGCGGATGTATGTCTGGCAACATTGGGTGTGCGGGCTGGTGCCCTAGGGGCCATTAGCTATGCGTCCCACCAGATCGAACAGCAGGATATTCAGGTGCAGCGGTAAGGAGGAAAATATGGTGAAGCACACCATGAAGCAATGCCTTCTGGAACAGCCGCAGACCATGCGGGATGTAATTGCCGGCGCGGCGGAACAAGTGCGTTTGGTCACGGCAGAAGTCGGAAAGGGGCCGTTTAATCAGATATATCTGGTCGGATCCGGCACGTCTCTTCATGCGGCTATCGCAGCAAAATATGCACTGCTGCGTTGGACGGATGCTGAGGTTCAGGTGTTTACGCCTTTCGAGTTTTTGAACTATGGACCTCATAAACGTATGGGGAGAAGTACGCTGGTCATGGGGGTTTCTCAGACGGCGCGCAGTATCGGGACCATTCAATGCGTAGAGTTGAGCCGCAGCCTCGGTGCAAAAACCGTTTTTGTTACGGCAGAGCCGGATAATCCCGGTGCAGCCAGCGCGCATACGGTACTGAATACCTGCACGGGCCTGGAGTTGGTGGGTGCAAAAACGAAAGGCTTTACCTCGACCATGGGCATGCTGTATGAATTTGCTGCAGGGCTGGGCAATGAGCGACTGAATCTGGGCGAGATCCCCGGTTTGATGGAAGAGACATTACGTCGGACCGCGCTTGTGATCGACGAATTGGCCGAGGAGTATCGGACAGCACCCTCCGTTACGATACTGGGCGGCGGTCCGCTGACTGCCGCGGTAAAAGAGGGCGGCTTGAAAATGCTGGAAGGTGTCCGCATTCCGGTAGAGACCTACGATGTCGAGGAATATATGCACGGCCCTTATCACTGTCTGGAGAAGTGGTCGCACCTGATCTTTCTGGTGAATGGCGGCGCAGGCACTGACCGGGCTATGCGGCTGATTAGCTTTGCACAGGAGCACAGCGACCATGTGCTGGTGATCGGCGATGAGCGGCTGCAGGAGCAGATGGAGCTTTCCTGCCGATTCCTGGGTTTGCCGGGCTGCGCCGATGAGTTGCTGACCCCGCTTTACTATCCGCTTCCGCTGCAATGGTTGGCAAATGACGCTACAGAGCGGAGAGGCCGCCATCCGGAGCAGTCTCGGTATCCGCAGTTCCATGCGATCCTGGGAAGCAAATATATGCCGAAGATCAACTACTACGAAGGGAAATAACCAATAGCACGGGAGGCTGATCAAGAATGATAAAATTGAAGCTTGGTGTCGATGTGGGTGGAACCTTCACCGACGTTGTAGGAATCAGTGAAGACGGAAATGTATTTTTTGCCAAGACGCCTTCAACGCCACAGGATCAGAGCATTGGCGTTCTGAATGGCATCCGGGCACTGTTGGAACAGCTGCAGGTGTCTGCCGAATGTGTTACCGCAGTCGCTCATGGTACTACGGTAGCCACCAATACGCTATTGGAACGCAACGGCGCAATTACCGCACTGATTACCACAGAAGGCTTCCGGGATGTGCTGCACATTGGGCGGCAAAGCCGACCGGAGCTGTATGACCTGCACGCGCGGAAGCCGGATCCTCTGATCCCGCGTTGGCTGCGGCGTGAGGCAAAGGAGAGGACGCTTCATGATGGAAGCGTCTTGGTGCAGCTGGACGAGGAGGATCTGAAGACTACGGTCAAAGAGTTGATTCAGGACGGCGTGCAGTCGATCGCGGTATGCTTTCTTCACTCCTATGCCAACAACGAAAACGAGGAACGGGCTTTGGCCGCGATTCACGAGGCGGCCCCCGATTTTCCGGTATCCGTATCCAGTGAGATCCTGCCGGAGTTCAGAGAGTTTGAACGTATGAATACAACCGTGCTGAACGCTTACGTTCAGCCTCGGATGCAGCACTATGTATCCCAACTGCGTGGGCGTTTGGATGAAAACGGTATCCATGCGCCGCTGACCATTATGCAGTCCTCCGGCGGAATGATGACCGACCAGATCGCTTCTTCCCGCAGCGTAAACACGCTGTTATCCGGCCCTGCCGGCGGTGCGCTGGCGGCTGAGTTTTTGGTGCGCATTACGCCGTATCACAATATTATTACCGGTGATCTTGGAGGAACCTCCTTTGATGTGGCCGTTGTCCACAACGGGACAGTTGGTATTACAGGGGAAGGCGTGATCGAGGGCTTCCCTGTGAAATTCCCCCACATCGACATTACCACCATTGGCGCCGGCGGCGGTTCTATTGCTTGGCTGGATGCGGGCGGCGCTCTCCGGGTAGGTCCTCGCAGTGCTGGCGCGGTTCCTGGACCGGTGTGCTACAGCAAGGGCGGCACCGAACCGACCGTAACCGATGCCCATGCGGTTTTGGGCCGTGTCGGCGGTGAACTGCTGGGCGGCGAGATGAAGCTGGATGTTCCGGCGGCACGAAAAGCTATGGAGGATCGCTTGGCCTCCAAGCTGAACATGACGGTGGAGGAAGTTGCCGAGGGCATCCTCCGCGTGGCGAACGCCAACATGGTGCGGGCCATCCGTGTCATGACCGTGGAAAAGGGTATTGATCCCCGCAAGTTTGTGCTGATGCCTTACGGCGGCGCTGGTGCATTGCACGCCGTTGAACTGGCGAGGGCGTTGGATATTCCCAAAGTTGTGATCCCTGTGGCACCGGGCAATTTCTCAGCATTCGGTTTACTGGTGGCCCCCATCCGTTACGATGAGGTCTGCACATATCACAAGCATCAGAAGGATGTAGACCTGGAGAAGATGGAGGAGCTGTTCGGCAAGCTGGAAAAGGCGGCTCGTGCCGAGATGCATCGTGACGAGGTGAGCGAGGATGCCGTGACCTTCCAGCGTAAGGTGGATATCCGCTACTTCGGACAGGCCTATGAGCTGACCGTGGGTATTCCTAACTGCCCGGTTTCCCAGCAGGTCTGGACACAGCTGGTAGAGGAGTTCAGCCAGATGCATCAGCAGTCCTATGGCTTCAGGAAGGACAACGACCCGGTGGAGATCGTCAGCCTGCGTCTGTCAGTGGTAGGTAAGACGGATCACGCGGATCTCTATGCATTGGGAGAGAAAGGCAACGGAGCCCCTGAACCGGTTGCCGTTCGCCCGGCCTACTTCTCCCGGAAATGGATGCAGGCTAAGGTTTTTGATCGCGACCGTCTGAAGGTGGGCGATCAGTTCGAGGGTCCTGCCATTATTGAGGAACACGGCGCAACCTCCGTGATCGGCCCCGGTGACCGCCTGACGGTCGACGAGCGGCGTAATTTGATCGTGGATGTTGCTGGGCATGAGGCATACCGAGCTGCCGTAGATGCTGCTGAATAAGGGGGTACACAGAGTTATGGATGCAATCACATTGGAAGTTATGCGCAACCGCTTTTTTGCGATTACGGAGGAAATGGGTGCTGCGCTGATCCGTACTGCTTATTCCACCAACATCAAAGACCGGCGCGACTGCTCCTGTGCGCTGTTCAACGTGAACGGCGACACCATTGCGCAGGCGGAACACATCCCGGTACACTCCGGTGTGCTGCCCTGGGGCGTTAAAGGTGCGCTGAAATATGTGGATAAGGCCAGCCTGAAGCCGGGTGATGCCATTATGCATAACGACCCCTTTATCGGCGGCACCCATTTGCCGGATATCATCATATTCTCTCCTATCTTCTACCAAGGGCAGCTGGTGGCTTTTGTTGGCAATCTGGCGCACCATGTGGACGTGGGCGGAAAGGTGCCGGGTTCCCTGACGCCGGATGCCACGGAGATTTTCCATGAGGGTATCCGCTTCCCGCCCGTTAAGATCAAAAAATCCGGCGTCGTGGATCCGGAGATCTACGGCATGTTCCAGGCAAATATCCGTACCGGCTATGAAAGCGGCGGAGACTTGATGGCGCAGATCGCCGCAAACAATGTGGGCGAAAAGCGGTTTGAAGAGCTGTGCGGCGAAATGGGTGTTGAAACCGTTCTGGAGGCCATCACCGAGCTGGAAAATTACTGCGATCGCCGTATGGCCGCCGAACTGGAAAAACTGCCTGCAGGAACCTTCACCTTCGAGGATTCACTGGAGGGGGATGGCGTTACTACGACGGGGCCGCTGAAGATCCGGGCAACGGTCACTACAGGCGGTCCGCACATCAAGATCGACTTTACGGGCACCTGCCCGCAAGTGACAGGGCCGCTGAACTGTGTGCGGCCCATGGCATTGGCTTGCATCTACTATGTTGTCCGCGCCATGACTGACCCCAGTATCCCGCCCAACTCCGGCACGTTCAAGCGGTTTGAGGTGATCACGCCGGAAGGGTCGTTGGTCAATGCCGTATATCCGGCGGCTACCGGATCCGGAAACTCCATTACCTGCCAGCGGCTGGTGGATGTGCTGATCGGCGCATTGGCGCAAGCGGTTCCCGAAAAAGCGTGTGCTGCGGCCTGCGGCTCCATGAATGGTATCCAGTTGGGCGGTTATAGCCCCAAAACCCATTCCTACTTTGCCAACGGAGAAACCGTTGGCGGCGGTTATGGTGGCATGTGGGACCAGGATGGAACGAGCGGCGTGAATACCCATATGACCAATACCAGAAACACGCCCGTAGAGGTACTGGAGAATATTATGCCGGTAAAGGTGATCCGTTACGGCCTGCTGCCTGATTCGGAAGGTCCTGGCCTGCATCGCGGCGGCTTTGGCATCCAGCGTGTGTTGGAGTTCCAGACGGACGAGGTGGATTGCTTCATTGCGTCCGACCGAGTGAACACACCGCCTTGGGGACTGGCAGGCGGCAAGAGTGCCAGAGGTGCGCGTTTTACGGTGGAGCGTGCGGATGGGACAGTCGAGCATCTTCCCTCTAAGGCCCGGGTGCGCTTCTATGAGAAGGACCGCCTGTACATTGAGACCAGTGGCGGAGGCGGCTGGGGCGATCCGTCCAAGCGAGATCGCGGGGCATTGGCGCGTGACGTGCGGGATGGCCTGGTCAGCAGCCAGCGTGCAGAAGCTGAATATGGCGGCCTGAAATAAGAACTCGCCGAGACGGCGTTTCAAAAAATAATAAGAAAGAAGGAAAACGGATGAAAAAGCTACACAAACAGATCATCAGCATGTTGTTGTGCGCGGTTATGGCATTGTCTCTGGTTGCCTGCGGGAACAACAGTACACCCAGCGACATCACACCTGCGGCGGATGACGGCACGGTATCCGGTACGCTGGAGATCCAGTACTTTGTCGGCGGCTATGGCAGCGCATGGTGGGAATGGCTGGTCGATGCATTCAAGAACGAATACTCTGACGTGGAAGTTGTCGTAAACTCCGGTTCTGACATCAATGAGACCATGACGACCCGCTGGATCTCGGAAACTCCCCCGGATCTGATCTATCTGGATGGGCCCAGCGTATCTGAAACGACCTTCGTGGAAGATGACCAGCTGATGGATCTGACAGACTGGTATCAGGAACTGACCATGGCGGACGGTTCGGCACTGAAGGACAACTTCCTGGTACAGCCCAGCAACTATGATGGCAAGGTTTACGCGCTGCCCATCATCTATGACAACCGCTGCGTGTGGTATGATGCCGCCGAGTTTGAGAAGAACGGCTGGGCGGTCCCCACCGACTTTGACTCCTGGGTCAGTGTGATGCAGCAGATCAAGACTGAGACCGGTGTGGCGCCTCTTGGCTCTACCGGTGTGTATCCCTCCGTTTTTATGAAGGGCGTTATGTATCCCGCATTTGCAGATGAGGGTGGCAAGGATTTCCTGATGTCCATTATCAATGGCGATGAGGGTGCATGGTCTTCCGAGCAGTGCTTGAACGTTATGAAGAAGCTGCAGAGCATCGTGGATGCCGGCTTGGTGGATCCACATTTTGCAGGCCAGACCCATACGGAATCCCAGATGTCCTTCCTGAACCACGGCAACTATTTTGTGGCCACCGGTTTCTGGCTGCCCAATGAGATGAAGGGATCCATCCCTGATACCTTCGAGTTTGGTATGATTCCCACGCCGATGAACGATGCTGGGAAGCCTGCCTGCACGATTCCTGACATCAAGAGCGTTGGTATTGCCAGAGCTGCCAAGAATCCTACTGCCGCAAAGGCATTCCTGGCCTTTATGTACAGCGATGAGAGCGCTATCAAGATGGCCGAACTGGCGGGCACGTCCCTGAACCTGAAGAACATCGACTATTCCGCCAGCAGCAACGTTCCCGATTATCTGCTGGCTGCCACCGAGATGCTCTCTGACGCGGAGCGCTGTGAGATCGTTTCGATCGATCATGCAATGTCCACTGATTTGCAGAATCCTATCGGAGATATCATCAATCTGCTGCTGATGGGTGAGATCGACGCAGAGGAATTCTGCAAGCAGGCGGAGGATATTGCGGCATCCTACCGCGCCAATAAGTAACAACCACCGGCGGCGTGTATGGAGATCCATATGCGCCGCCTCCCGCAAATGAGGTGCCATGATGAGTCAGAAAAAGAACAAACGAGTTTTTCTTCTGCTGTGTACGATCCCGACACTTATTCTGTTTTGCCTGTTTACCATTTACCCCCTGTTTGACGGGCTGTATATGTCGTTTTATAAGTGGTCTGGTCTGAGCGGCAAAAAGACGTTTCTGGGGATCGGGAACTACCAGCGCCTGCTGGCAGATCCTGTGATCGGTAAAACGATCCTGAACGACTACTTTTTAGTAGTTGTAAAGGTTATTTTCATCATGGCGCTGGCACTGCTGTTTGCGGTGGTTTTGACACAGCTGAAACCGCGCGGTACTGCGTTTTATCGCTTCGTTTACTTTTTTCCAAATGTTATGCCAGTCGTTACAACTGCGATTTTGTGGACGTTTATTTTCAGCTCTAACATGGGATTGCTCAATGCCGTTTTGAAGTTGATCGGTCTGGAGCGGCTTCAGCGCAGCTGGCTGGGGGACCTGCATACAGCATTGCCCTGCATTGCGGTCGTGCTGATATGGGCTGGCATTGGATTGTTCATGCTGATGCTGATGGGTGCCATCAGTAACATCCCGCGAGAATTGTATGAGGCGGCAGATATCGACGGTGCCGGAAAGTGGCGGCAGTTCTGCCAGATCACCATTCCGTTGATATGGCCGCAGATCAAGACCTCGGTGGTATATATTATCACGACGACACTGAACGGCTCCTATGTGCTGGTGCAGCTGACCACATTGGGCGGACCGGCCAATGCGACGCAGGTCATGGGCTCTTATCTGTATCAGCAGGCGTTTACCAATTATAACTTCGGCTATGCTGCGGCGATCGGTGTGATGATTCTGGTGCTGAATCTGGCCACCGTTCTTCTGGCGCAGTTTCTGTTCCGCCGTGAAAAGGTCGAGTATTGACAGGAAGGAGACAACAGAATGGAAGCAAGAACGTTACCTGCTCTGGCTGCCCGCCGCTTGCTGCGACTGCTGCTGAAAGCCTTCCTGATTTTCTGGGCTGTGGCCGTGATTTATCCGCTGCTGTGGATGATCATCAGTTCCTTTAAGGATACGAACGGAATATATCTTTCCACATGGAGCCTTCCTGATGTTATGCATTGGGAAAACTATAAAATGGCCTGGTTGGACTATAAGGTAGGCCGCTCATTCCTTAATACGCTGCTGGTCACCGTGGTTGCTACTGTGCTGAATCTTGTAATGGCTATTCCAACTGCCTATGCGATCGAGCGGTATGCGTTCCGCGGCAGCAAAGCGTTGATGAACTTTTATCTGACCGCCATGATGATCCCGGCGTGTATGGGTTGGATTCCGCTGTACTTTCTTCTGTTTAAGCTGAACATGCTGGATAATCTGGCGGTATTGGCACTGATCTATGCGGTAGGCAAGCTGCCCTTCAGTATTTATATTCTGACAAGTTTTATACAAGCCGTTCCGGTAACGCTGGAGGAGGCGGCTACCATCGACGGAATGAGCCAATGGGGCATTCTGTTTCGGCTCCTCCCGTCGTTGATCCGATCCGGTATCATCACTGTTATCGTAATGAATGTGATTCAGTTCTGGAGTGAGTACTTTATGGCGCTGATTTTTCTCCAGACTCCGGAGAAAAAGACGTTAGGTGTCATGATGAATGCGCTTTCCAACAATGCGCAGCATCAGAACGCCTGGGGCGCCCTCTTTGCCGGATTGGTAATCTCTACATTGCCGGTCATCATCATTTACGCAGTCCTTAACAAGCATGTGGTAAAGGGCATGATGGAGGGCGCTTTGAAGGGTTGACGGCACAACGGAATAAACGCAGACACCCTCGGAAGACAGCATTCAAGAAAACACCACGATCTTAACCGATTGTGGTGTTTTTGCCTGGCGCTGCAATACGGCAAATCTACAGACGCATAGGTGGGTATGAGACAATGGTAACGGAACATTGCGCAACACTTCGTATCACCCGCCGCTGAAAACTTACCGGTATTACCATGCTACATTTCAATGGATAACCCCGCCTCGTTGTAACGGCATTGGGTGTGTGGGTTAAGGGTGGAAGTCTACATTGGTAGGGGTTCACTTGCGACATAAAAGTTTATCTGAAATCTTTTGCTAAATTTATGGTTTTATCAATTATATCTTATAAATCTGCTTTTTTGCTATTGAGATTCACCTGTAAGTGTGCTATACTATAGTCAGCCACGGAAAGGGGGCTAAGACTTATGATCAAACGTGAACTGTATATGAGCCGCATCCGCCCATTTATCGGAACAGAGCTGATCAAAGTCATGACCGGTATCCGCCGCTGCGGAAAGTCGGTCATGTTGGAGCTGATCAAACAGGAACTCACGGAGTCCGGTGTCAACCCTGCGCAGTTTATCTCTATCAACTTTGAAGATATGAGCTATTCCCCCCTGCAAACCGCGCAGGCTTTGCATGACGAGATCACCGCAAGAGCCGCGGAAATAGAGGGTAAGGTCTATTTGTTCTTTGATGAAATACAGGAGGTCAAGGGCTGGGAAAAGTGCATCAACTCTCTCCGCATTTCACTTGACTGTGACATCTACATCACCGGCTCCAATGCAAAGCTGCTGTCCGGTGAGCTTGCGACTTATTTGGGTGGTCGGTATGTAGAGTTTGTGATCTATCCATTTTCTTTCGGAGAGTTCATGGAGCTGTACCGCTCAATTGCCCCCGATGCGTCCATCCAGCAGTGTTTCCAAAAGTACCTGCTTGCCGGAGGTATGCCCTACCT
>CAVHKA010000008.1:21876-23661 GCA_963636325.1 Agathobacter sp. | reverse complement strand
CCTCATGGAGATCCGCAGTTTCGCCGCCTGAAAACGCATAGACACCGGAAAGCCACGGCTGGCGCCGTGGCTTTTTCATGTGCCGGAGCGCTTGCGTTGCCCGAGATCGGGCAACGCGGGCCGCTTTCGCCGCCATACGGTAAGGAGGTGACGGCATGGAGCCTTACGCGGGCGGCACAGCCGCCGAATGTACTCTGTGCGGCGGCGAAATTTATACGGACGAGCCGTACTACTTTATCAACGGGCAGTCCCTTTGCCGGGACTGTCTGAGCGACTACGCGGCGCGGTTTTTCGCGCCGTATCTGGTGAAAGGGGAGTGAGCGATGCCATCGGCATGGGAACGCTATATGAAGCGGGCGGCGGCGCAGC
Source organism: Agathobacter sp. (assembly GCA_963636325.1). Lineage (GTDB taxonomy): Bacteria > Bacillota > Clostridia > Oscillospirales > Oscillospiraceae > Vescimonas. Next base: position 23,292 of record CAVHKA010000008.1, on the reverse strand, counting down.
TGAGCCGCGCCTGCGCGGAGACTGCCGCCAATATGTCCGGCGGTGAGACCGCCGTGCGGGAGATCCGGGAGCTGGCCGGGGCCATGAAGGATCTGACGGCGCTGCACGCGGCGTTGGAAGGGAAGGAGAGTGCCCCACAGAATACCATACAGGTCTCCTTTGACAAGGATGGAGAGCTGTGGCGGGAATAAAAGGAAGGCGATGCCGAGGGCATCGCCTTCCTTTTATTCTTCTTCCTTCCGGCGGAATTTGCGCTCCAGTTCCCGCAGCTTGTCGCGGCGCTCCTTCATGGCGGCGGCAGCGGCCTCCAGACGGGCGGTGATCTCCTCCAGCGCCTCGCCGTTCTTCCGGCGGCGGGCCAACTCGTCCAGCAGCTCCTTCACCCGCAGGTTGGACTCCTTGAACTCCTGCCGGGCCTGCTTCAGCCGCTCCACCATGGCGCGGGGACGGGCCTGCAGTTCGGGATATGCCTGATGGATACGGCGCAGGAACAGGTTCCGGTCACGCAGCAGCTCGTGGACGCGGCGGCTGATCTCCTCGGTGCTGTCGCCCTCCTGGGCGTCGATCTCCTTGCGGACAATGCCCATCAGCACATGGGAGATGACGCAGTCCGACACCAGCAGCGCCACGATGGCGATGGCGGCAAAGTGCAGCCAGAACAGGGGCAGCTTTTCGATGATGCGGAAGTACACCGGGTCGATCCACAGCACGATCACCACGCTGGCCAGACCGAACAGCATCAGGTTGCCGATCCATACGCGGCCATTCAGGTTCATGGGCTTGCGGCTGTAATCCCACCAGCGGGCATGGAACACCTTCTCCATGTACCAGCTGATGAAATACTCCAGTCCGCCGCAGATAAAGAAGCCCGCCAGAAAGACCTCGCCCGGCGTGCCGTCGCGGATACCAATCAGGCCGCCCACCAGTACCGTCACCAGCACCACGCCGCTGCCATAAATGGGGCAGTAGGGGCCGATGAGAAAGCCCCGGTTGATGAACCGGTGGTACTGGATGTATTTCAGCGTGACCTCCATCATCCAGCCCAGCACGGAGAACACGAAAAACAGCACGATCAGCTGGCACAGCAGCGTCCATGTCATAAGCGGCACCTCATTGCGTCAGTAGTAGTATATTCAATTATAGAGGGAAACGGGATATTTTGTCAAGAAATACAAAAAGGGTGTTGCATTTTTGTTAAAAGATGATATGATAATTGGACTGATCAGGGGAGGAGCGTTTCGCACCCCGCGGAGATTTGCCGCACATTTTCGTGCGGCGGGGTGAGGGCACCCCGCCCTACGGGATATTGCCGCCGCACTGTAGGGCGGGGCCCATGTGCCCCGCCGGTATCCCCACACGATAAACAATAGGAGGAACCCACCCATGGCTCGCACCAACCGCTACGAGATCGACATG
>CAVHKA010000008.1:0-21866 GCA_963636325.1 Agathobacter sp. | reverse complement strand
TAGTTGGACTGATTGGGGGTGTTTCGCGCCCCACAGAGTTCTGCCGCACCTTTTTTGTGCGGCGGGGTGAGGGCACCCCGCCCTACGGAGAAACACCGTACCCTTGCCTCTCCCAAAGGGAGAGCCAAGGGTCTGTACCCCGCCGCTGCCCCACACGATAAACAAAAGGAGGATCACCCCCCATGGCTCGTACCGGCCGCTATGAGATCGACATGTGCAGCGGCAAGCTGCTGCCGAAAATATTGACCTTCGCCCTGCCGCTGATGTGCTCCAGCGTATTGCAGCTGCTGTTCAACGCGGCGGATATCGTGGTGGTGGGCAAATTCGCCGGGGACAACTCTCTGGCCGCCGTGGGCTCCAACGCCGCCCTCATCAACCTGATGGTGAACCTGTTCGTGGGACTGTCCGTGGGCGCCAACATTCTGGCGGCCCGCTACACCGGCGCGGGCAACCGGGAGGGCCTGCGCCAGACGGTGCATACCTCCATGCTGCTGGCCTTCCTCAGCGGTATCGTGCTGGCGGTGGTGGGCGTCACCACGGCCCGGCCGCTGCTGCACCTGATGCAGGTGCCGGACTCCATCCTGCCGCTGGCGGCACTGTACCTGCGGATCTACTTCCTGGGCATGCCCGCCGCCATGCTGTATAACTTCGGCGCGGCGCTGCTGCGCTCGGTGGGCGACACCCGGCGGCCCCTCTATTACCTGATCGCCGCCGGTATCGTCAATGTGGCCCTGAACCTGCTGCTGGTGATCGTGTTCCAGCTGGATGTGGCGGGCGTGGCCATCGCTACTGTCATCAGCCAGTGCCTATCGGCCTTTCTGGTGGTGCGCTGCCTGATGCATGAGGAGGGTGACATCCGTCTGGAGCTGCGGGAGCTGCGCATCACCCTGCCCCGTCTATGGCAGATTTTGGAGATCGGTATCCCCTCCGGTATCCAGGGCGTGGCCTTCTCTCTGTCCAATGTGATCATTCAGGCGTCCATCAACGGCTTTGGCGAGACGGTGATCTCCGGCAATACCGCCGCCAGCAATATCGAGGGCTTTATCTATGTGGCCTGCAACGCCTTTTGTCAGGCCAACATGGCCTTCACCAGCCAGAACTACGGCGCGGGCAAGCTGGAACGGCTGAAGCCCATCGCCCTGTGTTCTGCCGCCTGCTCGGCCACTGTGGCGGTGGTGGGCGGTATGCTGGGCTACTTCTTCGGCCCGCAGCTGCTGCATATCTACTCCAACAGCGACACGGTGGTGGCCGCCGGTATGGTGCGCATCACCATCATGTTCCTGCCCTACGTCCTGTGCGGTCTGATGGACGTGATCGTCGGCTCCATCCGCGGCATCGGTTACTCCATCACCCCCATGGTCGTCACGCTGCTGGGCGCCTGCGCCTTCCGCGTGGTGTGGATCGCCACCATCTTCCAGGTGCCCCAGTTCCACACGCCGGAGACCATCTACTGGTCCTACCCCATCTCCTGGGCGCTGACGTTCCTGACCCATCTGGTGTGCTACTTCTTTATGCTGCGCAAGCTGTACCGCAAGGAGGGCTTCGTATCCAAGCACCATCACCTGACCCATGAGCATGAATAACAAAAGAGACGGCTCGCGCCGTCTCTTTTGTTATTTAAAAATCGGTTCAGCGGAAGATCTCGCCCACGGTGGGATTGTTGGCCGCCTGGGACTCATCGGTGTCGATGTGCATGGTGGTAGCGCCGCCCACATTGACGCGAACGACCACGTCGTCGAAGATCAGCTTACGGCCTTCGCCGCCGCAGGCCACCTTGATGATCTCGCCGTTCTTGATGCCCATCTCGGCGGCGTCCTCCTCGGTGACGTGCAGGTGACGCTTGGCGATGATCACGCCCTCGGTCAGATCCAGCTCGCCCTTGGGCCCGATCAGCTTACATGCGCCGGAGCCCTTCACGTCGCCGCTCTCGCGGATGGGAGCGTTGATGCCCAGGGTGCGGGCGTCGGTGGCGGAGATCTCCACCTGATCGGCCTTACGGGTGGGGCCCAGGATGGAAACGTTGGCCATCTCCTTCTTGGGGCCGACGATGGTCAGGCGCTCATTGCTGGCGTACTGGCCGGGATAGGACAGGGGCTTGCGGATGGTCAGCTGATAGCCCTCGCCAAACAGCTTCTCCACAGACTCCTGGGTCAGGTGGATATGACGGGCAGATGTTTCGATCATGAAAGACATGGTGATTTTCCTCCTTGCGCACGGCAAACCGTGCCATAATGTGTTGAAATATTGTATCACACCGCTGTGGCGGTTGCAAGGGTGGTTTTTATCATTACCTCCACTTATTTTACATATATAAAATACATACTTTACTTATTTCGCTGTTACGCCTATAATAAGCCGTTGTTTATTTGAAAACCGTATTGTAGAATAGGAGGCAGCAGACATGGCAAATTGCGCGATCGTAGGTATCAACTGGGGTGACGAGGGTAAGGGCCGCATGGTGGACTACCTGACGGAGCAGTATGATGTGGTGGTGCGGTATCAGGGCGGCGGCAACGCCGGTCATACCGTCATCAACGACATGGGCAAGTTCGCCCTGCATCTGCTGCCCTCCGGCATCTTCCGCAAGGGCGTGATGAACATTCTGGGAAACGGCGTGGCGCTGGACTGCGAGAATCTGGTGGGTGAGATGGAGACGCTTCGTGCCGCCGGTGTGTCCATTTCCCCGGAAAACCTGATGGTCAGCGACCGGGCGTCCCTGCTGCTGCCGTGGCACCGCGAACTGGACGCGCTGGAGGAAGCCCGTTTGAAGGACAAGAAGTACGGTTCCACCAAGCAGGGCATCGCGCCGTTTTATTCCGACAAGTACCAGAAAAAGACCATTCAGGCCGGTGAGCTGCTGTATCCCGAGCACCTGAAGGCCCACCTGCAGGATCTGCTGGAGTGGAAGAACCTGATCCTCCAGAAGGTCTATGGAGCCAAGGGCTATACCATGGAGGAGCTGGAGCAGTGGCTGGATACCTATGCCGCCCAGGTGCGTCCCTATGTGGCCGACACGGGCCGCTATCTGCGCCAGGCACAGGCCGAGGGTAAGTCCATCCTGTTTGAAGGCCAGCTGGGCGCGCTGCGGGATCTGGACTACGGCATCTATCCCTACACCACCTCCTCCAATACCATTGCGGCCTATGCCCCTGTGGGCGCGGGCCTGCCTACCGCCAAAATCGACGAGGTGGTGGGCGTGGTGAAGGCCTATTCCTCCTGCGTGGGCGAAGGCCCCTTCACCTGCGAGTGGTTCGGTGAGGATGCCGAAAAGCTCCGTGAGGCCGGTGCCGAGTTCGGCGCCAAGACCGGTCGTCCCCGCCGCGTTGGCCCCATTGATCTGGTGGCCACCCGCTACGGCGTGGAGACCCAGGGCGCCACCAACATCGCCCTGACCAAGCTGGATATCCTCAGCTATATGGCCGAGATCCCCGTCTGCGCCGCCTATGAGATCGACGGCCGGATCACCCACGAGTTCCCCTTCCCGGCGGTGCTGGAGCAGGCAAAGCCCGTGATGGAGTACCGTCCCGGCTGGCAGTGCGACATTTCCGGCGCACGCACCTGGGAGGATCTGCCGCAGGCCGCCCGCGATTATGTGGAGTATGTGGAAAAGGCCATCGGCTGCCGCATCGGCTACGTTTCCGTGGGCGCCGAGCGGGAGAGTTTGATCGTCCGGTAAGGGGCCGCGGCGGCGGGGTGGGGGCACCCCGCCCTACGCACCGACTATCGATAGAATTTCGTAGGGCCGACGACTCTGTCGGCCCGCACGACGAACGTAAAATTTTTCAATCAACCGGTGGGGCGTCGAGGACGCCGCCCCCTACAAATGGTTTCGATACCCGGTACGTAGGGCGGGCCCCGTGTGGCCCGCCGCACAAATCACCGCACCAACGGCGGCGGGGCACATTGGCCCCGCCCTACGGCGTTCTTCCGTACCTGTGCGTAGGGGAGGGGCTCTGCCCCTCCCGCCATTCAACGAAACTGCCATCGTAAACCGAAAGGGCGGGGTAGAACCCCGCCCCTACAAAATATCATCGTACCCCACAAAACAAGGAGGCCATCCTATGTCCCATTCCACCTACCAGTCCCCGCTGGCGTCCCGCTACGCCTCGCAATACATGCTGCACCTGTTTTCGCCGGACAGCCGCTTTCAAACATGGCGGCGGCTGTGGACGGCGCTGGCCCGCGCCCAGCATCAGCTGGGCCTGCCCGTAACGGAGCGGCAGGTGGCGGAGCTGGAGGCCCATATCACCGACATCGACTATGACGTGGCCGCCCAGCGCGAGCGGGAGGTACGCCATGATGTGATGGCCCACGTCTATACTTACGGCAAGGCCGCGCCCTCCGCGGCGGGCATCATCCATCTGGGCGCCACCAGCTGCTATGTCACCGACAACGCCGACCTGATCCTGTACCGGGACGGCCTGAAATATCTGCGGACGCAGCTGCTGGCGGTGCTGGCCAATCTGGCGGCGTTCGCCAAACGCTACGCCGCCACGCCCACCCTGGGCTATACCCACTATCAGCCCGCCCAGCCTGTCACGGTGGGCAAGCGGGCTACCCTGTGGATGCAGGACTTTCTCTCCGATGTGGAGGAACTGGACGCGCTGGTGTCCGGAATGAAGTTCCTTGGCTGCCGCGGCACCACCGGCACGGAGGCCAGCTTCATGGATCTCTTTGACGGCGACGAGGAGAAGATCGACGAGATGAACCGCCGCATCGCCGCCGAGTTTGGCTTTGCCGAGTGCTTCCCAGTGTGCGGCCAGACCTATCCCCGGAAGGTGGACAGCCGCATCCTGAACTGCCTCAGCTCCATCGCCCAGAGCGCCTACCGCATGGCCAACGACATCCGGCTTTTGCAGCATGACCGACAGGTGGAGGAACCCTTTGAGGACAGTCAGATCGGCTCCTCGGCCATGGCCTACAAGCGCAACCCCATGCGCTGCGAGCGTATCTGCTCCCTGAGCCGCTATCTGATGGCCGACGCCATGAACGCGCCGCTGACCGCTTCTGTCCAGTGGATGGAGCGGACGCTGGACGACTCCGCCAACCGCCGCATCTCCATGCCGGAGGGCTTCCTGTGCGCCGACGCGGAGCTGCGCCTGTGCCAGAACGTGACCAACGGCCTTCATGTCAACGAGACCGTGGTGGATCGCACGCTGCGGGAATACCTGCCCTTTATGGCCACCGAGGATCTGATGATGGAGGCGGTGAAGCGGGGCGGCGACCGCCAGCAGCTTCACGAGATCATCCGCCGCCATTCCATGGCCGCCACCGCCCGCATGAAGGAGGGCCAGCCCTGCGACCTGCTGGACCGTCTGGCGGGCGACCCCGCCTTCGGCATGACCCGTCAGGAGCTGGATGCCCTGATGGAGCCCCAGCGGTACATCGGCCGCTGCCCTCAGCAGGTGGCTCGTTTTTTGGAGCGCTGCGCGCCGCTGCTGGCGGAGGCTCAGTCCGCCGACGGCGATATTAGCCTATAAAAAAGAACGCCATCTCGCTGAGATGGCGTTCTTTTTTATACCATTTTCTCCGGCTGCACCAGTGCGTCATATTCCTCTGGCGTCAAACAGCCATCCTCAACCACCGCCTGCCGCAGGGTCAAGCCCTCGCGGTGGGCTTTTTTGGCCAGTGCAGCCGCCTTTTCATACCCCAGCCGGGGCGTCAGGCACGTCACCAGCATCAGCGACCGGTTCAGGTTTTCCGTCATGGCCGCCTCGTCCGGCTCGATGCCCGCCACACAGCGGAGACGGAAGGAGTCCATCACATCGCCCAGCAGCCGGGCCGACAGCAGGAAGTTATAGGCGCACACCGGCTGAAAGACATTCAGCTGGAAGTTGCCCTGAGACGCTGCCACGCTGATGGCGGTGTCGTTGCCCATCACCTGTACCGCCGCCATGGTGACGGCCTCGCACTGGGTGGGGTTCACCTTGCCGGGCATGATGCTGCTGCCCGGCTCGTTCTCCGGAATGTGCAGCTCGCCCAGACCGCACCGCGGCCCGCTGGCCTCCCAGCGGATGTCGTTGGCGATCTTCATCAGGTTGCAGGCCAGCGCCTTCATGGCTCCGTGGGCGAACACCAGCGCGTCCTTGGCGGTCAGGGCGTGGAACTTGCTGCCGTCCGGAACGAACTGCGTTCCTGTCAGCGCCGTCAGCCGGCTGCATACCATCCGGTCATAGCCCTCCGGCGCGTTCAGACCGGTGCCCACGGCGGTGCCGCCGATGGCCAGCCTCCGCAGCTCGGTAAGGCTGCTCTCCAGCATGCGGCAGGGCGCGTCGATCAGCTCCTGCCAGCCGGATACCTCCTGGGCGAACCGCAGGGGCGTAGCGTCCTGCAAATGGGTGCGTCCGATGCGGATCAGCGCCGGATACCGCGCCGCCAGCGCCGCAAAAGCCGCCGACAGCCGCCGCGCGGCAGGCAGCACCTGCCGCTCCGCCGCCAGCACCGCCGCGATATGCAGCGCGGAGGGGTAGGTGTCGTTGCTGGACTGGGAGCGGTTCACATGGTCGTTGGGATGCAGCGTCGCGCCCTGCTCCGCCGCCAGATGGGCAATGACCTCGTTGAGATTCATGTTGGTCTGGGTGCCGCTGCCGGTCTGCCAGACAACCAGCGGGAACTCCTCGTCCCACTGGCCCGCGCGGATCTGGGCGCAGGCGCGGGAGATGGCGTCCGCCTGCTTCGGGGTCAGCTTTCCGGCGGCGGCATTGGCCTGTGCGCAGGCGTCCTTCAGATAGGCGAAGGCCTCGATGATCTCTCTGGGCTGGCGCTGTCCGCCGATGGGGAAGTTCTCCAGGCTCCGCTGGGTCTGGGCGCCCCAGTAGTGGGCCGCCGGAACGGCCACCTCGCCCATGGTGTCGTGTTCGATGCGATAGTCCATGGTGCCCTCCCCTCAGATACGCGCCACGCCTGCGCTGTTTTCTGTGCCATAGTATACCATACCGGTCAGAAAAAAGAAAAATAAAATTTTTCTCCGGTTTATATGCTGATACAAGTGGAAAGATACAGGCGAGGCAGCCTTTCGGATGCCTCGCCTGTGTGTTTCAGTTCTGGGAAATGCCGCCGTTGTACTGGCGCGTCAAAAAGGAGACAAATGCCCGGGCGGCTGTGTTGGCGGCGGGCAGCGTTTTGACCGCGATGCCCAGGCGGCGGGACACCGGCTTGTCCAGCGGGATGGCCCGCACCCGGCCCTCATAGCCGGACAGGGAGAAGGCGGACAGCACCGAAACGCCCAGACCGCCCGCCACCATGGACAGGATGGCACCGTCGTCCGAGGCCGTAACCGTCAGGCGCGGCGCGTCCGGCGGCAGCAGCGGCTCGATATACTGCTCCGGGCTGGAGAGAAACGGCTCCTGCAAAAGCCGCTCCAGCGAGATAGTTTTCTCCGTCCACGGGAAGTCCGGCGGCACCACCGCGATCAGCGGCGCATCCGTCAGCGGCGTCCAATGGAAGCCCTTGGCGCAGCGCTCGTCCACCAGAGCCAGCTGGATCTTGTCCTGCTCCAGCGCTTCGGCCAGCTCGTTGCCCTGCACCAGTACGTCCACCTTGATCTCCGGGTGCAGCCTGCGGAATTTGCCCAGCAGCTCCGGCAGACGGGCGCGGGCGATGCTGGCGAAGCAGCCGATCCGCAGACCGCGGCCGTACAGCTCACCCTGTACCTCCGCCTCGCCCCGCAGGGCGTCGCAGGCGCTGATCACCTGGTTGATATAGGGCAGCAGATGCTCACCCTCCTCCGATAAACGAACGCCGTGGCTGCCGCGGAGCAGCAGCGTACAGCCCAGCTCCGCCTCCAGCTTGTTGACCAGATGGGTCATGGCGGACTGGGTATATCCCAGCTGCGCGGCAGCCTTGCCGAAGCTGCCGCATTGTACGGCGGTCAGCACGGCCCGCAGCTTGTTGTCATCCATAGGGAACCTCGCTTTCTGCGATTTGTACAAAAATCCTTTAATGTGATTATAAATATAGCACAAGAAACCGGCATCTTCAATGACAATTCTGTGAATTATCTGTCAATATTATGGTAAAATTTGTAAATTCTGTGAGTGCCATAAGTTTTTTTCATGACCCGATGAATTACGCTCAATTCTCAAGCCATGAAAAAAATGTTACTCTATATGAGCGAAATGCATGACACTGTGTTGATTTCGCGGAAGAGGAAAGCGTAGTGAGGAGAAAGGTAAATGAATATGCAAAAGAAGAAAAGTACAGTCCGGGACGTGATCGTGATCGGTTTCGCGCTGTTTTCCATGTTTTTCGGCGCGGGAAACGTGGTGTTTCCCCCGTACCTGGGTCTGGAAGCCGGTCCTGAGTGGCTGACCGGCTTTGCCGCCTACTTTATCGCTGATATCGGTCTGGCGCTGCTGGGTATGTTCGCGCTGCTCCGCGTGGGCAGCAGCGAGGCCGTGCTGCACCGCGTGGGCCGCGTGCCCGCCGAGATCCTGATGTGCGCCATCATCCTGTGCATCGGCCCCATGGTGGCCATCCCCCGTACCTCCGCCAGCACCTATGAGATGGCCATCGCCCCCAACATCTCCGGTGTGTCTCCGGTGGTGTTCTCCGTGATCTTCTTCGCGGTGATCCTGGCGCTGTGTATCAAGGAGTCCGCCGTGGTGGACATCGTGGGCAAGGTCCTGACTCCGCTGCTGCTGGTGGGCCTGTTCGCCATCATCGTCAAGGGCGTCGTGACCCCGCTGGGTGACATTTCCGCCCTGCCCCAGATCAACAACGTGGCCGTCACCGGTATCAAGGCCGGTTATCAGACCATGGACGCGCTGGCCGCCCTGCCCTTCGGCATCATCGTGCTGCAGAGCGCCGCCAGCAAGGGCTACTCCGGCAAGAAGTCCACCCTCCGTATCGTAGGCGGCTCCGCGCTGCTGGCAGGCGTTCTGCTGCTGGCGGTATATATGGGCCTTGCCTATCTGGGCGCCACCGTTTCCACCCAGTATACCGGCGCCGAGATCGGCCGCGCTCAGCTGACCATGGCCATCGTCGAAGGCCTGATGGGCAAGGTGGGCATGGTGCTGTTCGGTGTGGTCGTGGGCCTGGCCTGCGTCACCACCGCCGTGGCCCTGACCAGCTCCGCCGCCGCGTATTTCTCCGAGCTGTGCCGCGGCAAGGTGCCCTATAAGGTGTTCGTCATTGCCATCTGCATTTTCAGCGCCGTGGTGTCCAACCTGGGTCTGGACCGCATCGTGGCGGTGGCCTCTCCCGTGCTGGATGTGGTGTATCCTCCCACGCTGGTGCTGATCTTCATCGCTCTGATCATTCCCCATGCCCCTGACCGCGTCAGCCGCTGCGCCGTCATCGGCGCGCTGATCACCAGCGTGCTGTGCACCCTGCACACCTATGGCGTGTCCCTGACCTTTGTGGAGTATCTGCCGCTGTACGGTCTGGGCCTGGCCTGGGTCGTTCCCGCCGTGGTGTTCGGCCTGATCGCCGCGCTGCCCGGTTTGTTTACCCGTTCCCGCTCCCGCTCTGGGCAGACCTTCCACAGTCCCACCGAGGAGCATTGACAATAGCGGTAAAGCCGCCTCTCCTGAAACAGGGCCGCCTTCGGGCGGCCCTGTTTTTATAATTTGCAAATAGATAGTCCAAAGCCGCGGCGCAGAGGTGCCGCGGCTTTGAACAAAAGGAAATGAAAGAAGAGGGTAAATTCAGGGCCGATGTCAACCGGCCAGGGTGGCGGCCATGACCGCCTTGATGGTGTGCATGCGGTTCTCTGCCTCGTCAAAGACGATGGACTGGGGGCTTTCAAACACCTCGTCGGTGACCTCCATGGCGTCACGGCCGAAAGCCTCGCCCATCTCCTTGCCCACGATGGTCTTGTGGTCGTGGAAGGCGGGCAGGCAGTGCATGAACACGGCCTTGTCACCGGCCTGTGCCATCAGCTGAGCGTTGACCTGATAGGGAGCCAGATCGTTGATACGCTCTTTCCAGACCTCCACAGGCTCGCCCATGGAGACCCACACGTCGGTATAGATCACGTCCGCGTTCTGTACGGCTGCGGCGGGATCGGAGATAAAGGACAACGTGGCGCCGGTCTGCGCGGCGATGTCCTGGCAGGTGGCGATCAGCGCCTTGTCGGGGAAGTATTTCTCCGGCGCGCAGGCCACGAAGTGCATGCCCATCTTGGCGCAGCCCACCATCAGGGAGTTGCCCATGTTGTACCGGGCATCGCCCATGTACACCAGCTTCTTGCCCTTCAGACCGCCGCAGTGCTCCTGAATGGTCAGGAAGTCCGCCAGGATCTGGGTGGGATGGAACTCGTTGGTCAGGCCGTTCCACACGGGAACGTCGGCATACTGGGCCAGCTCCTCCACGATGCTCTGGCCGAAGCCCCGGTACTCAATACCGTCAAACATGCGGCTGAGAACGCGGGCGGTGTCAGCGATGCTCTCCTTTTTGCCGATCTGGGAGCCGGTGGGATCCAGATAGGTGACGCCCATGCCCAGATCGTAGCCCGCCACCTCGAAGGCGCAGCGGGTACGGGTGCTGGTCTTTTCAAAGATCAGGGCGATGTTCTTGCCCTGGCACAGGGCGTGGGGGATACCGGCCTTTTTCTTGGCCTTCAGGTCAGTCGCCAGTTCCAGCAGATAGCTGATCTCCTCAGGGGTGAAGTCCAGCAGCTTCAGGAAATCCTTGTTTTTCAGACTGGTCATGGGAGTACTCCTTCCAAATAATAAAATAAGATAGGGCGTCAATGCCGGTCGCCCTTGTGCAGCTGCTTTTCCAACCGGCCCAGCAGCCACGTCAGCGCCACCACGATGATGAGGTACGTCAGCGCCACCACCATCAGGGGATTGAATGCGTCGAAGGTGTTGTTGCGGATCAGGTTGCCCGCTCTGGTCAGGTCCTGCACGGCCACATAACCGGCCACGGCGGTCTCCTTCAGCAGGGCGATCATCTCGTTGCCGATGGCGGGCAGGATGTTCTTCATGGCCTGGGGCAGGATCACATGGATGGTGGTCTGGATCCGGGACATACCCAGGGACCGGCCCGCCTCCATCTGGCCCGCGTCCACCGCGCCGATGCCGCTGCGCATCAGCTCGGCCATATACGCGCCGGAGTTGATGCCGAAGGTGACGATGCCCACGGTGATGCCGTTGGCGGACTGCATGATGACAAAGTAGAAGATCAGCAGCACCACTACCACAGGGATGCCGCGGATGACGGTGGTGTAGATGTCGCACAGCGCACACAGGGGCTTCATGGCACGGCTTCCCTCGCCGCAGTATTTGATGATGGCCACCAATGCGCCGATGACGATGCCGATGCACAGGGCGCCCAGCGTAATGATAACGGTGTTGCGCAGGCCGTCCACCAGCATCATATAGCGGTCATCCTCTAAAAATGTGGAGGCCAGTTTGGCGCCCCAGTTGGTAAAGAATTGGCCGATGGCGGTAAAAATATTCATAGCAGCGGCTCCTTAGAAGTATCTTATCATGCCGCGTCCGGCGGCGTGGGACAATTTGCGGGGAATCAGGGGTATTTAACGGTTGAGTGAAGAGAGAAGAATGAAAAGTGAAAAGTTGCGGTATGCCGCTAAAGCGGCATGGTTTGAATAATTTACCTCTCTCGGTGAGCCCGTAGGGGCGACCCTTGCGGTCGCCCGCACGGCGCGGCAATATCGTTTCGGGCGACCGCAAGGGTCGCCCCTACGGGGTTCTATCGTAGGCACCTGCGTATCGTTCGGCGGGGCACATGGGCCCCGCCCTACGGCGGTACCATCTTACATCGCACGGGCGGGGTAGAACCCCGCCCCTACGAAAGAACTATCGGTAATCTGTGCGCTGCGTCAGGGTGCGATATACGTTACGCCGTACTGCTGGAAGATCTGCTCGACAGTGCCGTCGGAGAGCAGGGCATCCAGCGCCTCATTGAAGGGGGTGACCAGCTCGCTGCCCTTCTGGAAAGCGAAGGCATAGGGCTCGGAGGTCATGGCCTCGTCCAGCACGGTCAGGCCCAGCTCCGGCGCCATGGCCAGGGCCACCTCGTTATCCACGACCCAGGCGTCCACCTTACCGGCGGTCAGAGCGGCGGCGGCGTCGTTGTTGGCGGTGAAAGCCAGCACCTCATAGCCGTTGCCCATGCAGTACTCCTCGGCGGTGGTACCGGTCTGGACGGACACCTTCTTGCCCTCCAGGTCGGCTTTGCCGGTAATGCCGCTGTCGGCGGTCACCACGATGGCCTGAGCGGCCATGAAGTACACGCTGGAGAAGTCTACGTTCTCTTTTCTCTTGTCGGTAACGGTGATGCCGGACATGCCCACATCGAACTTACCGGCCTGGACGCCGGGGATGACGGAGTCGAAATCCATCTGCTGGATATCCAGCTCCATGCCCATCTTTTCGGCCACCTTGTTCAGAATATCCACTTCGATACCCACCACATTGCCGCCTTCCAGCGACTCAAAGGGAGGGAAGTCGGGGCTGGTGGCCACCACCAGCTTGGTCTTGGCGGCGTCGGAGGCGTCGTCACCGGAGGGAGTGCTGTTATCGGAATTGCTGCTGCCGCAGCCGGCCAGCAGGCCCAGCGCCATCACCAGCGCCAGAGCGAAAGCGGTCAACTTGGTAAACTTTTTCATCGTTATTCTCCTTTTTCATTTTGTTGGGAAAGGTATGTCTTTATGGCGGCCAGCTGTGTTTCCACAGAGGCGGGGCCGCCCAGCGAGGTGCGTCGGGCCACGCAGTTTTCCAGCGCGATGGCCTTGTATACGTCCTCGTCAAATACGCCGCTGTATTGCTTCAGCGTTTCCAGCGGCAGGGCCTCCAGCACTGTTTCGTGATGGATGCACCATGCCACCAGCTCACCGGAGATCTTATAGGCGGTACGGAAGGGCAGCCCCTTCTTGGTCATATAGTCCGCCAGATCGGTGGCGTTGATGAAGCCCTTTTGGGCCGCCTTGTACATGGTGTCGGTACAGGGCTTCATGGTGGCGATCATAGGGGTGAACACCTGCAAACACATCTTCACGGTGTCCACCGCGTCGAACACGGCCTCCTTGTCCTCCTGCATGTCCTTGTTATAGGCCAGCGGAAGGCCCTTCAGCGTGGTCAGCAGGGCCATCAAATCGCCGTATACACGGCCCGTCTTGCCCCGGCACAGCTCCGCCATGTCCGGGTTCTTCTTCTGGGGCATGATGGACGAGCCGGTGGTAAAGCCGTCGTCCAGCTCCACGAAGTGGAACTCCCAGCTGCTCCACAGGATCAGCTCCTCGGAGAAGCGGCTCAGGTGCATCATCAGCACGGCGCAGGCGGAGAGGAAATCCACACAGAAGTCACGGTCGGACACGCCGTCCAGACTGTTCAGCGCCACCTGAGAGAAGCCCAGCTGCTGGGCCTCGTATACCCGGTCGATGGGGAAGGTGGTGCCTGCCAGCGCACAGCACCCGATGGGGGATACGTCCATGCGCTTGGCCGCGTCGTCCAGACGGCCGATATCCCGCTGGAGCATCATGGCGTAAGCCATAAGGTGGTGGCCGAAGGTGATGGGCTGCGCCCGCTGCAAATGGGTGTAGCCGGGCATGATGGCGGTCTTGTACTGCTCCGCCTTATCGGTGACGGCCTCCAGCAGCTCCAGTACCAGGGAGCGAATCGCCGCGATCTCCTGTCGGAGATACAGCCGCAGATCCAGCGCCACCTGATCGTTTCGTGAACGGGCGGTGTGGAGCTTTTTGCCCACATCGCCCAACCTCTCCGTCAGTACCTGCTCCACGAACATGTGAATGTCCTCGGCAGATGGGTCAAATTGCAGCTTTCCCTCGTCCAGATCGGCCATGATCCCGGCCAGACCGAAAATCAGCGTCTGGGCCTCCGCCTCGGTGAGGATGCCGCAGTGTGCCAGCATGGCGGCGTGAGCCATGGAGCCGGTGATATCCTGCCGGTACATGCGGCAGTCGAAGTGCAGGGACGAGTTGAAGTCATCCGCGATCTGCGCCGTTTCTTTTTCGGCCCGTCCGGCCCAAAGCTTTGCCATGGTGGTGTGCTCCTTTCGGTGGTGTGTGTGCGGTGCTGGGGGTTCCTGTGATGAGTTGTAGGGGCGACCCTTGCGGGCGCCCGACCGACTCGGGCGACCGCAAGGGTCGCCCCTACGAAGTTCTATTGGGAACTTCGTTTATCGTGCGGGCGGGGTAGAACCCCGCCCTACGCATCGTTTGCCCAAATCATACCGTGCGGCGGGGTGAGGGCACCCCGCCCTGCGGTGTTCTGTCGGTAATCGTTGCGTAGGGCGGCCTGCCCTCAGGCCGCCGCCTTACACAGCGTGCTTGCTTACAGCTTGCCCTGTTCCTTCAGCGCCTGCATCGTGGTGGTCATGCCCCACAGGTTGATGAAGCCGGTGGCCTGGGACTGGTCATAGTCGCTCTCACCGAAGGTCACCAGATTCTCGGAATACAGGGAGCAGGGAGAGGTCATACCGGCGGGGATGATGTTGCCCTTGTAGAGTTTCAGCTTCACGGTGCCGGTCACGTCCTTGTTGGCCTCGTTGGCGAAGGCGGTCAGCGCCTCCTGCAGGGGGGAGTACCACTTGCCGTTATACAGCAGGTCGGCGTAGTCCACAGACAGCTTCTGCTTGGCGTGCATGACCTCTTTGTCCATGGTCAGCATCTCCAGCTGGGCGTGGGCGAAGTACAGGATGGTGCCGCCGGGAGTCTCATAGATGCCGTGATCCTTCATGCCGATGAGACGGTTCTCCACGATGTCGATGATGCCGATGCCGTTCTTGCCGCCCAGTTCGTTGAGCTTCTCGATGATCTTGCTGGCCTTCATCTTCTCGCCGTCCACGGCCACAGGCGCGCCCGCTTCAAAGTCGATGGTCACATAGGTGGGCTCGTCAGGAGCCTGGAAGGGAGACACGCCCATCTCCAGGAAGCCGGGCTTATCCAGATCCGGCTCGTTGGCGGGATCCTCAAGGTCGAGACCCTCATGGCTCAGGTGCCACAGGTTCTTGTCCTTGGAATAGTTGGTCTCGCGGGAGATCTTCAGAGGCACGTTGTGGGCCTCGGCGTAATCAATCTCCTCCTCACGGGACTTGATGTCCCACTCACGCCACGGGGCGATGATCTTCATATCGGGAGCGAAACGCTTGATGGCCAGCTCGAAACGGACCTGATCGTTGCCCTTGCCGGTGGCGCCGTGAGCGATGGCGTCGGCGCCCTCGGCCTTGGCGATCTCCGCCAGCTTCTTGCCGATGACGGGACGGGCAAAGGCGGTGCCCAGCAGGTAGGTCTCATACTTGGCGTCCATCTTCAGGCAGGGGATGATCACGTCGGCCACCATCTCGTCCACCAGATCGGCCACGATCAGCTTGCTGGCGCCGGTCTTGAGTGCCTTTTCCTCCAGGCCCTCCAGCTCGTCGCCCTGTCCCACGTCAGCGGCTACGGCGATGATCTCGGGATCGTTGTAGTTTTCCTTCAGCCAGGGGATGATGATAGAGGTATCCAGTCCGCCGGAGTAGGCCAGTACGATCTTCTTGATATCTGTATGTTTCATGGTGTTGCCTCCTTGAATGTTTATGTAATTTATATGCATGATTATACAGCTCGTTCTCGGAATGTCAAGTGGATATTCATAGATAATTTGATATTTATGCATATAAACAACGGAAAAACAGAAAATAAGTTGATAGTTATGCAAAATGATAGGGAAATTATGCATATGGTAATGCATAAACGTATAAACGCAGTGATGGAATAAAAAATCAGCCCCGAAGGGCTGATTTTTGGCGTATTTTCAATTGCATACTTACTTCCGCCGCGCCGTCATGAAGCGGAACACGGTGGATACCAGCAGAATGCCTACCGCCAGAGAACCGGCGATGCCCGCCGTCTCCAGTCCCTTGCGCAGGGCTTCGATCATTTCACCCTGCAAGCCGAGACTCATGGTGTAATACACGCCCGCGCCGGGCAGCAGCGGGAAGATGGCGATGACCAGATACGGCGTTACCGGGCAGCGGCGTACCCGGGCCATCACCTCGGAATACAGCGCCGCGAAGATGGTGGCGAACAGGTTCATGGTGTATACGTCCAGCCCCACTTCCTCGCACAGCAGATAGATCATCCAGGTGGCCGTGCCGCCGATGACGCACAGCACCATCCATTTGCCGTGGATATTGAACAGGATGGAGAAGCCGTAGCACCCCACGAACACCGCCAGCGCCTGTGCCCAGGCAGGCCACACCAGCGAAGTGGACTCCACCACCGAAGCGATGCCGTAGACCGGCGCGGTGACACGCCAGGCCGCCGCCGTACCCAGCGCGATGGCGAAGGCCGACAGAAACACCTGCACGATGCGCATGACGCCGGAATTGGTGTCGCCGTAGATGATGTCCCGCATGGAGTTGGTGATCAGCAGGCCCGGCACCAGGATCATCAACGCGCCGATGATGGCCGCGTCGGGGTTGTCCAGCCAGCCGAAGCCCGCCGCCAGATAGGCGGGCAGCGCCATCAGGAACGAGGCGATGATGGTGCTGAAGAAGGGGTTGGCCTCCAGACGATCCATGAAGCGGTTGACGCACCCGATGATCAGGCCCATCATGCCGGCCCACAGGCAGTCCCGCAGCGTGCCGCCGAACACCAGACAGAAGCCCGCGCCGCCCAGAAAGCTGCCCAGCAGCGATACGCTGAGCCGGTATACGCGGCACCGGGCCACCGTCTCCTTCAGCCAGAGAACGGCGGTCTCCACATCCGGCTTCTCCCGGCAGATGCGGCGGCTGAGGGCGTTCAGCTGCTCCAGCGCTTCCAGATCGTTGCCGTGATAACCGATGCGCTTGAGGATGGTGAGAGGCTTGCCGTTGGCCGCCTCAAAGCTGACGGTCAGGCTGTTGGGGATGGCGAACACCTCGCACTCCAGCCCATAGGTGTGGAGCACCCGGCGGATAGTGTCCTCCACCCGGAAGGTCTCCGCCCCAGCCATGGCCAGCCGATAGCCGATCTGGGCGGCAAAATCGGCCAGCAGATAGTAGTCCATCATATATGTTACCTCGATCGGTGAATTGGTCATTCAAAAAATCCGCGTCACATTATAGGCGGGACGGCGGAAAATGTCAACCGTCTTTTCCCGCTTGACAGCGGTGTGGAAAACGGTAAAATAAAGGTATATCAGACAGGAGGGATACGCCGTGACCTATGATTTTACCACGCTGCCGGACCGCTGGGATACCGGCGCGGAAAAATACGAGCTGATGAAGGAGCGCTGCCCGGACGTGCCCCGGGGGATCGTGCCCTTCTCCGTGGCGGATATGGATCTTCTGCCGCCGCCGGAGCTGGCGGAGGGCATCCGTGATTTTATGACCGGCCGGGTCTTTGGCTACACCCGCACGCCCAAGGCGTACATTGCCGCCTTCCAGCGCTGGATGAGCCGCCGCCACGGCGTGGAGATCCCCGCTCAATGGGTGATCGACGCCGACAGTGTGCTGGGCGCCATGCACCAGATGATCCGGGCTTTCACCCAGCCCGGGGACGGCATCGTGGTCATGACCCCGGCCTATCCGCCGTTTCTGGACGCGCCGGAGCCGCTGGACCGCCGCCGTCTGGATTGCCCCATGGTGCTGGGAGACGATCACCGCTACACCATCGACTTTGCCCTGCTGGAGGCGCTGTGCAGCCGCGAGGATACCGCCATGCTGATCTTCTGCAATCCTCACAACCCGGTGGGCCGGGTGTGGGAGCGCCGGGAGCTGGAGCAGGTGGCGGATATCTGCCTGCGGCATGGAGTGTTCATCATCTCCGACGAGATCCACGCGGATCTGATCCTGCCGGGCCACACCTTTACCTCCATGGCCTCGTTGGAGGAAAAGTATCTCCGCAACTGCGCGGTCAGCACCTCGGCCACGAAGACCTTCAACATCGCCGCCATCAAGGGCGCGGCCGTTGTGATGGCCGATGAGGCGCGCCGCGGCCGGTACTGTGCCTGCCGGGGCGACTCCGGCCGGGATATCCTGTCCTACGCGGCCTGCATCGCCGCGTGGGAACGGTGCGAGGGCTGGCTGGAGGAACTGCTGACGGTGCTGGACGGCAACTTCCGCCTGCTGGCGGATTTCTGCCGGACGCATTTGCCGGAGGTGGGGGTCACGCCGTTGGAGGCCACCTATCTGCCGTGGCTGGACTTCCGCTTCCTCGGGATGACGCCTGAGGAGCAGGAGCGCTTCATGGGGGAGCAGGCCCGCTGCTTCTTTACCGAGGGCTATCATTTCGGCGCGGCAGGTCAGGGATTTGAGCGCTGGAGCATCGCCTGCCCGGCCCATGTGCTGCAGGCGGGCCTGGAGCGCATGGAGAAGGCCGTCCGCGGTCGCTGAGTGACAGAAAACAGGAAGGCATGCCTTCCTGTTTTTTGCGTCAGTGCCGGATATTATTCCGTAAAGGTGTAGCGGTCGATATAGCCGTTGTCGTTGCCGGTGGTGATGACCACGGCGCCGTCGATCCGGCTGATATCCCGGATGGGGAAGCGCTTGTGCTGCTCCACATAGGCCTCCGGGCTTTCCGCTTCTGCCTCGATGATCGTCCGGTTGGCGTATTTGCTGCCGCCGCAGGGCGTCATGGATTCCACAATGATCTCGTATTCTGCCATTTTCGTTACTCCCTTTTGTTGATCACCGGCACGTTGGCCGGTAGATATCGTATTTTTCTGTTACCGGGTCAGAAGGCCGCCCACCAGAACCAGATACTCCGGCGCGAGTCCGTCGTGACCCCACAGAACGGGAACGTGGAAATAATGCTGCAAGCAGCCCTCCACATCGCCGCCCAGCGCCTCGATGGAATAGCGCAGACACTCCGGATGGCGGCAGGGCCTGCCCTGGCATTTTTCGCAGACCTCACATTGGTCGCAGGTCCCCGCCAGCAGCATCTGACTGCCCGGTACGGCCTGTTCCCACTGGGACAGCTTTTCCCGGTACAGGCGCTTTTCACGCTTCAGCGCGTCCAGCGCGTCATCCAGCGGCTGCCCCGGCATGTCAGCATGCAGGATGCGGGCGTACAGCCGCAGCCCGGTATAGCCGCGCCATATGGTCATGGGGTCAAACCCGAAGGGCGGGCATGTCCAACGGGTGTTGTAATTGGGACATTGCCGGCAGGCGGGCAGGAATTTTTCAATATGGACGAATCTTTCCACGAATTCCGCGGCGTCCGCTTCGACCGACATTTCGCTGATATGATATTGAAACATGCTTTCTGCCGCCTTTCCGTATAGTGGTATCTTTTAGTATAGCACAGTTTTCCGCCTTTGTCAGCGGCTTTATGGGAAAAGACACATGACTTTGACTACGGAGATCATAAGCCAGCGTCGGCCAGCTTGTCCATGTTGATCCGCTTCAGCTCCGCGGAGGAATGGACATAGCGCTCCAATGTAATGGCGGTGGTGGCATGACCCAGCACCTCGGACAGCGACTTGAGCTCAAAGCCCACCTCCGCGGCCCGGGTGGCGAAGGTGTGGCGGAGCGTGTGGAAATGGACGCCCTCCAGCCCGCACGCAGTCGTATATTTCTTCAAGCGGTATTGCAGCACACGCGGCTCCATATAGTGTTCCGTACCGGTCAGTACATAGGCAGTGGGGGAATCTGGGACTACCTGTTCGCAGAGAACGGCGATATGCTCCGGCAGCGGGATCATTCTGACCGAGGTATCGCTTTTCGGCGTTCCGATCACCACCCGCGTTTTCGCGTCCACCGACACGGCGGTATCCCGCAGCCGCTGCATGGTGGCGATGATGCGCACCGTCCTGCCGGTCAGCGAGATGTTCTCCCAGCGCAGCGCGCACAGTTCCCCAATGCGGAGGCCGGTAGAAAGCGCCAGCAGGATCCCCAGTTTGCATGCATCCATGTCCTTTCGCAGATAGGCTATGAAGTGTTGCTGCTCCTTGCGGGACAGCACGCGGATCTCTGATTTGACGGCTTTGGGATAATGGATCTTCACGGCGGGCAGTATCCCTGTGCAGCGCTCCGACAGAAATTGCAGGATATCCTGAAGGATCGTCAGAATATCCCGGACAGTTTTCGGCGCCAGCTCATCTTCATATAAAAGCGTTTTGGCAAAGGCGTCGATCAGCCCTGTGGTCACAGCGGTGGGAAAACAGCCGCCCAGCTTTGGCAGAATATGCCGTTTCAGTATCGTGTCATACTTAATGTAGGTGGACTCTTTGACCGTCAGCTTTTTCATGCGGAGCCATTCGCCGCAGTAAAAGGATAACCGCTGGCGGGATCGCGTGGCGGAGCCTGCCGCGCCGTAGACCAGCGCGGCCTTGCAGTGTGCGACCTTTTCCTTCGCCTCCTGATAGGTCTTTCCGTAGCAGAACCCGTATCTGATCCTGCCGGACAGTTCATAGCCCTTGATGTAGCGGGCTTCCCAGCGGCCGTCCCTGCGCTTGAAAATATTTTCACCCTTCGACATTTCAATACCCTCCTTGCGTCGTGATGTCCGGCGTGTATCCCTGCGGGATACTGTCTGCGCCGTTCTCCGACATGGTTCGACAAATGATTGTGTCACTGCCATTTTATGGCGGCGGCACAATAATTTCCCGCTTTTTGCGCGGATCTGTCGGGATGTATTGATTTTTTAGGGTTGCTGCGGGATATCGACAAGGAGTATGCGAAGGGGTATTTGCCCCGAAACGGACATAAGCCAGAGGTTTTGATTTTAAGGCTTGCCGCCGTTATGCAGTCTTCATATTTTGACTATTACCATTTAACGGCTGGTAAAAAAAGGCTGTGGGCCACCCAGATGGGCTCCGCTTTCTGGATCAGCTCCGTGGTCGGAGGCCACCACAATCTCATGCTCAGACGCCAACAGCCGGGAGAGCACCCTATCATCGACCCGGCGCAGGAAAGTCTCCTTTTCCGCCGAATCGTGGCGATGGGCCGCTTCATCCGCCCCGTTGATATGCAGCAGCACAAAGGGGCAGCGGTCCGCCGCCCGCAGGGCTGCCTCTGTCTTGGCGTCCAGATCCGTATCCACATCGCCAGTAGCCCCCTTTACCGGGAAAAGCTCCATGTGCAGCAGCCGGGCAATCCCCTTTACCAAATCCTTGCCGCAGATCACGGCGCTCTTCTGGGGAAATGGCGGCAGTGCTACCGGAACAGACTGTCCCCACAGAAGCATACATCGTTCTTTCGTCAGCAGTCTTTCAAAGGCATGGCGCAGTACCAAGCTTCCCTGCGGGCACAGTGCCCGCTGCCCGCCGGAAGGAATCTGCGTTACAATGTTATTCACAGTATGCGCCATGTGGGGGAATACCAGCAGTGCCTGATAGCCGCCCAGCCGGTAATAGGTAAATGCAGGATCCTCTACCTTTGCCGGGGCACAGCAAGGCATGGTACAGCAGCCCTCTCCATCCAGCGTGTAGCAGCTGCCCCGCAGTAGCAAGTCATCGGGCCGGACGGGGATTCCGGCCCCCAGCGCCTCTACATAGCCTCGGAGATGTACCGGCAGATCCGTTACCCCCAACAGGCGCAGTACGCAGTGCAGTGTTTCCGGTGGGAAGCCGCCGCAGGTATCCACATACCGCATCGAACCCATGGACGCCAGATGGCCATATCGCTCCACCTGAAAGTGGGGATCCGTCATGCCGTCAATCACGCATAATATCCTGCTCAAGTCTCTCCCCCCTTTTTCCATCGGAACTTGTTTCGTTATACTTCCCGGCGCAGCACCCGGTAGACAAAGGACATATCCAGTCCGCCGCGTACC
Source organism: Agathobacter sp. (assembly GCA_963636325.1). Taxonomy (GTDB): domain Bacteria; phylum Bacillota; class Clostridia; order Oscillospirales; family Oscillospiraceae; genus Vescimonas. The sequence continues at coordinate 199 of CAVHKA010000008.1, read as the reverse complement.
ACGTCCGCCAGCAGGTCGTACTGCCGTTCCTTGTAGCCGCAGGCGTCAAAGGTTGCCAGCGCGTCAAAGGACACGCCCTTTCTGGCGCACAGTGCTTTCAGGATCGTATCCGTGATGCCCGGCGCGTCAAAAATGCCGTGGACGTAGCTGCCGTACACGTTTCCGCCGCCGCTGAGGGCGGGCATCTCCTGCCGGCTGC
>CAVHKA010000007.1:0-28101 GCA_963636325.1 Agathobacter sp. | reverse complement strand
AGTATAGCACACTTGGATTTACGCCGAAATCGCAAAACCGTGCCAATGTTGTGGCGGAAGGGTGTCATTGGCGATCGGATCATGTATTTGCTTCCGGCACAAACTTCTCCAGCAGTGCCAGACTCTCCTTTGATGAGTACCCCCACAGCACCGAACTCAGGGCATCAATCGCCATCTGACGCTTGCGGAAGTAGGTGCGGTAGCTGATGTCGCGGATGTGCGGCTCCAGCTTTTCTATGATCTCCTGTGTGTTTGCCAACTGCTGCGGCGACAGGTAGGTGTAGTACAACAGCCAGTAATAGCTTTCACCATACTTGTGCTTTGTCCGTAGTAGCTCCACGGAGGTGTCTAGGAGCTTCAGCATCTTGTAGCTACGCTCGATGCAGCGGGCATGATCCTCAATCGCGGAGCCCTCGAAGGTGATGCCGGCCACATAGAGGGATTCTAGGAACTCCTCAATGCTGCTACCATATTCGATTTGGAACTGCCGACGCACCTGCTGCACGGACAACTCCAAACTCCACACCACGTCCCGGTACTTGCGCAGCAGCATCCATGTGTCATGGTACAGGGGATTATCGGTCACTTTTGGTTCTTGTGCAGTCTTTTTCATCGTTCGGCCTCCTTATCGCCGCGCATCCCTGTCGGGTGCAATCTGAGTTCAAAGTGATAGACTTCCTGTGCGTCACCGCAGGTGACCACCAGTTGAAGCCACCGGCGCAGCGGAGGCACCCCTTCTATCGTAACCTCGCAGTCGTCGGATAATGGTAATAACATATATTTGGATTTAGGGCATGAAGCGCACGGCAGCCCCTGTGCCACAAGGATTTCACGCATCTTTCGCTCGATTCGATGGCGGTTCATTTCTGAAACGCTACCGGCCTCATTTGAACCGATGGGCACCGCTGTGGTCAGGGCAGTTTCCTCCTGAAGCTCCAGCTTGATGCCCAGGCTCATGGCAATCTCTTCCTTATCCACCACAATATCAGAGATCTGGAACATGGTGGAGAGATAGTTCTGGAGATAGATCGTGGTGCCATGTGTGCCAGGAAAGGCTGTCAGTTGCAGATAGCCACGTTCGGCCATACGCCTGAGGTATCGGCCGGCAGTTGCCTTAGAGACGCCCCAGCGGGAAGCCAGCTCCGCGTAGCTGACCAGCGGACAGCCTGTACCGTTGCGGAGGTAGACCACCGGCCCAACGTCTGAACCGAGGACTTGCGGATCGTTATAGACCGTGTTCAGCCATAGATCCAATACGGCATCCATCTCCGAGCAGTGACCGGCACTGACCAGTTCTGTGGCAGTGGATACAGGGAAGAAGAAAAAGCCGGTATCCTTCTGACAGGGCGCATTGTAGTCGAGAATCGTGTTGTGACGCCGCCAGCCGCGAATCTTGAATTTGACCAGCTTGCCATGTCCGAGAACGAGAAAGCTGATAAGCCCTTTCTTTTGCAGTCCCTCCAATGCGGTTAAGGTCTGGCGGCGGAAGCGTGTGCGGAAATACTGGGACAGTTCCTCCACGGACATGATCCATTCGCCGGGGTAGATGGTGTAGCTGATGCCATCAATGCGCTTATATGAGGTGCGGAAGTTGGCATAGGCGCAGAGCACGACAAAATAAAAAAGACCGGAGCCTCCGCTCACGCGAATGCTCCGGTCTGCTATCAAGGCTTGTACGAACTGCCGGTAGATCCGGCATCGTGGATAGTCTACGATCTGTTTGATCTCAAGTGTATATTCTGACATGGAAACCTCCAAAATAATACTTCCATCTATGATGGTTCTATGCTATAATCTGAAAGCGAACCTACTGATTTAGATTTTGACTCCACTGTAAAACTGCTAACATTTTGCTAATTGCACTACGAAATACCAGCAGATATAGCGGAGAATCAACAATGTCGAATGAAGAAATTACTCCCCGGAAGACTGTGTAATTCGGTGTACTACGAGAGTCGTGAAGGACTAAGATTAACAACGAGTGAGTTATAACCGTGACTCCTAAGCGGTAGGCCGCCAGTTAGAGTCTGGCCGGGGGTGCCAAAAAGCCCTTACGCCGCAGGCGTTTGCGGTTTTATGCTTGCGGATAAAAGTGACGTGACCGCAAGCATTTTGATGGATCAGGCCCCTTTTCATGAGCGGGATCTTTGCTGATATCAGCAGAAATTTCCGCTTTTGGAGAGGGGCCTTTGCTGATCATCTCTTCTACGGATCAGCAGTTTTGGATGGACTGGGCGACTTTGATCAGCGACTCCGGATCGCTTAAATAATTCGCGATTTTTGTTGACAATTTAACGAAGGCTATCTATAATAGTTATGCTTGATATCATAGTATCTTTGCATAGTCTGCACAGATACATATTGCAAAGCACCATGGTGCTTTAATGTTTCGCTTAAGCGAAACATAAGGATGCCTCAAGAACTAAAAGTAAATAGGGTTCGCTTATCCGGTGTAGCCGTTTGCTGTAACGATCTGTTTTCCAGATCAGGCGGCGGTGTGAAAGGAATGGGGTAAAAGCCCCGCGCGACCGGCACTGTGAGCGCAAGGATGCAGTTGAAGCGGCGAGAGCCGCCTGGACCAAAGTCCGCCATTGCAGGGAGTTGTCCCCTGTGAGAAGGTAAACTGCAAACGTAGAGAGTTTTCTCTCTGTGGCGTGAGTCAGGAGAATTACACTGTTCAGAACCTACCAGCGGGCGCTCTCTCCGTGTTTTAGCCAAAGGTAATGGTACGCTGATTTTTCCATTTTATGGGATAATCAGCGTTTTTTGCTTTTGGCGCGTTTGCTGGCTTTTTGGAGCCAGCTTTTTTATTTTTCATCAGGAGGAGTATACCCAAATGCCCAGAAGAGCTGAAAAGAGATTTGACGGAAACGCATGGTATGAGCAATATATCGTCGCCCGCACGACTGCGGCGCTGGAGGAGAAAGAGAAGTCTTTTTCTGATCTTCATGCCGGGGATTCGGAACAGGAGCTGATCCAATATGTGCGGCGCTGCGCGGATGAAATGGGGTACACCCCGACCATGAGAGAGGTCATCGGCGGAACGTATATCGCGCAGCGATTTGGCGGATGGCCCGCAGTACTGAAGGAAGCGGTGCTTGTGGCGAACCACGCCTGTCCCGCGCTGACAAAGCGATATATTTTCCAAAAAGAACGCGCGGTGCAGGTCGAACTGCACCGCCGGGAACGCAAAGCCAAACTCGAAGCGAAGGCGCTGAAGGGCAAGGCGGACGCACGGCAGGATACACAGAAGGATACATGATCACCCCAGCCAAGTCGAGCGGAAGTAACAACCGCTGTCTTTTCCATAGGGCGGGAGGGGTTTGCCGGCCCCTCCCGCCGACCTCAAAAACGGCAAATTTTCCAAGGAGAGAACATCGTGAGATACAGAGAATCGATAAAACGGGGGATGTCCCTGCTGTTGGCGCTGGTGCTGACGGTCAGCCTGATCGTTCCGGCCGCCGCGGCGGATGGCGGCAGCGGCGCGGAGCTGATCGCGGCGTTTGACAAGGCCAGCTACAGCGCCGGAGAGACCGTCACCGTGACCTTTACGGTGTACGGCGCGGACTTTGACGCGGCGGGCTTCCATGTGACATATGACCAGAGCAGCCTGAAGTATCAGAGCGTACAGGCCGGCTCTGGTTTCGCCATGCCTGTACGCAAGACGCAGGCGGGCGCGTTGGAGCTGATGGTGGAAAGCGACGCTGTTCAGCAACCCGGCAGCGATGGCACGGTCATTGCGGCAGTGACGTTTACCGCCGTGACCGGCGGGGCGAAAACGCTGGCCTTTACCACCGGCAGCGCCGCCTATCTGGAGCGAAAAAGCGCCGTGGTCTATAACGGCTATCAGGCGTTGAGCGTGAAAGCCAGGGTGGTAGAGGATCTTGAGGCATACAATGCGCTGGCGGCGGCAAAAGCGAGTGCCGTACAGGAACTGGAGGCATACGTCGAGGAGGCCATGACAAATACCACTGTGGCCGGACAGACTATGCTGCGGAAGATCCAGCAGGACGGCATCAATAATATCAACAATGTCAGTACCGAAAAAAAGGTGCGGAGCGCCTTGAACAACGCGAAAAAAAACGTGGACAAAGTGGTGGGATACGGCGAGATCAATTATCCCAAAATGTTGGAACTGTATGACGGGGATGTGAAGGAGGGCACGGATCCTTACGTCAATATGTACCCCGCGTTCGATCCGGAGACCACGGTCTATTTTTTCTACCACGGCCGTCCGCCGCGGTGGGCGCCCAAAACCATCACCTGTGTGGTGGATGAGAACGTGGATGTCAGCGTGGACGGGAATAGTCAACTGAACCGACCGCGGAACGAGACGAAGTTTACGGTGACGCTCAATTACGAGCTGAAAAATAATGTCCACTGGATCAAGCTGACGGACAGAGTGACGGAGCTTTCCACCACCTACACCTTCTATACGTTCAATTCCGGGGTGCGGGCTATGTTTTCTGATATAAACGTGTATAAGGTGCAGGAGCAGGAGCAGACGGCACTTGACAACATGGAGCAGAGCGACCAACTCTGCCGTGCCTATACGGATACGCCGGATGTGAAGATCGGGTTCAAGGCCGGGATCAGTGCCAACACGGAATTCAACGCCGAGCTGATAGACGAAAACGGAGCCGTGCTCCAGACCTTTTCGGCGGCGGGCGATGACGAGGCGAGCCGGGAGTTCCTGTCGGATACGCTCCATCTCAAGTCCGGTACGAACTGGGTAATGCTGCGTACAAAGGGCCAGAACACAAATATGGGTGAGGATTACGCCGTCAGGGTGATCGTCATCCGCTACATATCACCGGAGGACTATGAAAATAATCCGTCCCTGAAGGACAGCACGCTGGAGGCGGTGTCTCTGTACTACGCCGTAGGGAAGAGCGATCAGGACGGAACGGGCACGACAGAGAAGCCCATTGACTTTACCTTTGATCCGGAAACAAGAAAATACAGCGTGACGCTTTCCGCGGATGATTTCGATCCGGAAAAATCTCCGCAGGAGATCCGTATGCGCATTACGCCCCGCAGCGGACAGCAGGTGAAGGTGTTCGGCGGCAACGGCACAGCGCAGACCAGATGGCTCCTGTCGGCCGGATACTACCATCTGGCAGACTATTACAGCAATAAAATGATGGCCAGAGACCAGTTCAATGTGACCATTACGGTCACGGCGGCGGACGGCATCCATCGGGATACCTACAACATCACGGTGATCAAGCCCGGCAAGCCGGGGATCGTGGTGCCGAAGGTCTATCAGGTGCGGGAAGCCGTGATCGCGGCCACAAAGCCCATCCGCAACTGGGGCCTGGTGTTTGACTCTGTCGGCATAACAGACAAAAACGGCGACCTGATCAATACCTCACAGGCAGCCAAGGCGGGACACCTTTTCATCGAGATCGCTGACCCCACCGTCATCTCCTGGGACGGCAAGTCCATATCCGGCGGTACATTCAATGTCGCGCTTCTCAAACAGGGAAAGACGGAAGTCACGCTGATCTATGATGACAGGGCGGGGAGCCGTTATGAGGCAAAGACGCTTTTCTACGTCAACTACGCTCTCGACATGATAAAAGTCGTGCTGAAGGACGCGGAGCAGATCATCTCCGACGAGAAGCTGGGCGTGCGCGAATATGAGCCGGGCGCCACGGATGAGCTGAGGAAGGCGATAGGCAACAGCAAAAGCGTCTATTTCAAATATGCCGGCCTGCGCCGTGACCAGATGACACAGGAGAATTTTGACGAAATCAATGCGGCGGTAAATGACCTGAAGGACGCCATCATGGAGTGCCGCTGGCGGGAGCGGGGCATCAAGATCGCGGCGTTTGATCCGCTGCCGGAGGACGAGATCCCCAAAGAGGTGGAGTATAATATGCCGCCGGAGCTCATCGGGCCCCAGACGCTGGGCGCCACCACCACCGACGGTGAGCATATCACCATTTATGGCGTAACATGGACGTACACGCCGGAATTCATCACGCCGATGTATGAGAGCAAGGCACACATATTTACAGCACAGCTGCCCAGCGGATACGCATTGGCCAGGGGCGTGATGCCGCCTACCTTCCAGGTCATCAGATTGCCCACGACGAACTATATATATCTGATCAAAAAAGCGGTGCTGTTCCCGGAGGCGGCAAAGCCCACCAACAAGCTGAAAACAGAAGCGAGGCTGGAGGTGTATCCGGGCACGACGCTGGAGGAGATCTTTAATATCGAGAACCGCGACGGCGTGAAAGGTATGCCGGGGCTGGGGTTACAAACCCAGGCTTGGATGTGGTTCCTGACGAGCCTGCCCACAGAGTGGCTGGAGGTGCCCAACAACTTCAGCAGCAATATCGTGGGTGAGAAGTTTACCTTCAAGTTCACCCTGCAGGATGGCGGCAGCAGTAAGGGCATCAATTTCAGGTGGAATGAAGAGGTGCCGGAGGAGCAGAAGATCTACACCATGACGGTGGAGATCGTGAAGGCACCCACCGTGACGGTCAAGGGACTGGAGGACACCGGTATTAAGGAGGTCAATGTCACCGGCGAAAAGACCGACAAAGTTTTCGGTGAGACAAAGACCAGCAAATTGACGCCGTTTACCATCAAAAAATCGGACGGCTGGACGTATAAGCTGACGGATCGCGGTGAAAAGCTGATGCCGCTGCAGTACAAATTTGTGCCGGAGCCGATCGATGGCTATGATGTAGAGATCACAGAGCCAAATGACAAGGGCGGCAACGGCAAGGACTATGTGATCAAATATGTCCAGACGGATCCGGACGAGATCCATCTGAAACCGAGCACGCTGACGCTGAACATCGGGGCCGAAGAAAAGGTATCCCTTGTGGAGATACTGCCTAAGGACACGAAATATACCTGGGCTTCCGATAATGACAGCGTAGCTAAGGTGGCTCCTGTGGATCTGGGCAAGGGCGGCAAGATCACCGCGGTGGAGGCCGGAACGGCCACCATCACGCTGACGGTCACGCTGAACGGCAAAACGCTGTCCGCGGACTGCGTGGTCACGGTTCTGTCCGGCAGCGGCGGTGATGGCTCCGGCGACAAGCCGGGCGGCGGAGACGGTTCCGGCGACAAGCCGGGCGGCGGTGATGGCAATGGCACGGGCGGCGGAGGCAGCAACAGCGGCAGTACGGGCGTATTGAACGGCCAGCCTACCGCAAGCGGCGATTATCAGGACCTGCTGGAAGCGCCGCCCCAGCAAAATACCAGCAATGCAAACAACAGCAGCACGAACACCGCAAGCACCAACACTGGAACCAACACGAATACCAACACCAACACGAACACCAGCACCAAGTCTCAGGGGACCAGAACACCTGAGACCGGCACGCCCCAAGCCGACACGGACACCGCCGGAGGCGGCGGTGACGCCGACACGAGTACAGGCGGCACGGTGAGCCGGGTGGTCTCCGTGGCGAAAAAAGATGATGACAGCGATTCAACGCCCATCTCCAAAAAAGATGCGGCCATCATCCTGGGCATGTGCGGCGTATTGCTGGCAGCGGGCGCGCTTCGGGGCAAAAAGAGAGGGGAGGATTGAGCCATATGGGTATCGGAAAACGAATCGGCGCGGTCCTTCTGTCCCTGCTGCTGGCCGCCCTGACGGTATGCGGCATGGCGACCCCCGCTTACGCGGCGGATGAGCCGGAGGGCTACATCGTCATGTCCATCGAAAAGCTGACGCTGGGTCAGGGGTTCATTCTGGAGCCCCAGCGCGTTCCCTATTACGCGGGGGAGAATCTGGCGCAGGTGCTGGACCGCACGCTGCAGAAGCTGGGCAGAGACTATGAAATGACCGGCAAGCTGACCAGCGGCTTTTATCTGGCCTCTGTGCAGGATCCGGATCGCCCGTCCATTGAGGGCACGGTGCCGGATTACATTATGGAGATGTATGAGGCCATGAGGGCGGCGGATCCCAAGGCACCGGAAATGTCCTTTACGGATACGAACGATCCGGAGTATCTGGGCGAGTTTGACTACAACTATCAATCCGGCTGGATGTATACCGTGGGCGGCGCGTTTCCGCCTGTCGGCGCGGCGGACGTCTCCGCCTCGAACGGGCAGGTGGTGCGTTGGCAGTTTACGCTGGTCGGCCTGGGCGGCGACCTTGGCGGCGCGGGCAGCACAGCGGCAGGCAGCCATGAGCTGATGAACCGCAACGAACTGTATACGGTGCTGTCGTCCGTGAGGGCGAACGACGGCCTGATGGAGGACAAGCCCACAAGGGAGGCCTATGACAAGGCGCTGGAGCTTTGCGCCGACATCACGACAGAGAAGGAAGCCGTGCAGCCGTATCTGGACACATTGAAAAAGGCGTTGGGCGGCAACCAGATCACAAGCGTTTCCCTGCCCAGCCGGGAGAGCGGCGTTCGGTCCTTCGCCTATGGGACCGCGGCCGAAGAGGTCCAGAAAACCCTGCCGACATACCTGCTGTCTACGATCGACGGCAAGCAGCGTGTCATCACAGATGTAACATGGACGACAGACGCTAAGTTCGGCGTGCCGGGGACTTATCAGTTCCGGCCGGTCCTGCCGGAGAAGTATAACAGCTTTGTTCTGACGGCAGATCTGCCGACGATCGCCGTGACCGTGGCGCCGCCGGACGGCGACGTAACGGGCGACGCGCTGCGGGATGTCCGCGATGTTTCGCGCATGGCGTCCAGCGCGGGCCGGTCAGACCGCCCCTTGTGCGACCTGGACAGCAGCGGAACGGTCAGCTGGAATGATTTCCGGCTGCTGACGGCGCAGCTGGGACAGGACGCGCTGAACACCACCGACGCACCGGCCACCACGCTGGGTGTGTTCTTTGATAAAACCGGCTATGCGGCGGGCGACAGCGCTGTGGCCACGATCCGTGTGCCGGACGCCGTGTTTGACGCGTTCAGCGTCCGGTTGAAGTACGATCCCCAGGTGCTGGAGTTCCAGTCCGTGCAGTTGGCAGAGCCGTTCATGGAAACGGCCGCGGCGGAAACGGAAGAGGGGCTGTGCTTCGGCGGCGCGACGCTGGAGGGCGCCAAGCAGTGCGATGGCGTGGCGACGGTGACCTTCCGGGTGCTGACCGATGGGCCGGTAACGGCGGAGACTGTGCCGGAGGGCACGGCCCTGCTGGCCGGAGGCTACTATTTGAATGTGGCGGCTGACACGGCTGCCTTCGCCATGCCGGAGAGAACGCCCTGGGGCGACCTGAACGGCAACGGAGAGGTGGACAAGGACGATATCGAGACTGTGATCCAGTATTATAACGGCGTGATCGATCTGACGGAGGAACAGCTGCTGCTGTCCGATGTAGATGGTGACGGCGAGGTCGGCTTCAACGATATCGTGCTGATGATCTGGTATCGCAATGATGTGATCGACAGGTTTCCTGTTGAAATAAACGATCAAAAATTTTTGATAGGAGGAGAGTAAATGAAGAAGTTTGTGTCCCTGCTGCTTGCATTGGTCATGGCGCTGAGTCTGTGCGTCCCGGCCTATGCGGGCAGCACTACCGGGACTGTTGCGCTTCGCCTGACGGGCAGCGCGGCAGATCAGGTAGCCAACCTGAAAAGCGGACAGCGCGTTACTGCGGACAGTGACGTGGTTGTTCGGCTGAACGTGCAGAACGATCCCACTGCGGCGGAATATACCGTGGCGCTGAATGGGAAAGCGGTGGAAGCAGACCACAGCACGTCTCAGTACCATTTCTATTATCTGCCTGCCGCACAGCTGGCAGCCGGAACGGCCACGCTGAGCGTGGACGCCGCGGCGGTCGAGCTGGAGGGCGCAGGTACGGAGGCAAGCCCGTACCTGATCTACACAGCGGCGCAGCTGGGCGAGTTCCGCGACAAGGTGAACACGGCCAATGACGACGGCATCGGTGATACCGGCGCATGGGCCAAGCTGATGGACGACATCACCCTTACCGGTGACTGGACGCCTATCAAGGGATTTACAGGAACATATGGTGCTGCCGTGCCGTACACCGGCACCTTTGACGGCAACGGCCATACCATCAGCGGCCTGAACGTGAATGTTGCGGCTGCCGGTGCTGACAGCGCGGGTCTGTTCGGGACCGTCGGTGAAGGCGCCGTCATCAAGGATCTGACCATCAGCGGCAGCACCATCAAGGTGAACAAGGCCGGTTACGCGGGCGCGTTTATCGGCCAGGCCAAGGGTGCTGTGACGCTGACCAACTGCCACACCACGGATACGGTGACTGTCGCCGCTGATACGACGACCACCAGCGATGTGGGCGGTCTGGTGGGCGGCAGCCTGGGCGGCCTGCTCACCATGACGGAGTGCTCCAACGCTGCCGCGGTGACCGGCGGCGCGGCCTCTGCGACGAAGGGCACCGGCGGTCTGGTGGGCCAGGCGGAAAATGCCTTTACCATCCAGTGCAGCTTTAATGCCGGCAGCGTGTCCAGTGCCGCTACCAGCAACGTGGGCGGCCTGGTGGGCTATGCTTCCGGTACGGTGTCCAGCCCCGTTTCTCAGCTGACCGACGTGTATAACGCGGGTGCTGTGGCCGGTACGACTGGCAGCAATGTGGGCGGCTTCATCGGTAAGAAAAATGACGGTTTCGCATTTAAAGCCGTGACCAACGCCTACACCCGTGCCGCCGTAACGGCGGGCGACGCAGCCGGCTATGCCGTCGTGGGCAACGCAACAGAAGAGATCACCCTGGCCAACGTCTACAAGCTGGACGAGGCGCAGGAGGATGTGGGCGGTCACACCAACAACTCCGAGGCCGCCGTCAAGACAGCGGACGAGCTGAAAGCGCTGGCTTCCACTCTGGGCGAAAACTGGAAGGAGGACACGGAGGACCTGAATGAGGGCTTCCCCGTCCTGACGTGGCAGCAGAAGGACTCCGGCGAAAAGCCCGGCGTATTGCAGGGCGACGGTACGGAGAGCAATCCCTACCAGATCCCCGACGCCAAGGCGCTGAATACCTTCCGCAACAAGGTGAACGAGGACAACGGCGCTACCAAGATCTACGCCAAGCTGACGGATGACATTACGCTGACCGACGACGCGTGGACGCCTATCGAGACGTTCATCGGTGAACTGGACGGCCAGGATCACACCATCAGCGGCATCAAGATCAATGCCACCGGCGATGATCAGGGCTTTATCAGATTTACCAAGGGCGATGCCGTCATCAAGAATCTGACCATCGCCAACAGCTCTATTGCCGCCACCCAGACCCGTGTCGGCGCCTTTGTCGGCAAGGCGAATGCTTATACCGGCAGCCTGACGCTGATCAACTGCCACACTGCCAAGGATGTGACGGTTTCCGCCAAGAACGGCATTGCCGGCGGTCTGGTGGGTCAGACCGATGGCAATGTGACCATCACCAACTGCTCCAACCGCGCCAAGGTGACCAGTACCGGCGCAATGAACGGTATCGGCGGTCTGGTGGGTCATGCCTACAACGGCAGCGGCAAGACGCTGGCCATCAGCCAGAGCTTCAATGCCGGTGAGGTCACCGGCGCAAAGTTCACCGGCGGTCTGGTGGGCCAGGTCAGCAATGACGCCTGCACCCTGACAATGACTGACGTGTACAACATGGGCACGGCCAGCAATACCGCCACCGGCGGCGCGGTGGGCGGCCTGGTGGGCTATCTGCCTGTAAACTGGGGTAATAAGGGTACGACCACCATCTCCAACGCTTACAGCGCCAGCGCCAACGCCCTGCTGGGCAAGCTGGACGCGAACAAGCCCACGACCCTGGACAATGTCTATAAGCTGGACGGCCAGGAGACTGTCGGCACGCTGGGCGATGGTGCGGAGCTTACCGGCGACGCCGCCGCCAAGACCGCCGAAGAGATGAAGGAGAAGACCTTCGGCAAGACCACGCTGGGCGGCAGCTTCACCCGCGACTTCCTGGAAATCAACAACGGCTATCCTGTCCTGAAGTGGCAGAACGGCGACGCGCAGGAGCCTGTGACGCTGGAAGGCGAGGGTACAAAGGACAAACCCTATCTGATCTGGGACGCCAGCGAGATGGCGGCCTTCCGCGACAAGGCCAACAGCACTCAGCCGGGCGCCTGCGCGACCCTGATGGCGGATATTGACCTGCAGAGCGAGGCGGCCACCAAGAACTGGACGCCTATCGGCATGGTCAGCAAGCCTTACACCGGTGTCTTTAACGGCAACGGCCACACCATCAGCGGCATCCAGATCCACAATACGACGGAGAAGAGTTTCTATGCCGGTCTGTTTGGCTGGACGGCACAAAGCACCACTTCCCCCGTTATCAAGGACCTGACCATTGCCAACAGCACCATCATCAATGAGGCGGATAACGGCGATGCGGCGGCGCTCCTGTGCTACGGCGGCGGCGTCATTGAAAACTGCCATACCGCTGCTGATGTGACGGTAAAGGGAGCCAAGGTGGCAGGCGGTCTCGTTGGCACCTTCAAGGCTTATTATGCAGCTGAGACGCCGTCTATGACCAACTGCTCCAACCGTGCCGCGGTCACGCAGATGGGGGATCCGGATTTTGGCGTTCCCAAGGCAGGCGGTCTGATCGGCTATGCCTATTCCGTCGTGATGACGGGCTGCTTCAACGCGGGTCCGGTGTCCGCTGAGACGACCAAGGATACCGTTTATGCAGGCGGCCTGATCGGCAACACGGATCAGGACGACAGCACCCTGAAGGACGTCTACAACGTGGGCGATATTACCGCGCCCAACTCCACGTCGCAGAGCGTGGGCGGTCTGGTGGGTCAAGCTACCAAGAGACTCGACATTACCAATGCCTACCAGTGCAGCACGGTGGCCAACAAGAGCGGCAAGGGCGGCGTTGTGGGCTATTACCGCGGCGGCGCGACGCAGGCGCTGATGCTGCAGAACGTGTACAAGACCGGCGATCTGCCCGACTATCTGGCCAAGGGCGATAGCTCCAAGTTCACCAACAAGGGCATTGCCGTCACCGTGGAGCAGCTGAAGGGCTTTACCGATGAGCTGGGCATGAACTTCGTTGCCGACCTGACGGGCGAAAAGCAGCTGAACAACGGTCTGCCCATTCTGGATTGGCAGGATCCCGACGCTTCCGCCAGCGACATACTGTATATCAGCGTGAAGGACGTGGAGCGGAAGGCACGCCTGGGCAGCAACGGCGCCAGCGATCCCGAGACCCCCACGGTCTGCGAGGTCAACATCGACTGCGGTCTGCTGAGCACGAATGTGGCCGACACGATCCAGCTCGCTGTGGATACCAGCAAGAACAAGGGAACCGTCAAGATGGGCACCGGCCTGAGCAAGGACGGCACCATCACCGGCGAGATCACTGAGAACGGCAACGGTGTTCTGACGGCGGACGGCCTGTACTTCGCCAAGCACCCGGCCAAGCAGACCCGCACGGTCTATGTGGCCTACACCCGCGACGGCGAGACCCGTTACTATCAGATCAACATCAACCGTTCCGCCAGAAGCGGCGTGGCCTACGGCTCCGCGATCAGCGAGCCCGCGACCAGCGAGGACGCGCCGTACATCGCCTCCACTTATGACACCAGCACCGGTTATCTGACCGGCACCGTGAACGCGGGCTACCAGCAGTTTACGGACGGCGAGGTCAGCTCCCAGACGACCTACGGCATGGCGGCCACCACCGGTACGATGGCCGAGAACGGCTTCACCGTGGGCACAAAGGGCAGCAGCGGCCAGAAGGTCACCTTTGCCCGCCCCGGCCGTTACTGGAAGACCACTGCCAGCGCCAGCACCGAGTACGACAGAGTGCCTCTGGCGGCATGGTGGGGCAGCGAGGAAGTGGCGCAGAAGTATCTGGATAAGGCGAATGCCCTCAAGAGCGACGCCATCTACGCCCAGCTGTCCGATGAGTTCAAGACGGCCTTTGAAAAGGCCATTGCCGCGGTCGAAGCCGGCAAGGGCAATATCGGCAAGACCCTGTATCTCAGCAGCGAAGGCTACGCTTACACCGGCACTGTCCCCGCCCGTGACGCGCTGGGCGCGGTCATGACCGGCGAGTATGAGCTGGAAGAGGCCGAGAACCAGCTGCTGAACCTGATGGATATCATCAGCACATGGAAGATGTCGGCCTCTCTGGGCGCTGACAAGTACACCGCGCTGACCCGGCTGACGGAAAAGCTGAACGTCCTGTCTGTGCTGAATGTCACGGACGACGCCAGCCTCGCCAAGTACGAGACCAACCGCGGCTATGTGTGGACGATGCTGCAGGCCACCAACCGCACCGACATCAACACGGTGCTGGCCAAGGCCGGCTGCTCCACCATCGTGGACGGCACACCTGTGACGCCGACGGATAAGGTGAACCTGTGGGTCGGCAAGACCGGCCAGCAGGTGTATATCACCAGTGAAAACGGCAGCGTTGATCCTGCGAACCCCAAGGCTCTTACCTATGATTTCGCCATTCCCGCCGATGGCAAGATGGAGCAGATCTTCATCACGCTGCCGGAGAATGTGCAGGCCGGTACGAGCCTGAGCAAGACGGGTACGCTGTCCGGCGCGCTGGAGGTGGTGGACGGCAAGTACACCAACACGAACCTGTTCTTCTATGATCAGCCTAAGGCTCAAAGCAAGACACTCTATCTGGTCTTTACCGACAACGACACCAACAGCAACTATTACTACAAGGTGACGGCCACCCGCGCCGCCAAGACCGGTCTGAACATCGGTGGTACTCAAATGGCTAGAGAAGAATATCCCATTAGCCTGATAAGCAGTACGCTGAGCAGCGGCAAGGCCTTTGCGGCAATGACCGCGTATCAGGGCGCCGCCACCGTATCGCCCACCGCTGACGATGAGACCTTTATGGGCAGCTATGTGGCGGTCAAGCCCCAGTGGAGCGAGGACACCAACGCACTGGTCTATGCGGACAGCAGCAACGTCTATGTAAAGCGTCATGGTTGGTACTGGATGCCCGTCAGCTACACGCGGGACGGCGCGACGGCCACGGGCTATCTGCCCATGGTGGCGCGTCCTGACAACAGCAGCGCGGCGAAGTACATCAACGCGGCCAAGGCGCTGGAGTCCAGCGACCAGTACAGCAGCATCCCCGACGAGGCCAAGACCATGATGGCCGATGCCATCACGGCGGTACAGGCGCAGATCGACGAGAATACGCTGGCTTCCGCGTGGAACTATGACGGCACCAAGGTCAACCGCCGCAATTACTACGGCGGCCCGCTGCGCGGCGCGGATCAGGTGGAGCTGGCGACCAACACCATCCGCGACCTGACGGCTATTTTCACCAAGTGGGGTGAAAACGCTGAACTGGCTAACTACCAGTGGCAGGGCTATCAGATCATCGCGCAGATGGACGGCGTCTTTGCGGCCAAGGACATTGCCTCCGGCGCGGATCGTGACCTCTATCAGAAGATCCGTGAGGCCAAGTGGGCGCTGCTGCAGACCACCGATCTGGACAGCGTCAACGCTGTGCTGCTGGGTCTGAATCTGTCCCCCATCGGCGCGGAGACCTCCCTGACCATCGGCTCCGCTGACGAGCTGGCGGCGTTTGCCAGCCGTGTCAACAACGGCGAGACGAACCTCGACGCCAAGCTGACGGCGGACATCTCGCTGGAGGGCAAGACCTGGACGCCCATCACGGGCTACACCGGCACCTTCGACGGCAGCGGCCACACCATCAGCGGCCTGAACACCTTCGACGCGAGTGCCACCACTTACATCGGCCTGTTCGGCACCACCGGTACAGGCGCGGTCATCAAGAACCTGACCATCGACAACAGCACCATCACCGGCACGGCAAAGTACATGGGCGCGATCGTGGCTTATGGCGAGGACACCCTGACGCTGGAGAACTGCCAAACCACCAAGGACGTTACCGTGACGAACACCTCCGGCGGCGTAGGCATCGGCGGCCTGGTGGGCGCGATGAAGTCGGCGTCTGCCGACGACGAGGTGCAGCCGCTGATCAACATGGACCAGTGCTCCAATGCCGCAGCTGTGTCCGGAAAATTCAATACCCAGTATGCCGGTGTGGGCGGCCTGATCGGCGCAGCCCCCAATGGCGGCACGATCACCAACAGCTGCAACAACGGCGCAGTTACCAATAACCAGGCGAATGGTGCATATGTAGCGGCTGGCGGCCTGGTAGGCGCTGCCAACAGAAAGAACAAACCTGCCGCCGCGCTGACGCTGACCAATGTGTACAACAGCGGTACAGTCTGGGCGAAATCCGGTAATGGCAAGTTGGCTGGCGGCCTGGTGGGCGACGCCACCTGGGGCGCTGCGATCACAAACGCCTACAGTACGATGAGCGTCAAGACAAAGGGCAATGGCACAGGCTATGGCGGCGTGATCGTGGGTACAGTATCGAATCCGTGCACGATCACCAATGTCTACGCTGAGTTGATCCGCGGCCAGAACCAAAATTGTAAGCTGGCACTTGCTGGCGATGATAGGATCAGCGCTGTGGAGAAGATGTTCAGCGACACTGATATGCCGAAGGTCTGCGACAAGCTGGGCGAGGCCTTCAAGCAGGATACCACCGGCACGATCAGCGGATACAAGAACTACCCCGTTCTGGCATGGCAGAACGCTGCGGCTGTGGAGCCTGAGCCCGAACCGGAGAGCGCGAAGGTGACCGTCACCATCGGCGGCCAGACGCAGGAATTCACCCTGTCCACCGAGGACGAGGGCACAGCGGATGCACCCAAGGAGCTGACCGTCACGGCGGCAGCCGGCAGCGGCAGCCTTGACCGCATCTACTTCAGCGCCGACGCGAGCGTCGTGCTGGGCACGAAGCTGACCAGCGATAAGGTGGCGGATGCCGATAAGCTCATCGCCATCACGGACAAGGGCAGCACCGCGGAGGGCCTGTACTTCTACCGCACGCCTGTCCAGCAGAAGCAGTTCGTCTACGCGGTCTTTACCGACAGCACCGCGCGCGCCCACTACTACAAGCTGACCGTGACCCGTCCGGCCACGGAGGGCTACGCGCTGGGCGAAGGCGGCTTCAATAACGGCAGCGTGATCTACAGCGAAGTGACCCCCGGCGGCACGGCGGGTACCAACAGCTTCTCTTACAGCGACGGCTATTACAGCGTGCAGGTAAGCCAGATAATCAAGGCGATGCCGACGATGAGTCAGATCTATGCTGCTATGGGCGTGTATCAGAATGGCACACAGGTTAGTGTGGACGAGACTACACGCGAGCCTCTGGCACAGCCGGATTGGACGCAGATCGTTGCGGCTGGCAACGGCATGATCAAGACCGAGTTCAATGAGGGATTCGGCAGCACGCAGCTGCAGGTTGCCCGTCCCGGCTCCTACTGGTTCCCCGTGAGCCTCACCTATGCGGGTCAGGAGCTGACCGGTATGCTGCCCATGGAGGCGCGCGCCTCCAAGACCGCCGTCAACGCCTATGTCAGCGCGGCCAACGAGCTGCTGTCCGGCGATAAGCTGAACGACGCGGCCAAGGCCATGCTGAACACGGCGCTGAAGAACGTCAACGACAACCTCAACCATGTGGCGGACGCGGTCTATCTGGCGGCGGACGGCACGAACACCTACGACAGCACCACGAAGATCACGGCGCGCAATTACTACGGCGCACCGCTGACCGGCGCGGCCCTGCTGGAGAAGGACATCAACACCGTCGTGGATATGACGGCCATCTTCAGCAACACCGATGCGACCCAGGCGGGCTATCAGTGGCAGGCCTATCAGCAGATCATGAACAAGACCGGCGGCGTACACGCGGCCATCGACATCAAGCGCGATACGGATCGTACCCTGTATCAGAATATCCGTCAGGCCAAGTGGGATCTGCTGAAAACCACCGATCTGGAGGGCGTCAACGCCATTCTGACCAAGCTGGGTCTGGAGACCATCACCGCCCCCGAGCCCGAGTACACCCTGGGCGACATCAACGCGGACGGCACGATTGCCGACATCAATGATGTGACACGCAGCATCTGGTTCTACAACGGAGTACAGACGCCGAATGAAACAGAGCTGAAGGCGGCGGACATTAACGGAAATGGCGTCATTGACATCTACGACGTCACGCAGATGATCTGGTACTACAACGGAGTCATCACTGAGTTCAACAGTAGTAATTCTTGAAAGGAGCGAAGAAGCTAGGATGAAACGAGTAATAGCGGTCGTCCTGGCATTGGCGATGCTGCTGTCTATGACAGCAGTCGCCTTTGCCAACGGATTCGCGGCCTCCGGCGAAAAGAAGGAGATCAAAGCGGGGGAGACCCTTGAGGTAGCCTTCAAGATCAACGAGGCAATCACTAACGTACAGACCCTTGAAACGCAGCTGACATTCAACGGCGACCTGTTTACTGTGGATGTGGATGCTACTGAAGCGGCGACAAATGCTGATGCGGTAAATGGATCCTCCATGAACTTCAGGGCGGACAACGCCGATAAGGGTGCAGACAGCTATCTGCGCGCAACGGCTATCGCGACGAATAAGGCTGGCCTTTCCTACAAGACAGGCGATGTGTTTGCCAAGCTGGTCGTTAAGGCCAAGGAGACCATCACGGAGACCGCGACGGCTGAGTTCAAGGCAATTGTTACCAGTGCGGCAATATCTACCGGCGCTTTTGTGACGGATCAGTTCGCTGATACGCCGGTTTCCTTCACCGTCACCGTTTCCCCTGCGCAGCAGGAGGTGGATGGCTACACCGTGGCGGCTGGTTTTGCCAGCGGCAGCAAGGATACCATCGTGAAGGGCGAAACCACCCAGGTAGCCCTGACCATCGGCAACAAGGACATTAAAACTTATAACGCATTTGACCTGACCGTTACCTATGACACCGATGTGCTGGAATATGTTAAGGCCGAGGGTACGGATGTGACCGCGAAGGACAACAACGGCACCCTGCGCATCACCGGCTACGGCAAGAACAAGACCTGCGGCACGGATAATATCGTGCTGATCTTCACCGGCAAGGCCATTGGCAAGGGCGACGTCACCGTAAAGAGCGCCAAGGTGGACGAGATGGGCAACGCCATCAGCAAGGATGCGCCTGAGGCCAAGATCATCACCCCGGCTGTCACCGTCAATGTGGGCGGCTACGCCGTTACGCTGCCCACCGGCTTCACCGCCGATTCCCTGGTTGCTACCCCCGGCGAGGACTACACCTTCAAAGCAACCGACCCCAACAAGAAGTATGACTTCACCGGCTCCACCATGGGCGGCAACGATGTGACCGTCATCAACAACGGCAACGGCACCTACACCATCAGCAACGTTACCGGCGAGCTGAAAATTACGGCGACTGAGATCGTACAGCAGGCCAACGTTAAATGGACCGGTGATGCAGTGGATGATCTGTTCAATCCCCAGGTGGTCAAGACGGACAAGTGGAATGCCGGTAAGGACATGCCCATCATCATCAAGGCCCAGCTGAACGATGACGGCACGCTCGCCAAGGAATATGTCCTGAAGGTGAACGGCCAGGCAGTGACCCTGCCTGATGTGGATGGCGGCAAGATCAGATACACCATCCCCGGCGCGACCTTCAAGGCCAACGAGACCGTTACCATCGACCTGAGCTACAAGCCTGCGACCCAGATGGTCACCATCGAAGAGACCGGTGACGGCTGGGATGATGTGACGAACCGTACCGGCTGGACTAAGAGCGGCGATCAGGTGAAGGAAGGTGCTTCCGATCTGGCATTTATGATCCTGCCTAAGAATAACCGCACCTATACGGTCACGGCTAATGGCACCACGATCACAGGAATCCCCATGCAGGGCAACGTGATGTACCGCTATGCCATCCCCGCCGAACTGGTGAAGGGTGAGAAGCTGACCATCAACGTGACCTACACCGAGCCCGGCACTTCCACGACCACCATCAACTTCACCGGCAGTGGCGCTGCCGACGTGGTGGGCGGCACCAACCAGCAGGCCCCCAACGGTAAGGACTTCCAGTTCACCATCAATGCCGAGGCCAACTATACCTACGAAGTGACGCTGGGCGACACGACCCTGGAGATCGGCGCTGACGGCAAGTACACCATCCCCGGCGCTCAGATCAACGGCACCGCACTGACCGTTACCGTTATCAAGACACCTGTTCCCACTGTCGAGTACACTGTGGCAGTCAGCCAGTATGTCCAGCTGGACGGCAAGACCATGTGGCTGGTCACCGCCACCGCGACCAACACCAGCGACGTGCTGACCTATGGCGGCGATGCCATGTACTGGTCCGATGGGTACAACGCATATGCCTGGCTGGTGATCTCTGACAAGGCACAGGCTGACGTTCAGACCGAGGCCCTGACGAAGATGGGCCATTCCGCCACCGCCGTAAAGACCACCATCGACTACAGCGGCGATGTGAACAAGAGCGACATCAAGGATATCAACGACGCCCAGCTGGTCTGGAACATGTACAATGCCCAGTATGATGATTTCACGAACGTCAGCATGGAGAAGTTCCTGCGGGCCGATGTGAACAAGGATAAGAGCGTGAACACCGACGACGCCGCCGCGATCATTGCCATTATCACCCAGTAACTTCATACCCTTCGCGCGTGAGCGCGTTCCCCCGCAGCACCGGACCGTTCCCCTGCCCCGTTTTGGGGCAGGGGACGGCCCGGATTTGGAGGTTTTAAGATGAAACGTATTTTCTGCGGCCTGCTGGCGGTTTTGACGCTGCTGCTGGCCATGGCCGTCCCGGCCTACGCCGTGGACGAGAGCCAGAAATTTGAATTTGCCCTGTCCGTGGACGGGAGTACAGAGAAAAGAGCCGCCACAGGTGATATCATCACCGTGACGTTTACCCTCCGGCGCACCGACGCCGCCGAGGAGTATACCATGTATGCCATGCAGAATGAGATCCTGTATGACAGCACGTTTTTTGAGCTGGTGCCCGACAGCGCCATGGTGACCGACAAGATCCAGACCAACGATATTGCCCTGCGGAATGACGACCGGGCGTTTTATATGAACACGGTCTCCCTGACCGGCGGCCAGACATGGCGGGCCGACACCGTGGTGGGCACCTTCCAGCTGAAGGTCATCGGCACCGCCGGGTCCTCCATGATCCGCAACAGCAACTACAAAGTCTCCGCGAAGGACGGCATGGATCGTTTCGCCGCCACGGCGCGGGATGTGACCGTGATCGTATCCGACGGCTGCCTGATCCGCTTTGATTCCAACGGCGGCAGCGAAGTGCCGGATCAGGTGGTGAAGCTGGGCGGCAAGATCAAGCGCCCGGACGATCCCACCAAGGAGGGCCTCTATCTGGAGGGCTGGTACAGCGATATGGACCTGCAGCATAAGTGGGATTTCAGAAAGGACACCGTCAGCGGCAACATGACGCTGTACGCCAAGTGGACCACCGAGGCCCCCGCCCGGCAGTTCAGCCTGTGGTGGCTGCTGCTGTTGATCCTGCTGCTGTTGATCCTGTTGCTGATCCTGTGGGGCCGGAGAAATGCCCGCCTCCGCGGCGAGGGCCTTGAGGATGAGCCGGAGGGCGGCGTCAACGGCGCGCCTGACCGCGATGTGAAGAAGGAAGAAAGAGACGAATGACAGAGATACTACATGCCATCGGCCAGGGGCTTCGCTACCCCTGCTATATCGTGCTGCTGCTCCTGATGGCCGTTGCCGTGATCGAGGTGGGCTTCGTGATCTACGAGGCCGCCCAGCGGGCCGGCAGCGACAAGGTCAACACCGTGGAGCTGCTGCACGCCATGCGGAGCAAGACCCCGGACGCCATCCGTGCCATGCTGGATGATGAACCGTTCCTGAACCGGCAGAAGCTGGTGTTCTCCAAGCTGCTGAGCACCGCCGACCTGCCGGAGGAGACCCGCCTCGCCGCCGCCAAGCGTATGCTGGAGGGGGAGGAGGACTACTATCATCGGGTGGTCCGCATCACCGACACGGTGGCCAAGCTGGGCCCCATGTTCGGCCTGCTGGGCACGCTGATCCCCCTCGGTCCCGGCGTGATGGCCCTGGGACAGGGCGACACCGTCACGCTGTCCCAGTCCATGAGCATTGCCTTTGATACCACCATCGCCGGTATCATCACCGCGGCGGTCTGCGCCCTGATCTCCACCTTCCGCAAGCGGTGGTACGCTTCGGATATCGCCGATCTGGAGGCCGTCATGGAGGGCTGTCTTCAGGAGATGAAGGAGGCGGAGCGATGATCCGGGGAAGCGGTCTGCGCGGCAGCAGCCTGCGCGAGGACGAGGATGTGCAGCCCATGCAGTATGTGGCCAACCTGACGGACGTGATGCTGGTGTTGGCCTGCGGGCTGATGGCGGCGGTCATCACCTTCTGGCAGGTGGATCTGAAGCAGACGAACATCGACCGGGACAAGATGCAGCGCATAGAGGCATCTGACGTGATCCAGCAGGAATCCGGCAGCGTGTCCACGGACGGACTGGTCAATCAGGGCATGGTATATAAGGATCCGGAGACCGGAACCTTGTATATCTTCGAGAATTAACAAGGAGGAAGGACCCTATGAATACAACAACGAGCAGACGTCTGCTCTCGCTGTTGCTGGCGCTTATTATGGCGTTGAGCCTGTGCGTTCCGGTATTTGCCGATGACGAGATGGGAGAGGCGGCCGGCGGCGAAACGACAAAAGGCGACGCCCAGATCGAAAAGATCATTCAGGATACGCTGAAAGGGGTAAGGGAAAAGCTGCCGAACCCGGATTACGGCTATGAGTGGTACATCCTTGATCTGGCCCGCAGCGGCTATCTGCAGAAGGGTGACGCATATTTCTATACATACTATAAGAATCTGTGCGCGGAAAACGGCAGTTTTGCCAAGGCGCTTGCCAAAGCACAGGGATCCGGCAGCCCCGAGGGCGTACTGCACCGCAGTAAGAGTACGGAGAATTCCAGAGTGATCCTGGCGCTGACGGCTATTGGCCGCGATCCCCGCGATGTGGGCGGCGTGGATCTGACCAAGCCTTATACGACGGAGAATTTTTCGTGGATCACGGGACAGGGCGTAAACGCCGCTATCTGGGCGCTGCTTGCGCTGGACAGCAATAACTACCCGGCTGAGGACGAGTTCCGCCAGATGTGCGTCGATTATATCCTGCGGGACGGCTGCCGGACGCAGGACGGCGGCTGGGATATGGCGGCCGTCGATAAGGACGGCAACCGGAAGGAAAAGGGTGATCCGGACGTAACGGCCATGGCGCTGCAGGCGCTGGCACGGTACAAGGATCAGCCCGCCGTTGAGACGGCGATCAGCGAAGGGCTTCAGGTGCTGTCCGATCTTCAGATGGAAGACGGCGGATACGCCTCCTACGGCTATGCCAACTCCGAGAGTGCTTCTCAGGTCATCACGGCTTGCTCGATCCTGGGCGTGGACGTCAGAACCGATGGGCGCTTTATCAAGGGCGATGGCAAAACACCCGTTGACGCCCTGCTGACTTACTATGACAGCGAGGAAAAGATATTCCGGCACAGCAATGATAAGGATGTGCAGGCGGACGCGGATATGCCCATCCAGCAGGCCATCTATGCATTGACGGCTTACCAGCGCCTGCTGAAAGGCCAGAACGCCCTCTATGACATGAGCGATGTGGCGGCGGACTGCGACGACGGCGCGCATACCTTCGGCGAGTGGAAGGAGACGGCGGCCACCTGCACGGAGGCCGGTACCAAAATGCGTACCTGCACCGTCTGCGGCCGCAGTGAATTCGAGGAAACCACCCCCGCGCTGGGCCATAAGAGCGGCTCCGGCTATGAGATGAGCGACACCAAGCACTGGTTCGCCTGCACCGTCTGCGGCGCGCATCTGAAGGAGGCCAGCCATAAGTACACCGGCGACCAGTGCGTCGTGTGCAATTACCACAAGGTGGGCGGCCGCATCGAGATCACGACGCTGACCGCGGTGCCCTCCGCGCTGCAAGGCGTGTCGACGCTCGACAGCATGACCAAGCTGAAAGCGCAGATGGTGGCCGCCGCGCAGAAGGTGGACAAGGACATCAAGGCGGAGAACACCCAGCTGCTGGATGTGACGCTGATGATCCCCTCTGTGGTGGACAATAAGACCGTCTGGTCCGCCGCCGCCAAGGAGGACTTCCCGGCCAACGGCAAGATCACCGTGCTGCTGCCCTATCCCCAGGGAACGGGCAAGTCCGGCTATGAGTTCGTGGTCATCCATGTCTTTACCACCGCCGATTTCGGCAAGACGGTGGGCAATATGGAAAGCCCCACTGTGACCAAGACGGCGGACGGCATTCAGGTAACGACCACGGGGCTGTCCCCGGTCATGATCGGCTGGAAGGCGGGCTCTGACTCCGTGATCGACAAGCTGGTCAAGGCGACCCGCACCGGCGATACCAGCCAGATGGGCCTGTGGGCCTGTGGTGTGCTGGTTCCCGCGGCGGCCATCGTTGTGCTGGTGCAGAAGAAAAAGCGCAGCGCCCGATAAGTACATAAAGAGGCTGATTTATGGAAAGAACCTGGAAAAAAACACTGGCGGCAGGCATTGCGGCAGTCGTACTTGTTGCCGCGCTGATACTGGCGGGCGGAAAGCTTACTGATTATACAGCACCTGCGGCGCAGGAGCCTTCCAGCGCGCAGCAGACAGATGCTGACCGCCGGCAGGAGCAGACGCGGGATACATCGGTTTCTCAGGATCCCAATGACGAAGATATCGTCGGCCCCCAAAAGCCTGATGCGCCGAAAGTCGCCAACAGCACAGACGGCGATACAGCAGGAAACTCCGGCGGACAGGATCGGTATCATACCGATCCTGTGCCTGAAGGGCGGCCCGAGCCGGTGGAGCCGGACAGCACAACGATAGATACGGACACCAGTCTGACGTGTACGATCTCCATTTCCTGTGCCACGATCCTGGACAATATGGAGCTGTGTGCGGAGAATAAACGGCCGCTGGTGCCGTCGGACGGTGTGATCCTGCCAACGACCACAGTGACGTTCTCTCCGGGAGAAAGCGTGTATGACGTGCTGCAGCGGGTGTGCAGAGACAATAGTATCCACATGGAGTCCAGCTTCACGCCTATGTACAACAGTGCTTACATCGAGGGCATCAACAATCTCTATGAGTTCGATGTGGGGGAACGGTCCGGCTGGATGTATCATGTGAACGGATGGTTTCCCAACTATGGCTGCTCCCGCTATCAGGTGCAGAACGGCGATGTGATCTGCTGGGTCTACACCTGCGATCTGGGCGCGGACGTAGGTGATAACTCCATGAGCGGTTGAGACAGCGGCATAAGGAGGAACGTACAAATGAGAAGAATATTGGCATTGCTGCTGGCGTTGGTCACAGCGCTGTGCCTATGCGTCCCGGCGTTGGCCGCCTCCGCTGGTCTGGAACTGGAGGGCAGCGGTACGGATGCCGATCCCTACCGGATCGGCACGGCAGCGGAGCTGGCGGCCTTCCGGGATATAGTCAATGACGGCCAGACGGCACTGTGCGCCAGACTGACCGACGATATCGCCCTGGATAAGACGTTGGAATGGATGCCCATCGGCAAGGAGAATACCTGTGCCTATGCGGGAACTTTTCGGGGCGACGGACATACAGTCAGCGGCGTGAATATCAGCACGGAAAGGGAAAGTGCGGGATTCTTCGGCTATCTTTCTGCCGACGCGAAGGTGAAGGGACTGACCATCAGCGACAGTATCATTACCGGGCGGCGCTATGCAGGTGCGGTGGCCGGATACAGCGATGGATCTATCAGTGACTGCCATGCGGCGGCTGCGGTGCAGATCAAGAGTTCCGGAGCGGCCGGCGGCATTGTGGGCGCGATGGGGCAGAAGGCGGATCGGATCACCCGATGCTCCAACCGGGCGGTGGTGATGGTGAACGCCCTGTCCGGAGGCAAGACCGGCGGAATCGCAGGTGACTGCGGTACAGTGCGGCTGACAGAGTGCTTCAATGCGGGTACGGTCACGGCTGTCGGCAGCGGTACGCTGCTGGCTGGCGGCCTGATAGGCGGCTGCGGCGGTGCCTTTGCGGTACAGCTTACAGACGTTTACAATGTGGGCCGCGTCTCTATGACGGGTATCGGATCCTCCGGCGGCCTGGTGGGCGAGTGCAGCGGTGAGCTGCGTGTGACCAACGCTTATCAAGCCGGAACGGTCCGCGGCGCGGCGATCGCCGGAACGGTCCGGGGCAGTATAAAGCTGAACAATGTGTATAAAACCGGTGCGCAGCCCGATAAAAACACCGGAAGCGGCACGATGACCGGGGTCGCTGTCCGGATGAGCGGCGGTGCACTGAAAAAAGCGGCTGATACGCTGGGCGACCATTTTACCGTTGACAGTGCCCTGAACAATAACGGCTATCCACTGCTGGCATGGCAGACAGACACATCTGACAGGACCGGCACCGGGGCGCTTGCGGCAATGGCTGAGGATGCTGCCGGGGATGGAACGGTGGAGCTTACTGCGGACGACACGGATCAGACGCTGAGCGCGGCGGTGTACCTGACGCAAAGTGATACAACGTGGCTGCTGGTCAGATACATCGGGCCGCAGCTGGAGGCGGGAAAGATTCCCGTTTACGATAATAGTCCTATGTTCTGGTCTGAAAAGTACGAGGCGTATGTCTGCCTGACAACGGATAGTTCAGTGGATGCCGCAGTTGCCGGAGTGTCAGAAATGACCGCCAGGGCGAAAAGCCTTACATACGACGGCGATGTGAACGGAAGCGGCACAGTGGACATCAATGATGCACAACTGATTTACGCTGTTTATAACACCCAGATCGACACTGACCAGCTTACACAGAAGCAGCTGCTGGAAGCGGATGTGAATGGTGATGGTGTGGTGGATACCGCTGATGCGACATATTTGCTGGAGCAGCTTATGCGGGCATAAGAGCTTTGCTGCCGGTATGGCGGAAGCCCTTTGATACCGGTGATCCTGGACAGAAGGGAGGCGCGGATGTGGCGCTGTTCACCATCGAAAACCTGACATTTTCCTACCCGGAGCAGACTGTCCGCGCCATCGACGACCTGACGCTGGCGGTGCCGGAGGGCGCGTTCGTGGTGCTGTGCGGCCCCTCCGGCTGCGGCAAATCCACGCTGCTGCGGCAGCTGAAGCCTGCGCTGGCGCCCCACGGCGTCCGGTCGGGCCGCATCCTGTTCCGGGATACGCCGCTAGAGGACGTGGACGAGCGGACCCAGGCCGCCCGCATCGGCTTTGTGCAGCAGTCTCCGGAGAACCAGATCGTCACCGACAAGGTATGGCACGAGCTGGCCTTCGGGCTGGAGAGTCTGGGAGAGGACACCCCCACCATCCGCCGCCGTGTGGCGGAGATGGCGTCGTTTTTCGGCATTGAGGGATGGTTTTATAAGGACGTGACGGAGCTGTCCGGCGGCCAGAAGCAGCTTTTGAATCTGGCGTCCGTCATGGCCATGCAGCCGGACGTGCTGATTTTGGACGAGCCTACCAGCCAGCTTGACCCCATCGCCGCGTCGGACTTTCTGGCGGTGCTGGGAAAGATCAACCGTGAGCTGGGCACCACCGTCCTGCTGACGGAGCACCGGCTGGAGGAGGCATTCCCACTGGCTACCACCGTGGCGGTGATGGATGGCGGGCGGCTTTTATGCACCGGAACGCCCGCGGAGGTGGGTCAGCGGCTCAAGGCCATGGGGCACCGGATGTTCCTGGCCATGCCCGCCGCCATGCGCATCTGGGCGGCGGTGGAGTCCGACGCGCCCTGCCCCGTCACCGTGCGGGAGGGGCGGGATTTCCTGCAAGAGTTCGCGTCTCAACATTCCTTACTTCCCCTTCCTGAAGAGCCCAAACAGCCGAAGCGCAAGCCGGTCATTACTGTAGAGGGCGCGTGGTTCCGCTATGAGGAAAACAGTCCCGATGTGGTAAAGGGCCTTGATATGACGTTGGGCCGGGGCGAGTTTCTGGCGCTGTTGGGCGGCAACGGCGCGGGTAAGAGCACCACATTGAAGCTGCTGTCCGGACTGAAAAAGCCCTATCGGGGCGATATTGTGGTGTCCGGTACGCTGGGAATGCTGCCCCAGAATCCCCAGACACTGTTTGTGAAGAAAACCGTCCGTGAGGACTTGTTTGAGATATTCTCCGGCAGCAAGCTGCCGAAGGCCCAACAGGAAGAGCGAGTGGCCCGGATGGTGCAGCTGTGCCGATTGGACACGCTGCTGGATCGCCACCCCT
>CAVHKA010000006.1:0-31102 GCA_963636325.1 Agathobacter sp. | reverse complement strand
ACCACGACTTCAACTACGGCATGGCCTATCTGGACAGCTATCTCAACGCCCTGCATGCCCGCTGCGTCTGCGAAAACGTCCGCTGGGACGGTGCGGGGGTACGCTTCCCCGCCCGCATCCACACGCTGGAAAACGGCCTGCGGATCGGCATTGTGGGCATCGTCACCGACTATGTGAACATCTGGGAGCGTCCGGAGCATCTGTCCGGCGTCACCATCAACGATCCTATCCCTGCCGCACGGGCGGCGCTGGAAGCACTGAAGGATCAGGTGGATGTGACGCTGTGCATCTATCACGGCGGCTTCGAGCGGGACCTTGCCACGGGCCGGGTGCTGTCCACCACCCACGAAAATGTGGCCTACCGGCTGTGTCAGGAGTTGGATCTCGACATCCTGCTGACGGGACACCAACACATGACCGTCCATGGCCAGACGGTATGCGGCACCTTTGTGGTGCAGCCCACCGACCGTGGACAGGAGTTCCTGCGCATTGACGCCGCAATATCCGACAAGGAAAAGCACTTCACAAGCGAGACCATCCGTGCAGGCGGCGTCTGCCGTCAGGAATGGCTGGCGGAGTTCGCGGAAATGGAGCACGGCGCACAGGATTGGCTGGATCAGGTGGTGGGGAATCTCCCCTATCCCCTGCTGCCGGACACGCCGCTGCGAATGGCGACGAAGGGCAGCGGCCTTGCCGACCTGTTCAACGCAGTGCAGCTCTGGGCCACCGGCGCGCAGCTGTCCGCCGCCAGCCTTGCCAACGATGTGGCGGGGCTGCCCCAGGTGGTGCGGCGGCGGGATCTTCTGATCGCCTACCCCTACACCAACACCCTGTCGGTACTGGAGATCACTGGGGCCGTTCTGCGGCAGGCCCTGGAGCGCAGCGCCGAGTACTTCACACGGAATGATGACGGTACCCTGCGTGTTTCCGACTGCTTCCTTGAACCGAAGGTGGAGCATTATAACTACGACTACTACGCGGGGGTATCCTACACCTATGATATCTCCCGCCCGGTGGGACAGCGGGTCACCGAAATGACCGTCGGCGGAAAACCCGTGGCGGACGGGGATGTGTTCACCATCTGCCTGAACAGTTACCGGGCCAGCGGCACCGGCGGGTACGACTGCTACGTGGGCTGCCCTGTGGTACGGGAGATCGGCACCGAGATGTCCGACCTGATCCTGGACTACTTCAAGCAGCATGGCGGCGACATTCCCGAGATCCACGGCGATTATCGGGTCATATAAACGTGAGAAAACGGAGCCCTCAGCTCCGTTTTCTTTTTGCTTTCCTTCCATTGCGGGCAGAATATTTTGTCTTTGCTATTGACATATTCTTCTTTCAGAAGTATAATACCTGTTATATAATAATCAATATATAACAGATATGTTTTTATGGAGGATGTATGCATGGCCCCGAAAAACAAGTTCACAAAACAAGAAATGGTGGAGGCGGCGCTGCGGGTCGTGCGGGCCAAGGGGATCGACGGTCTGACCGCAAAGACCATGGCGGACGAGCTCGGCACGTCCACGCAGCCCATCTTCACGGGTTTCGGCTCCATGGACGCCGTCAGGCAGGAGGTCTATGCCGCCGCGATGCGCGTATACGACGGCTATGCAGATGCGGGTCTGAAGGAAAAGATCCCCTTCCTCGGGGTCGGCATGCAGTATATCCGGTTCGCACGGGAGGAACCGGCGCTTTACCGGCTCCTGTTCCTGACGCAGGCAAAGGAATACAGCGCCATGAAGTCCATGCAGCATTTGCAGGCGCTCGTCCGTCCGACGCTGATGAGCATTTACCATATCTCCGCCGAAGAAGCCGACCTCTATTTCCGTGATCTCTGGTTTGTGGTGCATAGTCTCTCTACGCTGATCGTCACCGGCGACTGCCCCTACTCTGACCGGGAGATCGGCCAGATCCTGACAGGCGTCAGCATCAGCATCTGCAAGTCCATCAAGGAGATCCCCGGCTTTGCCGCAGGCACCTTTGACCGTGACGCCGCATTTCGCTCCTTGATTGGACAATAAGCGGAGGTGACGCCAAGTGACAGAAAAAGCAAGCACGCAAACAGATTGGCTCTGCTGCCCCAGATGCGGCGGCAAAACCAGAACGCAGCTCCGGCCGCATACGGTCTTAGAGGATTTTCCTCTGTTCTGTCCGAAATGCAAATGCAGCTGCGTGATCCGTTTCAGGAACGGAAAAATAGAAGATATCAAAACGCCAGACGCTCAGACGCAGTGCGATCCAGGATGATCGGGTCGCACTGCGTCTTTCAAACGAAAGGAGCAACGTAACCATGAAAGAATTTATGAAAAAGCATCCCGCCTTGGAGGATACCTGCGATACCGTACTGTCCCTGCTTTCCGGCAGCTTTGCGCTGCTGGCAGTTGGCATCGTTTGGATCAGGGAGCTGGTCAGCCGAAAGAAAAACAAGAAAGACTGAGGCGGCGCACACATGAAAATAGTTGTTTTTAACGGCAGTCCCAAAAAGGAAAAAAGCGATACCCTGTACATTACCCGTGCCTTTCTGGAGGGCATGAAGGAGGCTGCGCCGCAGGAGATACAGACCATTACTGTCATTGACAGGCATATCGAATTCTGCCGGGGCTGCTTTGCCTGCAAATATAACGGCGGGCATTGCATCATTGATGATGACATGCGAACGATTTTGGAGCAAATACTTGCAAGCGACCTTCTGCTGTTCAGCTATCCGCTCCACAGCTACGGGATGCCCGCGGCGCTGAAAAACCTGATCGACCGGCTGCTGCCCCTCAGCTCCATGGCCATGGCGGCGGTAAACGGGCGTTATGTCCATGTGGGCCAGCGGGACTATTCGCAGCTCAAATACCTGATGATCTGCGGATGCGGTTTTCCCAACAGCCAGCGGAATTTTGAACCGGCTGTCCGCCAGTTTGAGTTGCTGTTTCCCCATGACCACACCATCCTGACCGTGCCGGAAAGTCCCATGTTCAATGCGCCGGAGGCCATCGCCGTGACCGGTCCCCGGCTGGCGCTTGTGAAAAAAGCCGGGCGGCAGTACGCCCAAACCGGCGTGATCGACACGGCGCTGCTGGCGGAGATCTGCTCGCCCATGATCCCGGAGGAGACCTACGCCAGGATCGTCAACGGTGGTGCTTGAATCTTTCCACAGGCAGTATGACCACAAAAAATCTCCCGCGATCCTTTGGATCGCGGGAGATTTCTTTATTCCGTTTCCGCAGCGCAGGGCTTTTTCGCGGCGTGCTTCCTCCGCCGGAGCAGTACCAGCACAGCGGCGGCAGCCACTGCCGCGCCGCCTGCGGCCCAGATCCACCAGCCCAGCTGCGATGTGGACACAATAGTCACCGTGCCGCTGCCCTCCATGGTGAAGCAAAGGTAGCTGCCGTTGGTCTGGCAGTCAACCTTTTTCGCGCCGGAGCCGCTGTCCGCATATACTGTATAGCGATTTTCCTTGTCGGTCATCAGCCAGCGTACCTCGTGACTTTCCTGCCCGTCGTCGGGGATGCGGACCGTCCAGGCTTCCACCGCGTCGGCCACGGCTGTTTCCGCTTCGGCCGTCTGCAAGGCATCGCCCTCCCGGAAGTCACCTTGCACCAGCAAAACAGGATGGTCGTCCCGCCGCTGGTCAGAGGACAGGGTGGTCACATAGGGCTCGTAGACCGCTGTGACATCCGTATCAAAGCGCAGGTCACGCAAATCGTTTCTGTCCCAATGGACATAGCTGTCCGCCTTCTCCGGCAGCGTCGGATAAATGTCGCTGTCGAAGGAGCTTCCGTAAGCGAAGGTCTGCGTCTTCAGCGTCCGGCCATCCGACACGAAGCGCAGGGTCAGGCTGCGGAACTGGTCGGGCGTATCCTCCCTTTCGCACAGGGCGTCATAGGTGATCTGCTCCGCCTTACCGGCATAGCTGACGCGGTCGACGCCGGCCAACGTATCGGACACGAAGCAGTTGCCGCTGTAATCGCCGGTGATCTCACCGGCCACCGCGCCGCCCAGCTGGGTAAGCGCGGCGATCTCCACCATGGAAAGGCAGTCGGACACGTGGCTGCCGGAGCCTGTGATGCCGCCCACATACTTGCGGCCCTCCAGCGTACATTTGGCATAACTATGCCGGACAGAGGACAGGGACAGGCCGCACAAGCCGCCCACATAGTCGCCATTCTCACTGGAGACCTTGCCATAGCCGCCGCAGTCGGACACGGTGCCCAGATCCATCCGGCCTACCAGTCCGCCTGCGCAGCTCTTCTTGGCCTGCACCGTGCCGTAGTTATCGCAGGAAAGTAAAATGGCACGGGTCTGATAAGTAAAGCGCGTGGTGCGGTTCTCGGAGGACAGCAGATCATCCTCGGGGTCAAGATCATATTCGATGGCCATGGCGCCTGCCACACCGCCTACGTTCCGGTCGGCCTCCACGCTGCCGTAGTTGATACATTCCAGCACCTTGCCGCGGGTGGCGCTTTGCAGGCTTTCCTCGGACACGTCCTCAAATATATCGGTATAATCCACGTTCTGTGTATTGTTCAGCACGTTCAGGAACAGGTTCATGACCTTCATGAACTGATTATTGATGGCCCGCACGTCAGACAGCAGCACCGAAGTGGCGTTGGACATCTCGCCGTTCAGCGCCGTCAGCTCGTTGCCGATGCCGCCCAGCGCCGCATTCAGCGCGTCAGAGCTTTCACCGAACTCCGTTCCGAGACCGGAGAAGGAGCCGGGATCTTCACCGGACAACTCCTCCGCCCACTGGGCCGCCTTGGTAAAGGCGCTGGTCAGGGACGCGGAAGCCTGCTGGACATTGGCCAACACCTCGTCCAACTGGTCAAATACCGTATCCATCCGGGCATTGATCTCCCGCAGGGTGCCCATGGCATCCGCCAGCGCGTTCATGGCGTTGCCGAAATGGCCCGCCGCGCCCGCGAAAGAACCCATGGCGCTGCGCAAATGACTCACGATCTGTTTCAGCGTTTCCAGATTCTGCTCCCGCAGGGCGCTGAAATTGGTGTGGACCAGCAGGTCCACCAGATCCCGGATCGTCGTGCTATAGCAGTCCAGCACGGTTTTCAGGTCGGCTTTCAATTGCGCCTTGGTCTCCGGCGTCACCGTTCCGCTGATGCCGATCTCCTCCATGGCCCGGCCGATGGTGGTCTCCAGCGTCAGCACCGCCTCGCGCAATGCGGCGATATCGTCCCGCACCGGCTGGGTATCCGGCTTGGCCACGCCGCCCTCCATCAGGGCAAAGGCGCTTTCCAGCTCGTTCAGGCCGTTTTCCAGATCGTCACAGCCCTGGGCGATCTCTGTGCAGGCGCTCTGCAATTGGGACAGCAGCTGGTCATTATATTCTTCCATGCCGTCCAGCGTATCCAGCAGCTGCCGCAGGGCCGCGATGGCCTGGGTCGTGCTGTCGGACGCGGCCGCCAGATCCTCCATGATAGGCGCCGCCTTGGCCAGATACCGCTCCACCAAAAGTATGATGTTGTTGACGGTATCCACGTTGGTATCCACAAAATCTCCCAACTGTCCCGTCATGCTGTGGGCGCTGTCCCGGGCATTGTCGGCATAGCCGGAGATGCGGGAAATACGGCCGGACACGGTGTCCGAGGCGGATTGTGCGTCCTCCAGCGTGCGGTCGATCACATTGTGCAGGCCGTTCAGCTCGCTTTGCAGCTCGTCCAGACTGCCAGAAGAAAATTGCAGCGTGATATCCGGAGCCATCTGCCCCACGATGCCGCCCACATCCTTACGGCCCTGCACGGTACCTCGGTTGATGCAGCTGGCCATGTAGCCGTTCTGACGGCCCGCGATACCGCCCACATTATAGCCCACATGGGGATAGCCCACCGCGTCGGTGTTGACACAGCTTTGCAGGATGCCGTTGGAATATCCGGCAATGCCGCCGGTATCCGTGGTCACGGCGTTTTCCGTGACTTCCTCACTTTTCAGCAGGTTATAAAGCGTACTTTAGATGTTCTCCAGATCCGCCGCCATGTCGTCCTCGCTGACGGCGGTGTTGACCGCCGCCGTATTGGCGCAGTTCAGCAGCGTACCGAAATTCTGGCCGGCGATACCGCCGGTGAATTGACTGCCCCGTACCACACCGGAGGCGCGGCAATCGGAGATCTCACCGCCGGTCTCGTTCTTTCCGGCGATACCGCCCACATAGTCGCCGCCCATGACGATACCGGAGAAGATACAATTCTCGATCCGCCCGGCGTTGACACCGGCAATGCCGCCCACCTGGCTCTGGGTACCGGAGGGCGTCACGTCACCCTCCACAGACAGATCCTTTACCACCGCTCCCCTTTCGACGCGGCTGAACAGGCCGTAGCCTGAGGCGCTGTCTGTCAGCTCCAGGCTGTAAATATGATGGCCCTGGCCGTCAAAGGTACCATAGAACACGGGAATGGAGATGGCCTCCCCGCCCGCGTCGATATCGGCGGTCAGCACTGCCGTCAGCCCCTTGGAATAGGTATCCGACGCGCACCGCGCCGCGAATTCCTTCAGTTCCTTCTGTGTACCGATGCGCACCGTATCTCCGTCGGCAAAGGCCAGCGGGCACAGGGACAGCAGCAGGATCGCCGCCAGCAGGACGGATACGATACGTTGGAACATGTTACGCTTCTTCATTTGTATCCGCCTCCTTTCCCGCTTTCGCTTCCGTTGGTGGTGTATGCTCCGGCAACGACTGCTCACTGATATTGCCGGAAAGCAGATTCAAATTGATGTCGCCGTCCACGCTGGCACGCATGATACCGCTGACGGTGCCGTTGATCTCGCCGGTGACCACACCGTCCACGAACATGCGGCCGCTGGTCTCACGCTTGCGGATGACCTTGGGCACGGCGAAGGAGGTCTTATCCACGATGCCGCTGCCCACCAGCAGGATCTGGGGCAGCACGAACAGCACCAGGATCATGGAGATGATGGTACCCCGGCCCAGGCTCTGGCCGATACCGGCGAT
Source organism: Agathobacter sp. (assembly GCA_963636325.1). Taxonomy (GTDB): domain Bacteria; phylum Bacillota; class Clostridia; order Oscillospirales; family Oscillospiraceae; genus Vescimonas. Next base: position 24,144 of record CAVHKA010000006.1, on the reverse strand, counting down.
GGCCGCCTCGGAGGTCATCTGGCCGATCAGCGTACCCGCCACCGTCAGGATGGTGCCGGAGGTCAGCACCGTGTGGAAAGCAAAGTTCAGGGTGTCGATAATGGCCTGTTGATGATCCATCTTGTCCTTCAGCTCCTGATACCGACTGGCGATGACGATGGCGTAGTCGATATTGGCGCCCATCTGGATGGAGCTGACCACCAGATAGCTCATGAAGAACAGCTCGCTTCCCGTAAAGGCCGGTATGGAGAAGTTGATCCAGATACTGCCCTGGATCACCATGATCAGCAGCAGCGGCATGCCCACCGACTTGAAGGTGAACAGCAGCACCACCAGCACGATCAGGATGGATACGACGCTGACCACCGTGTTGTCACGGGAGAATGATTTCTTGAAGTCGTACTCGTTGGTGGAGTCGCCCGCCACATACACATTGCCGTCGGGATAGTAGCTGCTGGCCATATCCCGGATGGTGTCGATAAAGGAGTAGGTCTCGTCGCCGCCCACCGGAAGCGTCAGGTACAGCAGCATGCGGCTGTATTCCTCGCCCTCCAGCTGGGCCTTGGCGCTTTCGATCTGGCCCTTGGCGTCGTTGAGTGTCTGGGTCTGCTCGTCGCTCATGGTGACGATACCGGCGTCCACCTGGTCGCAGACGAACAGGAAAATATCCATCAGCGGCACCTTATAGGAGGCGATGTTGCCCGCCAGTTTGCCGTAATCGCCCTGCTCGGTGGCATAGGCGGCATAGAGCAGCTGGGCCATCTCATAATCCACATCCGCCAGCTCGGAGAACTGACGGGGCGTCAGCTTGTCGGCCAGCATATAGCCGTCCATGGCCTCCACATTGGCAAGGCCCATGGTGTAGTCGATCTCGTCCCGGGCCTCCAGCTCGCGCAGCAGCTGCGCCTCCTTCTCATAATCGCCGGAGGGCACCACCAGCGCCACCATGTTCTTGCTGGTGAAGGTATCCTTGATCTTATTCTCCGCGATCTGGGTCTCGTTGAGTTTAGGCGTCACCAGATGGCTGTAGCCGTAGGCATAGGGGCATTTGCTGGAGAAAAAGATGCCGAACACCACGAACACCGCGAAGATCACGGGGACGATGCGGCGGGTCTTGAAATCGTACTTGCCGATGAAGTCCACCTTGGGAACAAAATTCCTGTGCTTCGTTTTTTCGATCAGCGGCCCGAACAGCACCAGCAGGCCCGGCATCACCACGAATACCGACAGCATGGCATACAGGATGGCCTTGATGAGGCAGATGCCCATATCGGGGCCGATCTTGAACTGCATGAACAGCATGGCCGCCAGACCGCCCACGGTGGTCAGGGAACTGGCGCTGATCTCCGGGATGGCTCGGCTGAGGGCTGCAATAGCCGCCTCGCGGATGGGCATGGTCTCCCGCTGCTCCTTGAAGTGGTTGCACAGGATCACCGCGTAGTCCAGACTCAGGGCCAGCTGCAAAATACTGGTAACGGAGTTGGACACGAAGGAGATCTTGCCCAGCAGGAAGTTGCTGCCCTGATTCAATATCATGGCAATGACGAAGGTCAGCAGCAGTACCGGCACCTCGCCATAGGTCTGGGAGGTGAACAGCAGCACCGCCACCACGATCACCGCCACATACACCATGATGACGCTGACCTCGCTGGCGATGGTCTCCTGTAAGGTATTGCCCAGATCGGTGGAGACATACAGGTCATAGCCGGACAGCGCTTCCTTCACCGCGTCCAGCGCCGTCAGGCAGGCGTCATCCGTCTCGTCATAGTCGAAGGTAACGCTGTACAGCGCAGCGGCGCTGTTATAATGGTCGGTGGTCTCGTCAAAGGCCACACTCTGGACACCCTTTATCTCAGAGAGGGTATCGCTGAGCTGTAAAGCCTCGTCATAGGTGATGTTGTCCACCATGACGTCTGCCGTACCGTAGGTGGTGAATTCCGCCTCCATCACGTTCAGGGCCTGCTTCGTCTCGGAATCTTCCGGCAGAAAAGCGGTCAGGTCGTTCTCCACCTGCACCCAGTTGCGGGAAAAGATCGAGAAAACAATGCCGATGATGGTAAGCAGGAAAAACAGGTTCCGCTTATCCACAATAAACGTTGCCAGAGTTTCCATAAAGGTTTGCTTATGGGTGGTTTGCTGTGCCATGCTCTTGATGCTCCTTTTCCATTTCTTCGATCGGTATGCCTTTCAAAGGCATGCGGATGACGCCGATGCGGACGACGCCCCGCATCGCTGTGCCGTCGCTGTGCAGCTGTGTTTCGCACTCAAAGGCGTTCAGCGTCGTTTGCGGCGTGTGCCGCAGCGTCAGGGTCTCCCCTTCCCAGCTGCCTGTCACGGGGTTGCTCACCCCCAGCAGCGACAGTGTACCGGCGACGGTGTCGCCGCGCTCATGTAGGATCAGCGTGCCGCTGCGTTCCCCCAGCGGGCTTTCCAAAATCACCTGATATCGGGCCATAAGGCACCTCCTATTACAATAACGGTGAAAGGATACCGGAACTGACCCGGAAATGCAAAGGTCAAAGGGCTTGTCCGTGTCACAATTCTGACATCGGCGCGCCGTTTGACCTGAGACGGATTCTATGGTATAATGCCACTACTTTCGATAGAAGGAGGTCTCTTCCGTGGAGAAGCGCACCTATGCCGCGTCCGATCAGACCAAGCACGCTCTGGCGGCGGCGCTGAAAGAGCTGATGGCCCAAAAGTCCATCGACAAGATCACTATTCATGATATCACCGAGCGCTGCGGCATCCGGCGGCAGAACTTCTACTATCACTTCGAGGATGTTTATGACCTGATGCGCTGGATGTTTCAGGAGGAAGCCGTGTCCCTTCTGGGGCAGCATGAGGGCACGCTGCTATGGCAAGAGGGTCTCCTGCAGCTGTTCCGGTACATCGAGGAAAACAGGGCCGTGTGCCTGTGCGCCCTGCGGTCAGTGGGCCGGGAGCATCTCAAGCGCTTTTTTGAGACGGACATCCACGCCATCATCCACCGCACGGTGGAGCAGTTCGGCCACGAGGTAGGCGCTATCAGCGCCGGCGCCACAGAGGCGGATATTGATCTGAGCACGCACTTTTATGTGGTGGCCCTGACGGGCATGCTGGAGAGCTGGCTGCTGGGCGAGATCGACCGCACGCCGGAGGAGCTGATCTCCTTTGCCGACTGCACCCTGATGGATCATGTGCAGGGCGCCAGGCTGCGGTACGGCGCGATCCATACACAGTAAGACCTTGCGCCGCGCCATTCCCCTCTATACTGGAAAAGGAGCCGCCCGCGGCCGCGGGTGGCTCCTTTTATCCATCTGATATTCCGCATAGAGATATGCTCACAGGCCCAGCAGTTTCCGGGCCGTCTCTCCCAGGATCGCCCTTATGGCCTCCTCCGGCAGCGGAAGCCGTGCCAGATCGTCGGCATTTTTGCCAATGTCCACGCTGGGCCAGTCGGTACCGAACACGAACTTATGGGCCAGCCGGGGCAGATGGACATGCATGTCGATCAGCGTTCTTCCCTCTCTCATGCGGTCGCTCCTCTCTATCTCTATATCACTTTCCCTTGATCTTCAGGCAGAAGTCGCAGCAGTCACCGCCGCGCCCCAGCGTCTTTGTCCTGTGCCAGTAGAGATTGGGGTGCAGGCCGTCATAAGTAATGTCATCACTATCGCAGAAGCAATGGCACAGCTCCGGACAGCCATACTGTACGCAGGCGTCGTGATAGGGGCACTTCGTCATGTCGATGCGCCACACGCCGCCGGTGGTCTGGATATCCGTGGCCGCGAAGCCCGCTGTTACGCCGAAAAGCTTCGGCGTCTCACGGGAGAATATCCCGGGTACGATCCGGTACAGGCAGGGGATCCGCATCAGCTTGAGGAATGCCTTTTTCAGTCTCCACGCCTTTCCTTCCACATAGCCATGAACGGTTTCCAGCGCCTCTTCCTTCGGCATCACCTTTTGCAGCGTCTCATACGCGGCGATCCCAGGCAGGATCTGGTTCTCCAGATGGCGCTGCTTTTCCTTGCTGGCTCCGGCGTTTTCCGAGCGCAGCGCTTGCAGCCGCGCTTCAAAGGCGGCGTTCAGTTCCCCGGCCTGTGCCGGAAAGCGCTGCGCCGCCGTCTGTTGAAAATTCAACGTAAGATAGCTTGATTTCATGAGGTCCTCCCTTTTATCCGATCCATCTATCTCGGCGGTTAGTGTATTCTAACCGCCGCAGCTTTAAAAAGCTGCCCTCCGGCAGCCTTTTAAAGCCGTTATATAGATCGCCGTTTCACTTTAGGACAGTATCCAAGTCGCGGGTAACGGTGCCATCCTCCAGAATGAAGCAAGGGATACCAATACCGCCGTTTTCCCGAATATCTGCGTAAACAGGACTCTCCTGCCGCAGGGACAGATAGACCTTTAAGTCGGACAGGCTGGCGGACAGATTCTTGAAGTCGATCTCCGCTTTCGCCTCGCTGAGCCGGTTCAGGGCATACAGGGTATCCGGGCACAAATGGCTGCCGATCACAGTAACTTTCATGATAAAGCATCCTTTCTTGCAGTGTACGATTTGACTGCCCCCATAGTAACCCCAATTTTGAAGCCTGTCAACCGCAATGTGGCTCACTTGTTCAGTATCCGCATGAACTCCTCACCGGTGATGGTCTCCTTCTCATAGAGGTAGGTGGCCAGCTGATCCAGCTTCTCCCGGTTGTCCATCAGGATCTTGACGGCCTTGTCGTGCTGCTTCTGCACCAGGGCCACCACCTGCTGGTCGATCCTGGTCTGGGTCTCGGCGGAGCAGGCCAGGGAGGCGTCGCCGCCCAGATACTGGTTGGTGACTGTCTCCAGCGCCACCATGCCGAACTCATCGCTCATACCGTAGCGGGTGATCATGGCCCGGGCCAGCTTGGTGGCCTGTTCGATATCGTTGGAAGCGCCGGTGGTGACGGAGCCGAACACCACTTCCTCGGCGGCACGGCCGCCGGTAAAGGTGGCGATCTTGTTCTCGATCTCCTCCTTGGTCATCAGGTAGTGGTTGCCCTCCTCCACCTGCATGGTATAGCCCAGCGCACCGGAGGTGCGGGGCACGATGGTGATCTTCTGCACGGGGGCGGAGTGGGTCTGCATGGCCGCCACCAGGGCGTGGCCCACCTCGTGATAGGACACGATCTTCTTCTCGTGGTCGGTCATGATGGCGTTCTTCTTCTGATAGCCGGCAATGACCACCTCGATGCTCTCCTCCAGGTCGGCCTGGGTGGCGAAGCGGCGGCCGTCACGGACGGCCCGCAGCGCCGCCTCGTTGACGATGTTGGCCAGCTCCGCGCCGGACGCGCCGGAGGCCATGCGGGCGATCTTGCTGAAGTCCACATCCTCGGCCACCTTGATCTTCCGGGCGTGTACCTTCAGAATTTCCTCGCGGCCCTTCAGGTCGGGCAGCTCCACCGGTACACGGCGGTCGAAGCGGCCGGGACGTGTCAGTGCCGGGTCAAGGGACTCGGGGCGGTTGGTGGCCGCCAGAATGATGACGCCGTTGTTGCCCTCGAAGCCGTCCATCTCCGTCAGCAGCTGGTTCAGCGTCTGCTCACGCTCGTCGTTGCCGCCATACTGCCCGCCGCTGCGCTTTTGACCGATGGCGTCGATCTCGTCGATGAACACGATACAGGGCGCTTTCTCCTTGGCCTGATTGAACAGGTCACGCACCTTGCTGGCGCCCATGCCCACGAACATCTCCACAAATTCCGAGCCGGACATGGAGAAGAAGGGGACGTTGGCCTCACCGGCCACAGCCTTGGCCAGCATGGTCTTGCCGGTTCCCGGAGGGCCTACCAGCAGGATGCCCTTGGGCATGGACGCGCCGATCTCCTTGTACTTGCTGGGATCGTGGAGGTAGTTGACCACCTCCTGCAAATTCTCCTTGGCCTCGTCCTCACCGGCCACGTCGTCAAACTTGATGCCCTCGGCGGACTTGACGTAGACCTTGGCGTTGGACTTGCCCATGTTGAACATCAGGGAGTTGCCGCCGCCCATTTTCTTCATCATGCTGCGGGAGATGATCTGGCCGATGCCGATGAAGATGACCAGCGGCAGCACCCAGCCCAGAATGTCCACCAGCAGTGAGCTCTGCTGGATCTCCTCGCCGGTGGTGGAGACGCCCGCGTCCAGCAGACGCTGCACCAGTCCGTCGTCGGGGACGATGGCGGTCTTGTAGATGGTCTTTTCATCCTTGTCGGTAAACAGGATGCGGTTGCTCTGCTGCTGGATCTCCACCTGACCGATCTGGCCCTGCTCCGTCATGGATACAAAGGTGTTATAGTCCACATCCTTGATCTGGTGCTCCGACAGCCACGGCATGGCCAGCAGGTTGAACAGCAGCACCACCAGAATGGCGATCATGTAGTAATACAGCAATGGCTTTTTCGGTGATTTCACTTCATTCATTTGGTAGTTCCTCCGTATCTCTCCGGATATCCGGTTTATCCTTTATTTTCGCATTTTCTCTTGGTAATAACACTAGCATGAAATTTTAATTTCTGTTATTATAATGCCATCAATAAAAAAAGGCAAACATATTTTACCACGAAATACCATTATTGTTTTTTAAGAGGAACCGATTCCATGAAAAAAGCAGCAAAGATCACCGTCGCCGCCCTTTCCGCCGCCGCGGCCTGCGGCGCCGCCGTCTATGGCGGCACCCGTGTCCTGATGGATGTGGCTATGAACCGCCAGCCGCCCCGCCTGCGGAAGAAGAAGGGCGGTGGCTCGCGCCTGACCGGCGAGACGCCCAACGCAGGTTTCCGCGCCGCCCGGTGGGATGCCTCCCAGCGGCTGGCCGACACGCCCCATGAGGTCGTCTCCATCGATAGCCGGGACGGCCTGCGTCTGGCGGGCCACTGGTTCCCCTGTCCCGACGCCAGGCGGATCATCATCGCCTTCCACGGGTGGCACTCGGCGTGGCACCGGGACTTCGGCCTGCTCTCCGGCTTCTGGCGGCAGGAGCGGTGCAGCGTCCTGTATGTGGAGCAGCGGGCCCAGCAGAACAGCGAGGGCGACTATATCGGCTTCGGCCTGACGGAGCGGGAGGACTGCCTTGCCTGGGCGCAATGGGTGACGGAGCGGTTCGGCACGGCGCTGCCCATCTATCTGGCGGGCATTTCCATGGGCGGCACCACCGTGCTGATGGCGGCGGATCTGCCGCTGCCGGAGGCCGTCCGGGGCATCATCGCTGACTCGGCCTATACCTCGCCCCAGGCCATCTGGCAGCATGTGGCCCGGAAGAATCTGCATATTCCCTTCCTTCTGGGGGGCTGGATCGCTGACCGGGTCTGCCGCCGTCGGCTGTCTGTGGGCTCGGACGAGCACTCCACGCTGAATAGTCTTGCCGCCACGAAAAAGCCGGTGCTGCTGATCCACGGCGAGGACGACCACTTCGTTCCGGTGCGGATGGCTTACGAGAATCAGGCCGCCTGCGCCGCGCCCTGTCGCCTTCTGGTGGTGCCGCAGGCCGACCACGCCATGAGCTATTATGCAGATCCTCAGGAGTACGAGGACGCGCTGCGCCGCTTCTGGGAATCCTATGATAGGTGACACAACGCAAGGAGCGCTCCGGTGCAAACACAATGAAGGTGAGGAAAAAACGACAGGCATGCATGCCTGTCGTTTTTTATCATCCTATCTTCCGTACCGTGATCATATTGATATCGGTAGTGCGGTACGCCTCCGGGGCAAAGCCGTCCCGCAGCGCGTCCGGGATATGGCTGACGCCGTTGATGTAGCGGTACGCCCCGTCGATACGGCCCACGAAATTATACACGGTCTTCCATTGGCCGTCCGCGTCCTGCAATTCCAGCTTCAGGGCATAAAGTCCATCGTTGATCTTGTGGATATTCTCGATCCGGTAATCCTGGATCGCGCAGCCGGAGCGGACATACAGATCCCGATGCGCGTCCCGGGTATAGAACTCGTTGGCTTCAAAATGGCAGTATTCCACCGCCTTCTCGATCCCCTCCGTTTGGAACGCCTGTAAATATTGCTCGGCGCATCGTTCCACCGCCCGAAGCTCCCCGCCGCAGCCCGGCAATGTCAGCACCGCGGCCAGTATCAGCACCGCCAGCAAGCTCTTACGCTTCATAGACAATCCCCTTTCCCGTTATGCCTCTATTGTATGGAACTGCTCCGGCAAAAACAACCGACGGATGGTTGAGTTGTACCCTCTACTTATCTAGACGCTGTTTTTCGGAAAAAGTTTCCTGATTTTTCAAAATAAACAGCACAACACCGCATTTCCTTTCGGAAATGCGGTGCTGTACTTATTTGAGGAGAGATTATGGCGAAAGAAACGCCGTAACGGGGATAGGGCCCTGTCAAGGCGGTGCCTGTGATTTATTGCCCGCTGGCGCCGTAGTTGGACAGCACACGGGCGGAGGGGTCGTTGACGTCGCAGCCCTTCCAGCTCTTGTTGGGCATCCAGAAGTCCACGATCATCTCGGACTGACCGGGGTAGTATTTTTCAAATATTTCGCGGTAAAGGAGTGATTCCTTGGTAAAGGGCTGGGCATGGGCGAAGCGCTTGCGACGCTGCTGGAACTGCTCGTCGGAATAGCAGTCCTCGGCAAAGGCCTTCAGGTGATCCACCATGGAGTGGCCCACCGCGTCGGAGAAGGCTGCCTTTTCCCGGTAAAGAATTTCATAAGGCAGATAGTCACCTTCAAATGCGTGGCGCAGCAGGTATTTGCCCTTGCTGTAAATGTTGACCTTCTTGGCCGGGTCGATGGCCAGCACATAGCGGACGAAGTCCAGATCACCGAAGGGTACGCGGGCCTCCAGCGAGTTGACGGAGATACAGCGGTCGGCACGGAGCACATCGTACATGTGCAGCTCACGGATACGCTTCTCCGCCTCCTCCTGAAACGCCTCCGGAGAGGGCGCGAAGTCGGTGTACTTATAGCCGAACAGCTCGTCGGAGATCTCGCCGGTCAGCAGTACGCGGATGTCGGTGTTCTCGTGGATCCACTTGCACATCAGGTACATGCCCATGCTGGCCCGAATGGTGGTGATATCAAAGGTGCCCAGCATTTTGATGACGAAATCAAGGGATTCCAGCACCTGCTCCTTGGTCATGATGACCTCGGTATGGTCGCTGCCGATATAGTCGGCCACGACGCGGGCGTATTTCAGGTCGATGGCGTCCTCCCGCATGCCGATGGCAAAGGTGCGAATGGGCGTTTTGCTCTCGCGGGCGGCGATGGCGCACACCAGAGAGGAATCCAGACCGCCGGACAGCAGGAAGCCCACCTTAGCGTCGGCCACCAGCCGCTTTTTCACACCGGCCACCAGCTTGTCGTGGATGTTGGCGCACACGGTGTCCAGATCGTCATAGCAGAACTGCTTCACCTTGGCAATATCGTCATAGCAGATGAACTGGCCGTCCTTGTAGTAATGTCCCGGAGGGAACGGCATGACCTTATCGCACATGCCCACCAGGTTCTTCGGCTCGCTGGCAAAGACGATGACGCCCTTCTTGTCATAGCCGTAGTACAGCGGGCGGATGCCGATAGGGTCGCGGGCGGCGATGAACTGCTTCGTCTCGCCGTCAAACAGGATCAGGGCGAACTCCGCGTCCATCATCTTGAACATCTCCACGCCGTACTCCTTGTAAAGCGGCAGCAGGATCTCGCAGTCGGAGCCGCTGCGGAAGGTATAGCCCTTTTTCAGCAGCTTGGCCTTGCAGGCCTCATAGCCGTAGATCTCACCGTTGCAGACCACATAGCTGCCGTCCAGCTGGAAGGGCTGCATCCCTTCCGGCGTCAGGCCCATGATGGCCAGCCGGTGGAAGCCCAGCAGGCCGTGGCCGGTATCCACGATGCGGCTGTTGTCGGGGCCGCGGGAGACCGTTTCCATAAAGCCCTCGGCAAAGGGGGCGGTATCGGTACAAACGTCACAATAACCCATAATAGAACACATTTTATGATCCTCCAGATCTTGTAAAATAAGATCAGCAATGTGATAGGGCGAGCTGCTGTGACCCGCGGTGCCACCTATCTTTGAACTCATTCAGGCTTCCAACAAAGCCTTGCCGCGATAACGGGCGGCAGCTCCGGCGCGCTTACTGGGGGTCTCCCCTGTTGGGCTTGCGGCTTGCCGGATGTTCTTCTCCGGAGCGTCGGGCGCATGGCTTCCACCGTCCCATGCTCGCTGTGCCCGCGTTTCCCGGATACTTTTTCCGGCTCCAACGCCTTTATTGATAAAATGTGGTTTATATATAATGTGGTTATATGGTTTTTATGGTTCTGGTTTTGGGTGGTATTTACTTCACGCCGAACAGCAGATCACCATAGGTGGGGAACGGCCAGAAGTCGGTGGCGGTGTACTGCTCTGCCTGATCGCAGGGAGCGCGGAGGGCCTCCATCTTGGGAATGACCACATCCCGAATAACAAAAGCGGCATCGGTCACATCGTCGATCTTGTGATAGTCGCTCAGGGCGGTCTCCAGCTCCTCGACGGCCAGCGCGATCTGGTCGGTCAGGCCGGACAGCTTCTCGATAAGCCCCGTCTCATACTTGCCGCTGAGGGTGGGAACGGCGGCCTTCTTGGCGGCCAGGCTCTCCGCCAGGGAGGCGGTATAGTCCTCCACGGCAGGCAGGATCTCCTTGCGGGCCATGTCCACCATGGTCTGGGCCTCGATATTGACGGCCTTGCGGTAGTTGTCCAGCGTGATGTCATAGCGGGAGCGGATCTCCGCCTCGGACATGACCTTCAGGGAGGTCAGCATGTCCACGTTCTTCTTCTCCAGCAGGCAGGGCAGCGCGTCAGGGGTGGTCTTGAGGTTCAGCAGGCCCCGCTCCTCGGTGGCCTCCTTGATCCAGGCATCGTCATAGCCGTTGCCGTTGAAGATGATGCGCTTGTGCGCCTTGATGGTCTTCTGGATCAGATCATGGAGGGCGGACTCAAAGTCGTCGGCCTTCTCCAGAATGTCGGCATACTGCCTCAGGGACTCCGCCACGGCGGCGTTCAGCATGATGTTGGTGCAGGCAATGGAGTTGGATGAGCCCAGCATACGGAACTCGAACTTGTTGCCGGTGAAGGCGAAGGGCGAGGTTCGGTTGCGGTCGGTGGTGTCGCGGATGAACTTGGGCAGCACATGGACGCCCAGCTTCATGACCCGCTTCTCCGTGCCGCTGTACGGCTCATCCTTCTCGATGGCGTCCAGAATGGCGGTCAGCTCGTCGCCCAGGAAGATGGACACCACGGCGGGAGGCGCTTCGTTGGCGCCCAGACGGTGATCGTTGCCGGCGGTGGCCACGGACAGCCGCAGCAGATCCTGATAATCGTCCACCGCCTGAATGACGGCGCACAGGAACAGCAGGAACCGGGCGTTCTGATAGGGTGTTTCACCGGGCGTCAGCAGGTTCACGCCGGTATCGGTGGCGATGGACCAGTTATTGTGCTTGCCAGAGCCGTTGACGCCGTCAAAGGGCTTCTCATGGAGCAGGCACACCAGACCGTGGCGGGCGGCCACCTTCTGCATGATCTCCATGGTCAGCTGGTTGTGGTCGGTGGCCACGTTGGTGGTGGTGTAGATGGGCGCCAGCTCATGCTGGGCGGGAGCCACCTCGTTATGCTCGGTCTTGGCCAGGATGCCCAGCTTCCACAGCTCCTCGTTCAGGTCAGCCATGTAGGCCGCCACACGGGGCTTGATGGCGCCGAAGTAGTGGTCGTCCATCTCCTGACCCTTGGGAGGCTTCGCGCCGAACAGGGTGCGGCCGCAGAAGATCAGATCCTTGCGCTTGTCGAACATCTCACGGTCCACCAGGAAATACTCCTGCTCCGGGCCAACGGAGGTGCGGACGCACTTCACATCCTCGTTGCCGAACAGGTCCAGGATGCGCATGGCCTGCTTGTTCAGGGCCTGCATGGAGCGCAGCAGCGGCGTTTTCTTATCCAGCGCCTCGCCGCCGTAGGAACAGAACGCTGTGGGGATGCACAGCGCCTTATCCTTGATGAAGGCATAGGAGGTGGGATCCCACGCGGTATAGCCGCGGGCCTCGAAGGTGGCACGCAGGCCGCCGGAGGGGAAACTGGAAGCATCCGGCTCGCCCTGGATCAGCTCCTTGCCGGAGAACTCCATGATCACGCCGCCATCGGGAGACGGAGCGATGAAGCTGTCGTGCTTTTCGGCGGTGATGCCGGTCAGGGGCTGGAACCAATGGGTAAAGTGGGTGGCGCCATGCTCGACGGCCCAATCCTTCATGGCGTCTGCCACAGCGTTGGCCACTTCGTTATTCAGGCTGCCGCCCTCATCGATCGTTTTTTTCAGCGAGGTGTAGACTTCATAGGGAAGCCGTGCTTTCATGACGCGGTCGTCAAAAACCAGACTGCCGAAGTATTCCGGTACTGTGCTCATCATGATCCACTCCTTTTCTTTAAATTTGTTTTAATTTGCTGTTGGCCGATGGTAAAAAAAGAAAAAGGCGTCAAGGAGACCAATCTCCAAGACGCCTTTGCCTTCGATGGGCGAAATTATATACGCCCTATACGAATTTGTCAATCTCCGTTTTCCACAATTTTTGTCGTTTCGTCGATTGACTTTATGTTGCAGCCGTGCTATAATCCCCAACCAAGATGAGCAAAGACGTTCATTCACCGGGCACATTTGTCCCGTGTGACTGAACGTCTTTGCGTTTTTTCAGAAAGGATGAACGCTATGAAGCTGGAGGGACAAGTCCGTATCCCGTCCGGATGCGCCATTTCCGCCGTCATCTCCCGCGAGGGAAAACGTATGACCGGCGAGGCCGTGATAAACAGCATGGTTCCCATGCATGACCGCTCCAACGGTCTGGGCGGCGGCTTCGCCGCCTATGGCATCTATCCGGAGTACCGGGATTTTTATGCATTCCATATCTTCTTTGAGGACAACACCACCCGCCGGGAGTGTGAAACATTATTAAAAGAGGGCTTCGAGATCGTGCAGGCGGAGGTGATCCCCATCCGGATCATCCCGGAGATCACCGATGTGCCGCTGATCTGGCGGTACTTCGTGTCGCCGCTGCAATCCGTGCTCTCCCGGCTGCAATTGGACGAAAAGGAATTCGTGGCCCGCACCGTCATGGAGATCAACACCAAGTTAAAGGGCGCGTATGTGTTCTCCAGCGGCAAGAACATGGGCACCTTCAAGGCCGTGGGCTATCCGGAGGATGTGGGCCGGTTCTACCGACTGGAGGAGTATGAGGCGTACAGCTGGACGGCCCATGGTCGCTATCCCACCAACACCCCCGGCTGGTGGGGCGGCGCGCACCCCTTTACCCTGCTGGACTGGTCCATCGTCCACAACGGCGAGATATCCTCCTACGACGCCAACCGCCGGTATATTGAGATGTTCGGCTATAAATGCACCCTGCAGACGGATACGGAGGTCATCACCTACATTGCCGACTACCTCCTGCGGCGGCAGGGCCTGACGCTGGAGGAAACGGCTTCGGTGATCGCCGCCCCCTTCTGGAGCACCATCCGGGGCAAGGCCGCGCCGGTGGCGCGGCAGCTGACGTATCTGCGCACCATGTATCCCAGCCTGCTGATCACGGGGCCGTTCTCCATCATTCTGGGCTTCAACGGCGGACTGATGGCCCTGAACGACCGCCTGAAGCTGCGCTCCATGGTGACGGCGGAGAAGGACGACCGGGTGTTCATCGCCAGCGAGGAGGCCGCCATCCGCGTCATGGAGCCCAATGCGGAGCATTTCTACGCGCCCATGGGCGGCGAACCCTTCATCGTAAAAGTGAAAGAAGGTGCCTATTGATGTCTATCAACTACATCATACCGGAATTTGAGGTCATCCGCAACGATGCCCGCTGCACCTGCTGCCGCGCCTGCGAGAATCAGTGCGCCAACGGCGTACACACCTATGACAGCGAGGGCAAGCGGATGCTCAGCGACGAGACCAAGTGCGTCAACTGTCAGCGCTGTGTCTCCTTCTGTCCCACCCGCGCGCTGAAGATCGTGAAGAACGACTGCTGTCTCCGGGAGAATGCCAACTGGCAGAGCGACACCATCAAGGAGATCTATAAGCAGGCGGCCACCGGCGGCGTACTGCTCAGCTCCATGGGCAACCCCAAGCCCCTGCCGGTGTACTGGGACAATATCCTCATCAACGCCTCCCAGGTGACGAACCCGCCCATCGACCCCTTGCGGGAGCCTATGGAGACGCGGGTATTCCTGGGAAAAAAGCCCTCCGCCATCCGGCGTAATGCCGACGGCAGCCTGTGTACCGACCTGCCGCCCCAGCTGGAGCTGTCGGTGCCCATCCTGTTCTCCGCCATGAGCTACGGCTCCATCAGCTACAACGCCCATGAGAGCCTGGCCCGCGCCGCCCGTGAGCTGGGCATCTATTACAACACCGGCGAGGGCGGCCTGCATGAGGACTTCTACTGCTATGGGGAAAACACCATCGTACAGGTGGCCTCGGGCCGGTTCGGCGTACAGGAGAAATACCTGAACACCGGCGCGGCCATCGAGATCAAAATGGGACAGGGCGCAAAGCCCGGCATCGGCGGCCATCTGCCCGGCGCCAAGATCACGGCAGACGTGTCCCGCACCCGCATGATCCCGGAGGGCGCGGACGCCATCTCCCCCGCTCCCCACCACGATATCTACTCCATTGAGGATCTGCGGCAGCTGGTCTACTCCCTGAAGGAGGCCACCCAATACAAAAAGCCCATCATCGTCAAGGTGGCGGCTGTCCACAATATTGCCGCCATCGCCAGCGGCATCGCCCGCAGCGGCGCGGACATCATCGCCATCGACGGCTTCCGGGGCGGCACCGGCGCAGCGCCTACCCGCATCCGGGACAATGTGGGCATCCCCATCGAGCTGGCGCTGGCGGCGGTGGATCAGCGGCTCCGTGACGAGGGTATCCGCAATAGTGTTTCCCTGATCGCGGGCGGCAGCATCCGCTCGGCGGCGGATGTGGTAAAGGCCATCGCGCTGGGCGCGGACGCCTGCTATATCGCCACGGCCGCGCTGCTGGCCATGGGCTGTCACCTGTGCCGCAGCTGCCAGACGGGACGCTGCAATTGGGGCATCGCCACCCAGCGGCCCGATCTGGTAAAGCGGCTGGACCCCGACGAGGCTACGCAGCGGCTGGTGAATCTGGTGACCGCGTGGAAGCATGAGATCAAGGAAATGATGGGCGGCATGGGCATCAACTCCATTGAGGCCCTGCGGGGCAACCGGGTCATGCTGCGGGGCGTACACCTGACGGAAAAGGAGCTGGCGATCCTGGGCATCGCCCACGCGGGAGAATGAAATGGCTGCTATCACGATTTTTTATGAAAAAACACATGGAAAAACATCAGGAGGTGTGGTACAATATGAACTTCATTGAGGCCAACGACCTCTCCTTCTCCGCGCTGAACGAGACCATACGGGGCGTGGGAAAGGAGTGCCGCATCTGCGGCTGTCTGGGCCAGCGGTTCATCGCCGCCGGTATGAGCGACAAAAAGCTGGAGATCAACGGCGTTCCCGGCAACGCGCTGGGCGCGTATCTCAATGGGGCCGAGATCACCGTCAACGGCAACGCCCAGGACGCCGTGGGCGACACCATGAGCGCCGGACGCATCGTGATCCACGGCAGCGCCGGCGACGCGGCGGGCTATGCCATGCGGGGCGGCGAAATTTATATACAGGGTAATGCCGGTTACCGGGCCGGTATCCATATGAAGGCCTATCAGGAGCACAAGCCCGTCATCGTCATCGGTGGACGGGCCGGCAGCTTTCTGGGCGAGTATCAGGCAGGCGGCCTGATACTGGTACTGGCGCTGCACACCGACGGGCGGCCCGTGGTGGGCTTCTTCCCCTGCACCGGCATGCACGGCGGAAAGATGGTGTTCCGGGGCGACGTGAGCAATGTACAGTTTCCGCCCCAGGTGACCTCACGTCCGGCCACGGCGGAGGACTTTGCGGAGTTCGCGCCCTATGTGCGGGAATATTGCCGTCTGTTCGGCTGCGATGCCGCCTCCATGCTGAGCAGCTCCTATACCGTGATCACACCGGACAGCAAGAACCCCTACCAGCAGATGTATGTGGCAAACTGACGAAAGGCAGGATCGCATTATGAAGTATTCAAAGGACGAGATCAAGCAGTATGTGGCGGAGGAGGACGTGAAGTTCATCCGTCTGGCATTCTGTGACCTGTCCGGAAAGCAGAAGAATATCTCCATCCATCCGAACGAGCTTGACCGCGCGTTTGAATATGGTATCGCCTTTGACGCCTCGGCCATTCCCGGCTTCGGAGACGAGGTACACTCCGACCTGTTTCTGCATCCCGACAGCGGCACGCTGTGCATGCTGCCCTGGCGGCCGGATCACGGACGGGTGGCCCGGATGTTCTGCGGCATCGCGCGACCAGACGGCACCCCCTTCGAGGCGGATGGCCGCCAGCTTTTGAAGCAGGCCATCGCCGCCGCCGCGGAAATGGGCGTTACCTTCGCCTTCGGCACGGAGATGGAGTTCTACCTCTTCCACCGGGACGAGCTGGGCGAGCCCACCAAGCAGCCCTATGACCACGCCGGTTACATGGACATTGCCCCGGAGGACAAGGGCGAAAACGTCCGGCGGGAGATCTGCCTGACGCTGGAGCAGATGGGCATCCGTCCGGAGTGCTCCCACCATGAGCAGGGCCCCGGCCAGAACGAGATCGACTTCCGGTACTCCGAGCCGCTGACGGCAGCGGACAACGCTGTCACCTTCCGGGCGGTGGTCAACACCGTGGCGGTGCGCAACGGACTGGCGGCGGACTTCTCCCCCAAGCCTCTGAACGGCCAGCCCGGCAACGGCATGCACATCAATATCTCCGCCCGGAGCGCCGGCAGCGGCGACGTGATGCCCCACATCATCGCGGGCATCCTGTCCCATATCACGGAGCTGACGGCATTTCTCAACACGGTGGACGCCTCCTATCACCGCTTTGGCGGCAGCAAGGCGCCCCGCTACATCTCCTGGTCCAGCGAGAACCGCTCCCAGCTGATCCGCATCCCCGCCGCACAGGGCGAATACCGCCGGGCGGAGCTGCGCTCCCCCGACCCGCTGTGCAATCCCTATCTGGCCTTTACGCTGCTGATCCACGCCGGACTGGACGGCATCCGCCGCCAGCTGGTGCTGCCGGAGGCGGCGGACATCAACTTCTTCAGCGCGCCGGAGCAGGTCAAGGCCCAGTTCCGCACGCTGCCCGCCACGCTGGCCCAGGCAAAGGCCGCCGCGGAAAGCAGCCCCTTCATCAACCAGCTCCTGCCCCAGACCATCATTTCCTACTACACCCGATAACCGGATCACCCTATGAAAGGAGGGACGCATATGGAGCTGACACAGCAGACGTACAGTGTGCTGGTGGTATCCAGCGGAAGCAAGTTCCCCGCGTCCCTCCGTGATCTGCTGCCGGAGGATCGCTATACGCCGCTGCACGCCGTAAGCGACGTGGCCAGCGCGCGGCGATGTCTTCTGGAGCGCACCTTTGACATCGTCATCATCAGTTCCCCCCTGCCGGATGAATTCGGCACCAAGCTGGCCCTGCATGTGGTGGACAGCAGCAGCGCAGGTGTGCTGCTGCTGGTAAAGGCGGAGCACTACGCCGACCTTTCGGCACGGCTGTCGCCCTACGGTATCCTGCTGCTGCAAAAGCCCACGTCTCCCCAGCTGATCCTGCAATCCCTGCAATTGCTGTGCGGCACGCGGGAGCGGCTGCGGAAGATGGAGCAGAAAACCGCCTCCATCGAGGAAAAGATGATGGAGATCCGCACCGTCAACCGTGCCAAATGGCTGCTGATCGACCGTGAGGGCATGACGGAGCAGGACGCCCACCGCTTCATCGAAAAACAGGCCATGGACCGCTGCGTCACCCGCAAGGCCGTCGCTGACCAGATCATCGCCCGCTATCAGCCGGCCGCTATCAGCCGGCAGGCTGATATTTGACAAACGCCGCGTTTTCTGCTATCATGCTCTCCAACCATTGAAAAAAGGAGACATGATATGGAAAAATTCATTCCCTACGAAAAGCTCTCCAAAAAGGAGAAGCGGAAGCGTGACGCCATGATGCGGAACACATGGGGCCCGCTGAACCCCGTGACCCGCAAAAGCGAAAACCCCAGAGCCTATAACCGCCGAAAGGCACGGAAGCGGATCGACGATCCCCTGTCCGTGCCTTTTGCTGTATAAAAATCTCTTGCATCCGGAATTGCAGCTGTACCGGTGATGGCAGTTATCTAAAAATTTTATTAGCTTACCTGACAAAAAGTCTTGTAATTTAGCAAAAGGTGCGTTAAGATAAGTGAGCACGCTGTTAAGCGCGTGCCAGCACAATATAATAAAGGAGAGACTTATCACATGGAACGCATCTTCCACCTGAAGGAAAACGGCACCACCGTCAAGACAGAGATCCTTGCCGGTCTGACCACCTTCATGACCATGGCGTACATCATCGCCCTGAACCCCAATCTGCTGACCAACTTCGCCGTTGGCACCCCGCTTTGGAACGGCGTTTTTCTGGCCACCTGCATCGCCAGCGCCATCGGCACGGTGTGCATGGCTTTTCTGGCCAACAAGCCCTTCGTCATGGCTCCCGGCATGGGTCTGAACAGCTTCTTCGCCGTGATCGCGGGCAACGTGGCCGCCATGCTGAACACCGATTACACCAGCGCCTTCCAGGCGGTGCTGTGCATCATTCTGGTGGAGGGCATCGTGTTCCTGCTGCTGAGCGTGTTCAATATCCGTGACAAGATCGTGGACGCCATCCCTCTGGGCGTGCGTCTGGGCATCGGCCCCGCCATCGGTCTGATGCTGATGAACATCGGCCTTGGCTCCAACGTGGGCATCTATGCCGAGGGCAACGGCTACACCAGCCCCTTCTATGTGCTGCGTGACTTCTTCGGCGCCATGACTCCCAGCGTTATCAAGGATCACATGGGCGCGGAGTACAGCACCATGGTGCTGACCGTGGTCACCATGTTCATCGGTCTGTTCGTCATTATCCTGCTGGCCAAGAAGGGCGTCAAGGCCGCCGTTCTGGTGGGCATGCTGGTGGCCTCCGTCATTTACTGGGCAGGCAGCTTCCTCTTCCTGAAGGTGAACCCCTTCGCTTCTCTGGAAGGCGCATCCTTCCTGCCCCCCTTCCAGGATATGGTGAGCACCACCCTGTTCAAGTTCGACTTCACCGACTTCTTCCGCATCGGCTGGTTCACCGCCATCAGCCTGATCATCACCTTCTGCATGATCGACATGTTCGACACCATCGGCACGCTGGTGGGCACCGCCTCCCGCGCCGGTATGACCGACAAGGACGGCAACATGCCCAAGATGAAGGAAGCCCTGCTGTCCGACGCCGTGGGTACTGTGGCAGGCGCCTGCTGCGGCACCTCCACCGTTACCACCTTCGTGGAGTCCGCCTCCGGCGTGGAGGCCGGCGGCCGCACCGGCCTGACCTCTCTGACCTCCGCGTTCATGTTCCTGGCCTGCATGTTCATCGCTCCCGTGGCGGCTATCATCCCCGCCGCCGCCACCTCCTCCGCGCTGATCTATGTGGGCATCCTGATGCTGCAGGGTCTGAAGAACGTGGACTTCGACGATCTGGATCAGGTGGTCCCCGTGTTCATCATGCTGCTGGCCATGCCCATCTCCGGCTCCATCGGCCACGGCATCGGTCTGGCCATGATCTCCTACACCGTCATCAAGGTGTTCTCCGGCAAGGCCAAGGACGTGTCCGCGCTGACCTATGTGATCACGCTGCTGTTCCTGGTGAAGTTCTTCGCCGTGGTGTAACGTATTTATCATTAAAAAGGAACCGGTCCGTCGGACCGGTTCCTTTTTTGTTCAGGAAAGATACTTCTCCGCAAAGCGGCCCATAGGTTTGTTGACCAGCTTTACTACCATGCCGACGCAGATGGCCGCCACGACCGTTCCCTCCCGGACGCCCTCCAGATGGCCCAGAAACAGGAACGACAGCACGGTGGCCAGCAGCAGCCAGCGCTTCCATTGAAATCATATTCTTTTCCTCATATGCTTCTTCCCTTCCGTTTTTCGACCTTTGCTATTATAAGCTGCTGTCAGAAAATGTCAAGGAAAGCAAAAAAGTATCCGCGCACGCAATGCGTGCGCGGGTACTGCTGCTTTTGATGGAAAAACGATTACTTCATGAAAGTACCGGCCTTCATCTGCTCCAGATAGGCGTTGTACTTCTCCACCTTCTCAGCGGGAACCAGCTCGGTGTTGATGGCACCGGCGGACAGGCCGCCATTATCCAGGGTGCCGAACACGGTAGTGCCGCCGAAGGTACCGGCCACAACAGCGTCCATGCAGACTTCGATCATCGCGGCGTTATCGGTGACCTGAGAGCCGATGATGCAGGGATTCTGACCCAGGATATCGGCAGGCTGGCCAATGTCGTAGATCTTGATGGAACCCGCCTTCTCGTTGGCGGCGTCGATGGCCTCGCGGGCACCGGAGTCAACGGCGGAAGCATCACCGAAGAACACGTCAGCACCCTGGCTGATCAGCTCAGTGGCGAACTCCTTGCCCTTGGGGGCGTCGGAGAAGGAGTTGGCATAGGGAACGGCCAGCAGCTCAACAGTCTTGCCTTCCTGCTCGCCAACATACTTGGCAGCCTCTTCAAAACCGGCGATCTTGCCCTTGGTGGTATCCAGCTCCATACCGCCGATGAAGCCCAGCTTGCCGCTCTCGGTCATCAGGCCGGCCAGAGCACCGGCGATCCAGCCGATCTCCTGTGCGTTGGGCAGCAGAGAGGACACATTGCCGTTGACAGCCTTGGCGGGGGTATCTTCAGCGCCGTTCAGCAGCGCGAAAGCCACATCGGGATACTCCTCGGCAGCCTGCAAGACAGCGTCGGTGTACTGGTTGCCGGGCGCGTAGATCATGTCATAGCCCAGGGTGCAGAAAGCGGCGATGGATTCATAATACTGATCCTGAGAGATAGAGTCGGTGACCTCGGTCTGCCAACCCTTGGCCTCGGCGGCCTTGACCATGGCGTTGTAGCAGGCAGCGCCCCAGCCACCGTCGTTGATGCTGGAGTCGCAGATCATGGCGACCTTGTAGACCTTCTCGCCGTCGGTGTTGGCGTTGGCGTCGTCACCGTCGGTGTTGGTGTTGCCGCCGCAGGCCACGAGAGACAGGGTCATGACCAGCGCCAGCAGCAGCGCAAGAAACTTCTTCATTCTTTTTTCCTCCTAAAATAGAAATCTTTTTTATAATAGCGCGTGTTGCGTTATTACCGGTTTACCGCTGCTCCTTGCGGTAGGGCTGGCCGTTGGCCTTGGGGCCGGTCTGGCGGGTGCCGATGGCACTCAGCACGATGACGGTGGCCACATAGGGGATCATCTGGAAGAACTGATAGGGGATGCCGATGCCGGACACCTGCAAGCGGATCTGCAAAGCGTCGCAGAAGCCGAAGAACAGGCAGGCCAGCAGCACGCCCACAGCGTTCCAGCGGCCAAAGATCACAGCGGCCAGGGCGATGAAGCCGCGTCCGGCCACGATACCGTCGGTATAGGTGCTGGAGTAGCAGGTGGTCAGGTACGCGCCGCCCATACCGGCCAGCGCGCCGCAGATCATGCAGGCGATGTACTTCACGCCGATGACGTTGATGCCCAGCGTGGCGGCAGCCTTGGGATGCTCGCCCACCGCCTTATAGCTGAGGCCCGCACGGGTACGGTTGAAGAAAATGGACGTGAACACCACCAGCGCAATGGTGAGATACACCATGGGGCTCTGGTCAAACAGCAGCGGGCCGATGACCGGAATGTCCTTCAGGCCGGGGATGGCGATGCTGGCCATGGTGGTGATCTGCTTCAGGTCGGAGCCGGTGCCGAAGTACACACGGTAGATAAAGGACGCCAGCGCCGGAGCGAAAATATTGATGGCCATGCCGTACACCGTATGGTCGGCGCACAGCGTCACTGTGGAAAATGCGTAGATCATATTGACCAGCAGTCCGGCCAGTGCGCCGCACAGCAGGCCCAGCCAGTTGGAGCCGGTGATGTAGCAGGCCAGGAAGCCCACCAGCGCGCCGATGGCGGCAAGGCCCTCAAGGCCGATGTTGACCATACCGGCCCGCTGGCCGTACAGCTCGGCCAGAGAGATCAGCAGCAGAGGGATGGCCAAGCGGACGGTGGCCAGAAGCAAACTGGAGATCCAATCCATTACTTGTCACCCGCCTTTCTCTTAGAGAACAACCGATTCTTCCAGGACTCGAATTCCGGCAGCTTCGTCAGCGCCATACCGGCCACGGAGAACACGATCACCAGCGCCTGAATGATATCGGACACGCTGGTGGGGACGCCGGTGGCGGCCTGCATGGTGGTGGAGCCCACACGCAGCGCCGCGAAGAACAGCGCCACGATGATCGTCGCGATGGGGTGCAGCTGGCCGATCAGGGCCATGGCCACACCGTCGAAACCATAGCCCGCGCCGAAGCCGTTGATGAGCCGGAACTGGGTGCCCAGCAGCTCCGCGCCGCCGCCCAGTCCGGCGATGGCGCCGGAGATGATGAAGCTGGTCAGGATATAGCGCTTGACGGGGATGCCGTTGAAGCGGCTGGCGGTCATGTTATAGCCCACCGCCCGCAGCTTGAAGCCGCCGCTGGTCCAGAACAGCACATAGTACATGATCAGGCCCACCGCGATGGCCAGCACGAAGCCCCAGGTAAAGCGCATGTCGGAGACCACGCGGGGCAGCTGCACCAGCTTGGAGACGGCCGGGGTCTGGGGGATGTTCTCATCCCGGATCCAGCTGGTATAGAGCACGCCCATGAACAGCGTGGCCACATAGTTCAGCATGATGGAGATGATCATCTCGTTCTGGCCGCGGGTGATCTTCAGCACACCGGGGATCATGCCCCAGATGCCGCCCGCCAGCGTACCGGCCAGCAGCGCCAGCAGGATGCCCGCAAAACCGGTCAGGCCACTGAAGAAGGCCGTCAGGAACGCGGCGATGGAGCCCATCAGGAACTGGCCCTCGCCGCCCAGGTTGAACACGCCGCACTTATAGGCGAAGCAGGCGCACAGGGCGGTGAACATCAGAGGCGTGGATTTATTCAGCGTCGTACCGATGCTGGCCCGGGAGCCGAAGGCGCCCTGAAACAGGTACTTCATCGCCAGGAAGGGGTCGGCGCCCAGCGCCGCCATGATGATGCCGCCGATGATGAAGGCCAGCAGGATCGACAGCAGCGGGACCGCAAAGCTGCTCAGAGAGCGTTTCAGTTTTTCCATATACACTCTCCCCCTTACTTACCGGTCATGGCAAGACTGATCTCCTCGATGGGAGGATTCTTGCCGGAATACTCGCCCATGATCTGGCCCTCGAAGCAGACCAGTATCCGGTCGGACATTTCCAGAATTTCATCAAAGTCGGCGCTGATCAGCAGGATGCCCACGCCCCGGTCACGGGCCGCGATCATCTGGTCATGGATAAAGCTGGCGGCGCCGATGTCAAGGCCGCGGGTGGGATGGGCCGCCACCAGCAGCACCGGGTCGGACTCCAGCTCACGGGCCAGAATGACCTTCTGCTGGTTGCCGCCGGACAGGCTGCGCACATCCTGATCCACGGAGGTACAGCGGATATCGTACTTCTTCGCCATGTCGCCCGCGTAGCCGAGGATGGATTTCTTTTTCAGCAGCAGGCCCTTGCCGCTGCTGAAGCGCTCGCTGTCAGAGCTTTTCAGCACCAGATTCTCCGCGATGGTCATATCGCCGATCAGGCCCTGCAGATTGCGATCCTCCGGCACATGGGAGACGCCGTCTTTGATAAAGCCGTGGGGATCGAATATGGCAGGTCGCTGCCCGGACAGCTCCACGGTGCCGCTCTCCGGCGCGATCACGCCGGTGATCAGCTGCGCCAGCTGGGTCTGACCGTTGCCGTCCACACCGGCGATGCCCACGATCTCGCCCCGGTGTACCGTCAGGGACATATCGTTCAGGCCGTTGTGCTTGGATTCCTTATGATAATCCACATGGGACAGCTGCACCGCCACATCCGCGCCGGCGCAGTCTTTCTTCTCATACTGGGAGGCGGTCAGCTCGCGGCCGATCATCATGCTGGCCAGCTTCTGGCTGTCGGTATCCGCGCAGTTGACGGTACCCACCACCTCGCCCAGCCGCAGCACGGTGATGCGGTCGGAGA
>CAVHKA010000005.1:0-31241 GCA_963636325.1 Agathobacter sp. | reverse complement strand
ATGCTCATGGGGTACAGGCAGCCTACATGGGAGCCGAAGGAGCCGGACACCCACTCGATGGTGCCGCCCTCCTCCACCAGCGCCCGCTTGGTGTTCAGGTTGTACATGTTCTTCGACCAGTTTTCGATGGTAGAATACCGGAGCTTGGCGCCCTTCTTCACATACAGCTCCACGCAGCCGGCGTGGAGGTTGGCCACGTTGTACTTGGGGGCGGAGCAGCCTTCGATGAAGTGCAGGCTGGCGCCCTCGTCCACGATGATAAGGGTATGCTCAAACTGTCCCGCGCCCTTGGCGTTCAGGCGGAAGTAGGATTGCAGGGGGATGGACAGGTGAACGCCTTTGGGCACATACACGAAGGAGCCGCCGGACCACACCGCGCCGTGCAGCGCCGCGAACTTGTGGTCGTGGGGCGTCACCAGCTTCATGAAGTACTTGCGCACCATGTCGGCGTATTCGCCCTTCAGGGCGCTCTCCATGTCGGTATACACCACGCCCTCGGCGGCCACGGAGTCCTTCACGTTGTGATACACCAGTTCGGAGTCGTACTGCGCGCCCACACCGGCCAGCGATTTCCGCTCCGCCTGGGGGATGCCCAGCCGCTCGAAGGTCTCCTTGATGTCCTCCGGCACGTCCTTCCAATCATTGCGCATTTTGGTGTTGGGGCGGACGTAGGTGGCGATATGATCCATGTCCAGTCCCTCGATGGAGGGGCCCCAGTCGGGGAGCTTCATCTCGTTATAAATTTGAAGGGATCCCAGCCGGAACTGCTGCATCCACGCGGGGTCGTCTTTCTCCCTGGAGAGTTTTTCCACGATCTCCGGCGTCAGGCCGGATTCCATCCGGTAGGCGTCGTGTTCCTCGTCCCGGATATCGTAGACGCTGCGGTCTACATCCTCTACATAGGTCTTTTCTTTGAAATCTGCCATATCAGGAGCCTCCCGGTTCAGTCATCCTTCAGGCTGCCGAAGCCCTTTTCATTGATCTCGTCCACCAGTTCGGCGCCGCCGTTCCGGACGATGACGCCTTCCTCCATCACATGGGCCGCGTCCACATGGAGCGCCTCCAGAATACGGGTGGAGTGGGTGATGATCAGCAGCGAGCCATGTGTCCGCTCCCGGAACAGGCGCACACCCTCGCTGACGGTGCGGACGGCGTCCACGTCCAGGCCGGAGTCCGTTTCATCCAGAATGGCCAGCTTCGGCTCCAGCATCAGCATCTGCAAGATCTCGGCCTTCTTCTTCTCGCCGCCGGAAAAGCCTACGTTCAGATCGCGCTCGGCATAGCTCTCGTCCATGTCCAGCAGGGCCATGGTCTCCTTGAGCTTCTTCTTGAAATCCCACAGCCGCAGGCGGCTGCCGGTCTTTTGCTCCAGCGCGCTGCGGATAAAGGCGCTGAGGGTCACGCCGGGGACCTCCAGCGGATTCTGGAAGGACAGGAAGATGCCCTTCTTCGCCCGCTTGTTCACCGGCAGCGCCGTGATATCCTCGCCGTCAAACAGAATGGAGCCGGCAGTGACGCTGTAGGCCGGATTGCCGGTAATGGCGTAGCCCAGCGTGGATTTGCCGGTGCCGTTGGGCCCCATGAGCACATGGGTCTCGTCGTGTCCCACGGCCAGGTCCACGCCGTGAAGAATTTCCTTTTCCTCCACACGAACGTGCAAATTCTGGATCTCTAAAAGTGCCTTACTCATATTGAACCACCTTATCCTCGTTCCGTGCCGCGGCGGCGGCCGGTGTTTTTGTGTTTACGCGCATGAACTGCGCCAATGTATGGTTGTCGATATAGGAATTGATCTGATCCTCCAGCCCCTGCCAGAAGAGACGGGCGTCGCAGTCGCAAGAGCTGCCGCAGCCCGCGCCTTCCTCCGACTGGCATGCGATGGGGGACAGGTCGCCCTCCACCGCCCGCAGAATTTCGCCTACCGGATACGCCTCCGGTGAACGGGTCAGCCGGTAGCCGCCGGAGCGGCCCACCGTGCCCTCCACCAGACCGGCGCGGCTCAGGGCCGCCATGATGCTTTCCAGATACTTTTTGGAGAGCTGCTGCCGCTGGGCGATGTCCCGGAGACAAAGCCACTCGCCGCCGCCGTGCTCCGCCATATCCAGCATGACACGCAGCGCGTAGCGCCCTCTGGTCGAGATCATCATAAGGAACACCCCCTTATCCGGAATTACCTACCTTACAAGTAGGGATTGTAAACCTAAATTCCTACCATGTCAATAGGTAGATGCGAAAAATTTTTTTGCCCCGAAGGGGCACGGGAGACGCGGAATGTCCGCCTTGAAAATAAGCGTAAACCATGCTACAATGCAATAGATCTGATCGATAGAAGGAGGCACATACCATGCGTATCAACTGGTTCAAGGACGAGAATAACCTGATCTACATCAACGGCGAGACCCAGCTGGCGGAGCTGGAAAAGACGCTGCGCTTCCCCGGCCTGGAGGAGGCCGCCAACGAGCTGCGGCAGCACCCCACGGCGGAGGGCTTCACCATCAAGGGACCCAAGCGTACCAGCGGACGGCTTTTCGTGCCGGATCTGGCCTTCGGTGAGCATATCGAGATGGGGGAGAATATTTTCTTCTTCATGGGCGAGATGCAGGAATGCTATGTGATCTACTGGCCCGACGCCCCGGTGGCGAAATAAATAACAGCAAGTATCGCGCGGAGGAGATCGGATGATCACAGTAAGAAAATGCCGGCCTGAAGATGAAAGTGTCTGGGTCAAATTGAACCGAGAGTTCATGGCTTATGAGTATGAGGACGAAAATGTGTGGGAATCGCCGCTGGAAAAAGGCGACCCTGCCGAAATATTCCGTGCCATTTTGTCGGAGCCGGATGGGGCCAACTTGCTGCTTATGGTTGAAAACGACGGTCACCCCATCGGATTCATGAACACGGTCGTCTTTTACAGCATTTGGGCACATGGCAAGGTGCTGTTTCTCGACGATTTCTTTATCAGCGAGCCATACCGCGGTAAAGGCTGCGGGCATGCCGCGCTAACGGAATTGGAATCCATGATGCAGGGTTGGGGATATTTGAGAATCCAACTGCTGGCTGAGAATACCAATCCCGGCGCGGTGGCTTTTTATCAGCGTGAGCGATTTGACCGACAGCAGATCAATTTGTTCTGTAAATACTTGGCAAAATGATGGCACACTGAAAGACGCTTCCCTATACAGACGCACCCGGCCACCTCTACCGTGTGGCCGGGGCGTACTCTTTTTGTTGCTGACCCGAACGCCTGAGGCTTTGCTTCAGGCGTTCGGGTGTTGCTTTTTTCTTTAATAATAAAAAAACCACACCCGGCCACGGGCGGGTGGTCGGGTGTGATCTGAGGGGAGGATACCCTCATTATGGAAAAGATTGGGTACAGATAGGGGGATTATCTGACTCGCAGCCGGGGATAGCGGCGTCGCAGTGCCGCCAGCTCCGCACTGTCATCGCCCAGTGAAAGGGCCTGGTCGATGTTAGCCAACTCCGCGTCGGACATGGGACGGTCGCCTCTGGCGCCGCAGGAGACGCAATGGTAACGTCCGCTCCGGTATACCACGCTGCTGCTGCCGCACAGGGCACAGCGAACGGTTTTTGAAGGCGCGGCCATGATCCATATCCTCCGTTTCGTAAGCTATCCCTAGAATAGCACGGAAATCCGCATTTGTAAAACACATCTTTGCTATTGATTTCATGAGTGGATGTCATGTATAATAGGTGCAACGACCAACAGCGAGGTGTTATCATGAGTATTTCCAAATATCAGGTGTTTCTGAAAGTGGTTTCCTGCGGCACCTTTACCAAGGCGGCGGAGGCGCTGAACTTCACCCAGTCCGGCATCAGCCACGCCATCACATCCCTGGAGAGCGAACTGGGCATCACACTTCTCAGCCGCAACCGGGGCGGCGTGGTGCTGACAGCGGATGGCCGGGCGGTGCTGCCCAAGATCGAGAGACTGTGCGCCGCCCACCACGCCCTCATGCAGACGGTGGAGGGCCTGAAGGATATGGACAGCGGCCTTGTGAAGATCGCCACCTTTTCCAGCGTATCGGCCCAGTGGCTGCCTCGTATCCTGAAGAGCTTCGGCAAGCTTTACCCCAACATTGAGTTTGAGGTGGTCACCGGCGATTTTTACGATCAGATCGAAAACTGGATCATCACCGGCGCGGTGGACTGCGGCTTCCTGCGGCTGCCCTCGGTGAAGCGTTTACAGACCTATGCCCTGCACCGGGATGAATTGCAGGTCATCGTGCCCTGCGACCATCCCTATGCTCACAGCGACCCCTTCCCCAGAGAGCCGCTGGCGACGGAGCCCTTCATCCAACTGGAGGAGGGCGACGACTATGAGATCATGGCGGCCTTCGATGAAATGGGCATCCGGCCCAATGTGAAGTATGTGGCCCGTGAGGATCGGACGATCCTGTCCATGGTGTCGGAGGGTCTGGGTATCAGTCTCCTGCCGGAGCTGATGGTGCGCCACAGTCCCGCGCCCATCATCGCCTGCCGTCCGCCCATGACCTTCCACCGCACCATCGGCATCGGCGTGAAGGACGAGAAGGCATTGTCCAACTCCACCCGGCTTTTCGTGGACTATGTACGGGCCTGGGTGGCGGAAAACGGGGATAAATAAGCCTCCTGGCCATTATCTTTGGTGTGAAAAACATGAGGAGCAGTCATGTTAAAAGCCGCTATACTTAAGAAGAAAGCGTTGGCTTTTGCCAACGCTTTTTGCATGCGATCAAAGTGCTATGAGACTTGACTTTGTATGGCGTGGGCACTATAATAGGCACAATAAAATATGGTTTTTGAGCCGGTGTGACCGTGTGCCGCAGCGATCCCGCAAGGGATCGGGCGTCGGTCAAGTGAAATGGGGATATGCCCCGCGTGAGAGACACTGTGTGCGCAAGAAGGCATCTGAGGCGGCGGAAAAGCCGCTGGGAGAGATCCGTCATTGCAGGGCTGTATCCTGTGAGAAGGTAAGATGTCCGACGAGGAGCGGAGACTCCGTGGCGCGAGTCAGGAAAACGGCACCGGTTATAATTGCAGCGGGCCCACTCTCCGTATGTAAAGGACGAGGGGAGCGGTACGCTGCTTTTTTCATACCCATTTTTGGGAAGCGGTCTGCTCTTTGTCCAACTGCCAAACATACGGTCTCCGCAGCGCGCATAGGATGGAGTATTCCCAAAGAGGAGGTCTTATTATGCCGACCGCAAAGCAAGCACCCGACCCGGCCATTACCGTCATCCGCCATTTCGTCGGCCAGCAGACAGCGGAAACGCTGCTGCTGGAATTGATCCGCGCCCATACGCAGGCGGCCTGATACCCGCGGGCAGTCTACGGAAAGGAGGGAGCTTATGGCGGAACGGCCGCTGCCCACGGCACTGTACTGCCGCCTGTCCCGGGAGGACGGAGACCGCATGGAGAGTGATTCCATCGGCAATCAGCGGAAGCTGCTGGAGACGTATATCGAAAATCATCCGGAATTGACCGCGGTGGACTGCTATGCCGATGACGGCTATACCGGTACGAACTTCCAGCGTCCTGCCTTTCAGCGGATGCTGCGGGACATGGAAGATGGGCGCATCCGCTGCGTGCTGGTGAAGGATCTGTCCCGTTTCGGCCGTGACTACATAGAAACAGGCCGCTATCTGGAGCGCTGGCTGCCGGAGCACGGCGTACGGTTCATCGCCGTTACGGACCATATCGACAGCACCCGTGGCGCCTACGACATGATGATGCCGCTGAAGAATCTGTTCAACACCCAGTATGCCCGTGACATTTCCCAGAAGGTCAAAAGTTCCCTCCACGCCAAGCAGCAGCGGGGCGAGTTCATCGGGGCATTTGCCAGCTACGGCTACTGCAAGGACCCGCAGAATCATAACCGATTGATTATCGACCCGCCTGCGGCGGAGGTGGTGCGGCGTATCTTTACCCTGTTTGAAAATGGAATGGGTAAGATCCGCATTGCCAGGCAGCTGAACGAGGAGGGCATCCCCTGTCCCAGTGAGTACAAACGGCTTACCGGAGAGAAATACCGCAACAACCACCGGCTGGAAACCACCACCTACTGGACATATGCCACCATCCACCGTATTTTGCAGAACGAGATGTACATCGGAAACATGGAGCAGGGACGGGATGACCGGCTTCAAATGCACGGCAAGGCAAAACGGAAGGAGCGCTCCCAGTGGATGGTGGTATCCGGCACTCATGAGCCGATCATCGAAAAAGACCAGTGGCAGCGGGTGCAAGCCCTGTTGAACACCAACGCCCGCACACCGGATTTTCAGCAGAATGTCAGCCCCTTTGCGGGATTTCTCAAGTGCGGCGATTGTGGACGAGCCATGGTCAAGACCACCTGGGGCGGTAAGACATTCTACACCTGCGGCTCGTATAAACGCTATGGCGCGTCCGTGTGCAGCAAGCACTATATCGCCCACGATGTGTTGACGAAGGTGATACTGGATGATCTGAACCAACTCATTGCCGGCGTGGAAAACCTCCGCCAGCTGGCGCGGCAGGGCACGGCAAAGCGTCCGCGCTCCGGCGCCGACCAAACTCAAAAGCTGGAAGCTGCCTTGCAGCGCATTCAGCGCCGCCGCCAGAGCGCCTACGAGGACTATCAGGATGCGCTGATCTCCAAAGAGGATTACCTCCGCTACCGCGCCGACTATGACGCGCAGGAGCAGGCGCTGCAGGCTCAGCTGGACAAGCTGCGCGGCACGGCGCAGGAGGACCCGCTGTCTCTGCCGTGGGTGAAGGAGCTATTGGCCTTGGGACGCCTGACGGCGCTGGATCGTCCCACAGTGGCCGCCGCCATCCGGGAAATACGCGTCTATGAGGGAAACCGCATTGAGATCGACTATCTGTTTTCGGAGTCCTATCGCGTATTGCTGGAAAGGTAGCAATACGGTGTTCTACACAAGAAAGACCGAAAAAGTTTTGCAAACGAAATAGTTTTTAAGGTCAAACAAGAAAAATTTGTTGCATATCCAGAATATTTTGGGTATACTAATGATGGTAAGGAGGCGGTAGCGTGATCAACAGACCGGATTATATCGAGGCCATCAGGCCTTTTATCGACAAGCCGCTGGTCAAGATACTGGCGGGTATCCGTCGCTGCGGCAAGTCTACCATTTTTGAAATGCTGGTGGAGGAGCTTCTGCGGCGGGGCGTGTCTGCGGATCATATCATCTGCAAGCGGTACACGGAGATGGACATTCCCGAGAATATCACCGCTAAGCAGATGTATGACGAACTTGTGAAAGCTATGGCGGGTAAGGGACACTGTTACCTCCTGCTGGATGAGATTCAGGAGATCACCGGCTGGGAAAGGGCGGTCAACAGTCTGTTGGAGGGTGCGGACGCCGACATCTATGTGACCGGCTCCAACTCTAAGCTCATGTCCAGCGAGATCTCCACCTATCTGACGGGCCGCTATGTGTCCATTCCTGTTTATACGCTGTCGTTCAAGGAATATCTGGACTTCAAGTCGGGTAGCACCTTATCCCGCAGGGAGCTGCTGGAGGAGTATATCCGCTTCGGCGGCTTCCCCATTGTGGCGCTCAGCGAGTATGATGAACAGAGCGCCTATCAGATCGTCAACGGCATTTACCACACCGTCGTCTCCCGCGATATTGTCAAGCGCCACCGCATCAACAAGCAGGATCTTTTTGACCGTGTGGTGAAGTATATCATCGAGAATATGGGCAAGACCTTCTCGGCAAACGCGATCTCCACCTTCCTCAAAAGCGAGCACCGCAAGGTCTCGGTGGAGAGCATCTACAACTACCTGCGCTGGCTGGAGCAGGCGTTCATCATCTATCCCTGTGAGCGCTACGATTTGCAGGGCAAGAGCATCCTGAAAACCCAGGAGAAGTACTACCTTGCGGATGTGTCGCTGAAATACGCCCTGCTGGGCTATAACCGCAAGATGCTGGACGGGGCCATGGAGAACATCGTATTCCTGGAGCTAAAGCGGCGGGGGTACGATCTGTATATCGGCAAGAATGATACCAAAGAGATCGACTTTGTGGCGACACGTCGTGACGAACGGATCTATGTGCAGGTATGTGTTCAACTGCCAGAGGGCTCCGATCGCGAGGTGGGCAATCTCATGGAGATCAAAGACCATTACCCCAAATACGTTGTCACCCTGAATGATATGGATGTCGGTATTGAGAACGGCATCAAAATCGTGCATCTTCAGGATTTCCTGCTGGCGGAAACGTGGTGAGCGGCAATAAACTGCCGCACTTTTGCATCACCGTGGGGCAACGAGGATACCCAGCATTTGATCGACATTCTGGCGAAGTACAACGTGAAAACCACCTTTTTCGTGGTAGGGGACTGGGTGGACAAATACCCGGAATCGGTAAAGGCGCTCCACGACGCGGGCCATGAGGTCATGAGCCATTCCACCCACCACGACCATTATAACAGCCTTTCCTCCGCACAGATCGTGGCGGATATCCAAACCAGCTGCGACAAGATCGAGGCCGTTACCGGCTGCTGCCCCACGCTGATTCGCTGCCCTTACGGCGAATATGACGACCATGTGATCTCCGCCGTGCGCTCACTAGGCATGGAGCCTATCCAGTGGGATGTGGATTCCCTCGATTGGAAGGACTACGACGCCGACACCATCTATCAGCGGGTGACATCCAGGGTGCAGCCGGGCAGCATCGTGCTGTTCCACAACGCGGCGCTGCACACGCCGGAGGCGCTGCCGAGGATATTGGAATACCTCATCAACGAGGGCTACACCGTGGTGCCCATCAGCCAGCTGATCCTGACGGGGGACTACACCATCGACCACACCGGGCGGCAGTTCCCGGCGGAAGCAAGCGACAGCTGAATAGAAAAAGAGACGCTTATGTGGAGTCGGCCAACGGAGAGCCGCCGACGGCAGCGTCTCTTTTTGCTTGCGCTGGGGCCTGTCGGGGTGCTATACTGAAAGAAGAAGGAGCTGTTTCCGCCATGAACGATACGAATTCCCGCACCGCCTACTATCATCTTCCCGGCCTGTTTGCGTTCTATAACCTGTACCGGGTGTTTCTGCCGCTGTTCCGCGCCCACAGGGAATACTTCTACGACTGGTGCGACATCGGCTCACTGTACGGCGCGCCGGAGGACTGTCTCTGGGGCGGCGGCCGTGTGGGCGCGGGGGACCATGACCCGCGGGAGGTGCTGGCCCTGACGAGGGAATACGGCATCTCAGCCCGGCTGACATTCAGCAACTCCCTGCTGGGCGGGGAGCATCTCTCCGACCCAAAATGCAATGCCCTGTGCCGCCTGCTCGCGGAGAGCCAAGACCCCCAAAACGGCGTGATCGTCCATTCGGAGCTGTTGCTGGACTATTTGAAGCGAACGTATCCCCAGCTGTACTTCGTTTCCTCCACCACCAAAGTGCTGACGGATTTTTTCGATCTCCGCCGGGAGCTTACGCGGGAGGACTTCCGCTATGTGGTGCCGGATTTCCGGCTGAATAAGGCCTTTGACAAGCTGGACACCTTAACACAGCCGCAGAAGGCGAAGGTGGAATTCCTGTGCAACGAGTGCTGTTCTTTCGGCTGCAAAGACAGAAAAACCTGCTATGAGGCGGTCAGCCGGAAGAATCTGGGGATCAGCGGGCCGGAGCACCGCTGTACCGCGCCTGACGCCGCAGGCGGCTACCGCTTCTCCAAAGCCATGGAAAATCCAGGCTTTATCGGCGTGGCGGATATCCGGACGCGCTATCTGCCCATGGGCTTTTCCCATTTCAAGATCGAGGGCCGTGGCCTCGGCAACGCGCTGATTTTGGAGTTCCTGCTGTACTACATGACAAAGCCGGAGCATCAGCTGCGGGTGCGCGAGGCCATCTATCTGGACAATATGCTGGACCTGTTCTGATGAACGGCGGCGAGATACCGAAGAAGAACATACAGGGAGGACAGAACAATGACAGGACCGGACCCCAACCGTATTTACCCCAACGAAAACATCAGACAGGTCGTCTATATCAAGAATGTCATCACCCGGCCCAACATTATCGTGGGGGATTATACCTACTATGACGATGTGGACGGCGCGGAGCGGTTTGAGGAGCATGTGACCCACCACTACGAGTTTCTGGGGGACAAGCTGATCATCGGAAAGTTCTGTGCCATCGCCAGAGGGATCGAGGTTGTGATGAACGGCGCCAATCACCGGATGAACAGCGTCACCACCTATCCCTTCAACATCATGGGCGGCGGATGGGAGCGGTTTGCCCCGACGCTGGAGGAGCTGCCGCTGAAGGGCGACACGGTGGTGGGGAACGACGTGTGGATCGGGCAGAACGTTACCGTGATGCCGGGCGTACACATTGGCGACGGCGCCATCATTGCCGCCGACTCGGTGGTGACGAAGGACGTTCCGGCCTACTGTGTGGCGGGCGGCAATCCCTGCCGGGTGATCCGGCCCCGCTTTGATGAGGAGCTGACGGAGTATCTGCTGGCGCTCAAATGGTGGGACTGGGCGCCGGAGAAGATCTTCCGCAATATGGGTGCGCTGTGCAGCGGTGACCTGACGCGGATCAGGCACATTGCGGACTGAGCGCGCTGCCATTACGAGAGCAAGGATCATGACCGGAAAGGATAAGAGATATGGAATACAACAAAAGGATCGCTGACATGCGCAGCGGCGACGAAGTGGAGGGCTTTTACATTCTGAAGGGCGCCTATCCCAAGACCACGGCGGCAGGCAAGCCCTTTCTCAGCGCGTCGCTGTCCGACACGTCGGGCGTGATCGATGCCAAGGTGTGGGACTACACCGGCCCCATCGGCGCGGCTGACGAGGGCAAGATCATCAAGCTGCGGGGCACGGTGTCGGAATACCGGGGCACGCCGCAGATCGTCATCGACCGTATCCGCCTCCGCACGGAGAATGACCCGGTGGATCTGGGCGCGCTGGTCCCCGTGGCCCCCATCGACGCCGACACCTATCTGCAAAAGGTCAACGACATCGTGGACGGCATGAAGGACACGGACTATCAGACCCTCTGCCGCGAGATGCTGCGGCGGCATCTGGCGGACTTTCAGCAGATCCCCGCCGCCAAAAGTGTACACCACGGATTCCTTCGCGGATTGCTGATGCATACGGTGGATATGCTGACCATGGCGGAGTTCCTGGCGGCGCAGTACCGCGCGGTCATCGACCGCGACCTGCTGCTGGCGGGCACGCTGCTGCACGATTTTGCCAAGGCCAAGGAGTTCGCGTTCTCCGAGCTGGGGCTGGTGACCGGCTACTCCACCAAGGGCCAGCTGCTGGGCCATCTGGTGATAGGTGCCCAGGAGGCGGCGGACACGGCGAAGGAGCTGGGTATCCCCGACGACAAATCCATGCTGCTGCAGCACATGATCCTCTCCCACCACGGCGAGCCGGAATTCGGCGCCGCCGTGCGGCCGCTGTTCGCGGAGGCGGAGCTGCTGTTCCACATCGATGCCATCGACAGCCGTATGGAGATCTACCGCGAGGTCCTGAGCGGCCTGTCTGTGGGAGAATTCAGCGACCGTATTTTCGCGTTGGAGCGGCGGGTATACAAACCCCATGAGTCGCATTGAGAAAGGAAGGATCTCAGATGGAGTATCGTATTCTGCCCCATGGCGGGGAAAAGATCGGCGTCATCGGCGCGTGAGAACACAATAGCATAAAAAGAGGCGTCCGGCCATGGCCGGGCGTCTCTTTTTGCTTGACAGGCGGGGACTGTGGGACTATAATGAGCCCGTCAAACGGGCTGCGGCAGGCAGCTTTTTATACGGACGCCGGTTAGCACGAACTAACCGGCGAAAACAAAGAACAGGAGGGTGCGTATGTCATTCTTTGAAAATACCCGCAAGCCCACCGGACGCGGCGGTCGGGCGATGGTGGCCATGATGAACCTGTGCCACCGGCCGCTGGCCCGATGGGGACTTCGATTCTTGAATATTGCCCCGGACGCGGCGGTGCTGGACTGCGGCTGCGGCGGCGGAGCCAACATCAGAACGCTGCTGAAAAAGTGCCCCGGCGGCGTGGTGAAGGGCATCGACTATTCGCCCGTCAGCGTGGAAAAGGCGCGGGAGGTCAACCGGCAGGCCATCCGGGAGGGCCGCTGCACGATCCTGCAGGGCAGCGTTGCCGACATGCTTTTTGCCGGCGGCTGGTTCGATGTGGCCACGGCCTTTGAGACGGTCTATTTCTGGCCCGATCTGCCCCGGTGCTTTCGTGAGGTGTTCCGTGTGCTGAAGCCCGGCGGCACGTTCCTCATCTGCAACGAGTGCAGTGACCCGGTAAAGGACAGCAAATGGCCGGAGATCATCAACGGCATGACCGTCTACCGTGACACCCAGTTGAAAGACACTCTGGAGCAGGCCGGCTTCCGGGACGTCCAGATCCGAAGAAACAAGATGGGTTGGCTCTGCGTCACGGCGCGGAAGTAAGGCGGCCGGAGAGGATTTCGCCAGAGTCGTGGAACTGCTGAAAAAATAACGGAACGCGGAAAAGGCCGCACCCACCGCCGGTGGGCGCGGCCTTTCTTATGGGGAACCGGGCAAGACCGGCGTTGCATTTTTTCCCGGCTTGGTGTATGATGGCAGGAAGAATGTGAGCCTATGTGCCGCGTCGAACTGCTCGACGATGAAAATACGACGGAGACAAAATTTCCCTGCAAAAGGAGGCAAACCATGCTGCACTTGAAGATATTGAAGGCGGAGACCGCCGCGGAAGTGGGCCGTCTGGCGGCGGATCAGTTTCAGGAGGTCATGGCCGCCAAGCCCGCCTGCGTGCTGGGTCTGGCCACCGGCTCCACCCCTGTTCCCCTGTACCGTGAGCTGGCGGCGCGGGAGAAGGCGGGCCTTCTGGATTTTACCCGCGTGCGGTCGGTGAATCTGGATGAGTACAAGGGCCTTGCCCCCGACCATCCCCAGAGCTACCGGCACTTCATGCAGGAGAATCTGTTTGACCACATCGCCATCCGTCCGGAGAACACCCTGGTGCCGGACGGTCTGACGCAGGATGTGGACGCCATGTGCATGGCCTATGAGCGGGCCATCGAGGACTGGGGCGGCATAGACTTACAGCTGCTGGGTCTGGGCCACGACGGCCACATCGGCTTCAACGAGCCATGCGACCATTTCCCCAGCTGGACCCATGAGGTGGCGCTGACCGAGACCACCCGCCGGGCCAACGCCCGCTTCTTTGCCAGCGAGGCGGAGGTGCCCGCGGCGGCCTATACCATGGGCGTGGGTACGGTGATGGCGGCCCGCCGGGTGCTGATGCTGGTGACCGGCGCGGACAAGGCGGACATCCTGCGCAGGGCCTTCTTCGGCCCGGTGACGCCCTGGGTGCCTGCCTCCATCCTGCAATTTCACCCTGACGTGACATTGATCTGCGACCGGGCCGCGTGGGACGGCGCCGGTATGGGAAAGGAAGTCTGACTATGGAATATCTGGGTATTTCCTATGACATTAAAAACAAGCCCGCGCTGGACGAGGGGTTCATCCCCTTCGCCCCGTGGCGCACGGCCTATCTGGCGGAGGCCCATCGCCCCGTCCGCATCGCCGTGGAGCGGCAGGACGGACAGGTGTCGGTATTTGATACCCGCCTGCGGAGCGTGGAATATCAGGACGCCAATCTGCGGTTCCTGGAGCGCACCGTCAAGCTGCTGCTGTGGAGCGTAGGCGGCTGGCGGGTGTATATCAGCGGCTGCGATGAGCTGACGGAGGAGCTGCGGAGCATCTACCGCCGGGGCGGCGCGCGGGAATTCGACGTGGACTTCATGGAGACGGTGTTCGAGCGGCCCTTCCGGCTGGAGGCCGTCGCCGGGGCGGACTTCCCGGAGGAGCGCAGCAGCGCCCGGAGGATCGGCGGCCACCTCAACGGCTGCCGCATCGGCTTCGACGCAGGCGGTTCCGACCGGAAGGTCTCCGCCGTTATTGACGGCGAGACGGTGTATTCCGAGGAGGTGGTCTGGCATCCCAAGACCCAGACCGATCCGGAGTATCACTATCAGGGTATCCTGGACGCTTTCCGCACAGCGGCGTCGAAAATGCCCCGTGTGGACGGCATCGGCGTATCCTCCGCCGGTGTGTTCATCGGCAACGCCCCCATGGTGTCGTCCCTGTTCATCAAGGTGCCGCAGGACAAGTGCGGCCCCATCAAGACCATCTACGACCGCACGGCCGCCGCCATCGGCAATGTGCCCATCGTGGTGGCCAACGACGGCGACGTGACGGCGCTGGCCGGTGCCATGAGCCTTCATGATAACTGCGTCATGGGCCTTGCCATGGGTACCAGCGAGGCGGTGGGCTATGTGAACCGGGAGGGCAGCATTCTGGGCTGGTTCAACGAGCTGGCTTTTGCGCCGGTGGACCTGAACCCCCGCGCGGAGCGGGACGAGTGGTCCGGCGATATCGGCGTGGGCTGCAAGTATTTCTCCCAGGACGCGGTGATCAAGCTGGCGCCCGCCGCCGGTATCGCGCTGGATGCCGGTCTGACTCCGGCGGAAAAGCTGAAGGCGGTGCAGCGGCTGGCGGAGAGCGGCGATGCGCGTGCGCTGGCCATCTTCCGGGATATCGGCGTGTATCTGGGCCACACCCTGCCCCTGTACGCCGCTGTATATGACCTGAAAAACCTGCTGGTGCTGGGCCGCGTGGCTTCCGGCGTGGGCGGCGAGACGATCGTTGCCCAGTGCCGCCGTGTGCTGGCGGAGGAATATCCGGCGCTGCACATTTCCGTGACCCTGCCGGACGAGCAGTTCCGCCGTGTGGGCCAGTCCATGGCAGCGGCCAGTCTGCCGGAGGTGTGATATGCGGTTTATCAATGGAAATATCTTTGTCAACGGCCAGTTCGTCCCCGGCGGCTTCTCCGTGGCGCATGGCCGGTTCGCTCATGTGCTGGCGGAAACGGCGGACGGGGAGAGCGTCGACCTTCACGACGCGTATGTGATCCCCGGCCTGGTGGATGTCCACACCCACGGCAACTCCGGCGCGGACTTCTCCGACGGCGACTACGACGGCCTTGTGAAAATGGCCGCCTATCTGGCGCAAAACGGCGTGACCTCCTTTGCGCCCGCCTCCATGACGCTGCCCTATGACGTACTGGAAACGGCCTTCCGCACGGCAGTGCGGCTCCATAAGGCCGCCCCGGCGGGCTGCGCCCGGCTGATGGGTATTCAGATGGAGGGGCCCTTCTTCTCCGAGAAGAAAAAGGGCGCGCAGAACGCCGCCTATCTCCGTCTGCCGGACTACGACGCCTTTGCCCGCCTCTATGACGCGGCGGAGGGCCTGCTGCGGATCGCGGACGTGGCCCCAGAGCTGTCCGGCGCGGTGGTGTTTGCCCGCCGCGCGGCGGAAAAGTGTACCGTCTCCATGGCCCACACCGACGCCGGCTATGAGGAGGCTGCCGCCGTCTTTGACGCGGGCGCCACCCATCTGACGCACCTTTATAACGCCATGCCCGGTATCCATCACCGGAACCCCGGTCCCATCGGCGCGGCCTCCGAGCGGGAGGGTGTCACCGCCGAGCTGATCTGCGACGGGCACCATGTCCATCCCAGCGCCGTGCGCATGGCGTTCCGGCTGTTCCCCGGCCGCATCTGCCTGATCTCCGACGCCCTGCGCTGCTGCGGCATGCCGGACGGGCAATACACCCTGGGCGGACAGGACGTGTTCCTCTCCGGCGGCGTGGCCCGTCTGGCGGACGGCACCATCGCCGGAAGCGCTGCCAATCTGTACGACTGCATGCGCAACGCCGTGGCCTTCTGCATCCCCCGTGAGCAGGCGGTTCTCTCCGCCACCGCCATCCCCGCCCGTGAGATCGGGCGGCAGGATGAGATCGGCACCATTGCCGACGGCATGCACGCGGATTTCGTGGTGTGTGACGAAGATCTCACCCGGCAGGCCGTCTATCTGGGCGGAAAGCCGCTGTAAACAAACAAAAGAAAAGCACCCCCGGCGGCAAGGCCCGCACGGCGGTGTTCTGCCAGTGGGCCGCCCCGGCGGCTCATGCTGATCTGTCAAATGGCTATGAGCCTGCGGAGAATGCGGAGCCTGGTATTTGGGAAGATATTCCGGAATAAAAGCAGACGATTGATAAAGAATCCCCCGCTTGCCTGAACTTAGGCAAGTGGGGGATTGCTTTTTCCATGCCCGCCCTTGCTGATCGTTTATGAGAAAAGCAAAAACGTTATGGCTGCAAGCTGCGCCGCTTTTCAACGTTTTAACGTTAACACGAGGGACTCTGCGCTGATATCTTGAATTTATTTGCTGATTTCTTCGAGCTGAAAACGTTTTCTATCTTTAGAATCTTGATTTTTGAGATCAATACGAGTATAATGCCTTGCACATAAAACTGGCGCAGGCCGCGTGATAAGTGATTCTGAAAAACCGCGTCCACGCATGACCCCTTGCCTGTCCCGGAACAGTAGGATCGGAGGTGGCGGCAGATGCGTCCGCATAATCTGTCACAAGACGAAACATACATAAAAAAATCATCGTTTTCCGAAGCACTGGCCCAAGGTGCTGATGCTTTTGTGCGCTGCTGTGGTGTTCTGCGCGACTTATGCGCTGGCCCGGCCTGCCATCGCAATGGAGAGAACGTGTCCGCTCCCGGAGCATACGCACACAGACGCCTGCTATACGCAGCTCGTCGATGACGGTACCCAGGCAGAGGATGCGTCTGCCGACCCGGATGCGCTGACCTGCACCAACACGGACGAGGACCATGTCCACACTGCCCGCTGCTATGGCACCTGGGTCCTGGCCTGCGGCATGGAAGAGCATACGCATACGGATGCCTGCTATACTTCCGCCGACGCAGCCGTACCCGAGGACACATCGGACGCCGCGGCCGGTACGCTCAATGTTTCGCTGCTGTACGGCGATCAGCAGCCCCAGTCCAGCCGTTTCCTACTATACGTACACCAACATGTCCGGCTATCTCAAGCTGGAACCCAGCGGCGCGGAGACTGACCTGACGGATGTGACCGTTACGCTCACGATCCCCAAGCAGTATGTGGAGAAGGATTCCGTCAGGATCCCGGAATTCAATACGAATTCCTCATCCACGGAGTATGAGATCCTGCCGGTGGAGGAAGATGGCACGAATTACTATGCCCGCCCCGCATCCACTTTACGACCTATGACAAGACACAGACGCTGGTGCTGCCGTTCGTGCTCAGTTTTCTGGATGACGTGGTGCCGGATAACTATCAGCTGCCCGTTACCGCATCGGTCTCCGGCGGAAATACGATGGAGCCCAGTATCTATAAGCCGCAGTACAAAAAATGGGAGATCGTAAAGTTTGTCAACTCCAACCGCCACAAGGAGTTCGCGCAGGATGGCGCGGAAGTCGTCGTCACGCCGAAAGATGAGGGCGGCAATCCGTATCTGGACGATCTTACCTATGTGGACTTCACGTTTACCGTCAACGGCTGCACATATGCAGATGCCAACCTGAGTGACTGGCGTGATGCCTGTCAGGTCACGCTGACGGACACGCTGCCGGAATATACGGACAAGGACGGAAAAACTTGTACGGCAGTCTTTGATGCGGACAAGAACCCTGGCTGGACGCTCAGCACCGACGGAACGTCAGTTTCCAAAACCTACACCGGCACGAGATCCGGCGATGTGCTGACGCAGATCTACAATGATAAGCTGAGCCTGCGCTTTCCCGGACTCAAGTTTGAGGACAAGGATAACGACCTGATCGCTGACCTTGACAACAGCGTTCATCTGACGGCTGTCCCCAGCAATGCGGCCGAAGGCGAGACCCATCCCGAGGCGGATGATTCGCTCCGCTTCCGTATGACCAGCGATCCCAGCACGTCGGGGCGTTTCTCCAAATGGGCGACCAAGGGCGACATCTATGATGAGGCTTCCTACAAGACCAATCCCTATCCGTGGCGCGTTTCCCTGCACAACGATCAGAAAAAGATGACGCCGCTGCGGCATATTGTGATCCAGGACCGTGAGATCACGGACAACGGCGAAACCGTACTCAAAGGTCTGGATAAGGCCTTGAAGTTTGTCAAGCTGGAATCCGATGGACACTCCGCGCTGGCCAGCGGGCAGACGTATGCGGATATAATTGATAAGATCGTAGCCTACTATCCGGGTCGTGGATCTTCTGCCTGAGGGCGTGCATTACGAGAAGATCCATCTGGTCCAGCAGGATTTTTCTGTAGGCTCCATATTGGATGGCGGCAAAAACTACCAGCCGGAGGTCATAGAAAACTATCATAATTCCGGGCGAACGGCCGTTATTTTCCATCTGAATGTGGATAATCTGCGCAAGACGGTGAGAACGCAGGCGATATCTATTTTGGCGTGACCATTGATCTGGACGCGCATCCCGGTACGGTCCGGAACTACGTCTATGTGGTCGGTGACAATCTGAACGAGTATGATGGTAAGGATCTTCAAAAATCCGGCGGCACGAAGGATATCTACGATTTGAACAACAACGGCAGAACAGACGATAAGATCGCCTACGGTTTTGATAATGCGACGATCATTGCCGCCCAGTCCATCTACGCGGAAAAGTTCATCGCGCCCGCCGGTTCCGACAACTGGAGCAAGCAGGGCCTGCTGATCAAGACCGGCTCCAAGTTCGATTACCTGCTGAAAGTTACCAACGAAACAAAAGCGGAGTACACCGGCCTTACAGTGTATGATACCCTGCCCCGCAGCGGTGACAAAAATATCTTCGGTACGCAGGACAGAAATTCGGAGTTCGACGTCCATCTGCGCGGTGCCATCACCCCGCCGGAGGGTTATACCGTCTACTACACCACCAGTACAGAGGTTTATGAAAAGCCCATGGACGTTATGGTGAATGCCGATATCTGGACGGATTCCGTTTCCGACTATTCCGCGGTCACGGCGTTCAAGATCGTCGCCGGGGAAGGAACGGTGTTGAGCGGGGAGAATACGTTTTGAGGTCCGCATCCCGGCGCAGGCGCCATCTCAATTGGATGACGCGTCCATGACGATCCTGCATGAAAAAACCAGCAGGATCAGGCCACGGGCGCCGCGGCATGGCTGGAAGCCGTCAACTCCTTCGGCTTCCAGACGACCCAGTCACCCTCGGTGAAGGAGTCCAACTCCGTCTGGGTGCGGATTCC
The DNA here is from genome assembly GCA_963636325.1 of Agathobacter sp. GTDB lineage: Bacteria > Bacillota > Clostridia > Oscillospirales > Oscillospiraceae > Vescimonas. The sequence goes on along the minus strand of CAVHKA010000005.1, from coordinate 12,124 downwards.
CTTTGCGGGCTTCTGCGTGAAAAAAGTGGACAGCGCCAGCGGCAGCGCGCTTTCCGGCGCGGAATTCACGCTGACCGATGCGGCAGGACAGGTGATCGCCACGGCGACCAGCGGCGAGGACGGCCTGTTCAGCTTCCGTGATTTGACGGAGGGCACCTATACTCTGACGGAAACCAAGGTCCCGGACGGCTATATGGACAGCAATCTTTCCGTGACCGTGACAATAACATAAAACCCTGTCACAATGGAATACAGCATTTCCTTCGGGGATATGTATACCGGCGCCGGCAGCACCGCCGACCCGCTGTGTATTCCGAACCGCGCGATGTTCGTGCTTCCGGGTACCGGCGGCGCCGGTACCGCACCATATATGGCAGGCGGCGCGGTGCTGATGGCAGCAGCCGCATACCTGCTGTATGTCCGGAAAAAGCGCATATGATTCGTGAAGATCAAGACCACCTCTTGGCGGGGTGGTCTTGATTTTGTATATCACGTCCAGCTTGGCGCGCAGCATCTCAATACGTTCCATCATACACTCTCTCCCTTATGCTTGTTTATTTGTATTAAGTGTCGCCTTGTTATTATAGTGTTTCTTGTCGAAACTGTCAACACGGTTTGCGACAGACGGGATGTCTTAACGGCTCGCTATCAGTAAAGATAATGCTTGACATTTCCGGAAATATCTTTTATAATGCAGCGAACGCAAAAAAGGAGGGCTTGATCATGCGCTATCGATTCAAAAACGCAACGGTTCTCTTGGGCGGCGTATTTCATTTGGCGGACGTGTTTGTGGCGGACGGAAGAATTGTTTCCATCGGGGATCGTATTTCCTGTCCCGGTGATACTGTTTCCATTGATCTTCATAAGGCGTTTTTATTTCCCGGTCTCGTGGATGTGCATGTACATCTTCGAGAGCCGGGATTTTCTTATAAGGAGACCATCCGCACCGGCACGATGGCCGCCGCCCACGGGGGCTTTGCCCATGTGGCCGCCATGCCCAATCTGAACCCCGTTCCGGACTGCCGTGCCGCGCTGGCGCTCCAGCAGCGGCTGATCACGGAGACGGCGGCGGTACATGTCCACCCCTACGGCGCGGTCACTGTGGGCGAGCAGGGCGAGCGTCTGGCGGATCTGGCCGGTATGGCCCCGGATGTGATCGCTTTCTCCGACGATGGAAGGGGCATCCAGTCGGAGAGCGTCATGCGGCAGGCCATGGAGGAATGCCGCCGCCTGGGGAAAATACTGGCGGCCCACTGTGAGGACAACAGCCTGCTGCGGGGCGGCTATATCCACGACGGGCCTTACGCCCGCGCCCACGGCCACCGGGGCATCTGCTCGGAGAGCGAATGGGGCCCCATCGCCCGGGACGTGCGTCTGGCGGAGGAGACCGGCTGCGCGTACCATGTGTGCCATGTGTCCACCAAGGAGAGCGTGGCCATCATCCGGGAGGCCAAGCGCCGGGGCGTGGATGTGACTTGCGAGACCGCCCCCCACTATCTGGCCTTCACCCAGGACGACCTGCGGGAGGACGGGCGGTTCAAGATGAACCCGCCGCTGCGGGAGCAGGCGGATCGTGACGCGTTGATCGAAGGACTGCTGGACGGCACCATCGACATGCTGGTCACCGATCACGCGCCCCACAGCCGGGAGGAAAAGGCCCACGGGCTGGAAAAGAGCGCCATGGGCGTGGTGGGACTGGAGACCTCCTTTGCCGCCAGCTACACCCATCTGGTGAAAACCGACATCCTGCCGCTGGAAAGGCTGGTGGAGCTGATGCACGGCGCGCCCATGCGGCGCTTCGGCTGCGGTACGGCGCTGGCCGTCGGCCAGCCTGCCGACCTGACGGTATTCGATCTGAACGAGACTTACACGGTGGAGCCGGAGAAAGTCCTGTCCATGGGCCGGGCCACACCCTTTGCCGGCTGCCGGCTGACCGGCGCGTGCAAGCTGACCATGATAGACGGCAGGATCCTCTGGAAGGAGGAGACGCTTTGAAGGAAGTAATCTATACGGTGGCGGAGAACACGCCCCTGACGGCGGATGTATACCGCATGCGCCTGACAGGCGATACCTCGGCCATCACCGCGCCGGGACAGTTTCTGGAGCTGCGGCTGCCGGGCTTTTTCCTGCGGCGGCCCCTGTCCATCTGCGACTGGGACGAAAGCGGCGTCACCCTGCTTTATAAGGTGGTGGGCGGCGGCACCGACTGGCTGCGCCGCTGCGCCGCCGGACAGCCCATCGACGCGCTGTCTGGTCTGGGCAACGGCTTTGACACCGCGGCATGCGGCTCCGTCACGGCGCTGGCGGGCGGCGGCATCGGCATCGCTCCGCTGTACGGCCTTGCCCGCCGGCTGCTGGCCGCCGGAAAGACGCCGGTGGCGGTGCTGGGCTACAACACGGCGGCGGAGATGTTCTGGCACGAGGAATTCCGGGCGCTGGGCATCGGCGTGACCGTCGCCACGGCGGACGGCAGCCGCGGCGTACACGGCTTCGTGACCGACGCCCTGCCGGAGACATACGACACCCTCTGTGCCTGCGGCCCCACCCCCATGCTGAAGGCCCTGTCCGGCGTCACGGACAGGCCGGGCTTCTTCAGTCTGGAGGCCCGCATGGGCTGCGGCTTCGGGGCCTGCATGGGCTGCACCATCGAAACGACGGAAGGCCCCAGACGGGTCTGCCGGGAGGGCCCGGTATTCCGAAAGGAGGCGCTGATATGGTAAACACAGGCGTAACGCTGTGCGGCCTGCCGCTGGACAACCCGGTGATCCCCGCCAGCGGCACCTTCGGCTATGGCTATGAGTTCGCGGAGCTGTACGACATCAACTGTCTGGGCACCTTCTCCTTCAAAGGCACCACGGCCTCGCCCCGGCTGGGCAACGCCCAGCCCCGCATCGCGGAAACACCGGGCGGCATGCTGAACGCCGTGGGATTGCAAAACCCCGGCGTGGACGCGGTGATCGCCCATGAGCTGCCCCGTCTGGCCCAGGTCTTTCACAAGCCGGTCATGGCCAACGTCAGCGGCTTTTCCATCGACGAATATGTGTCGGTCTGCCGCAGGCTGGATGCCTGCCAGCAGGTAGGCTGGCTGGAGGTGAACATCTCCTGTCCCAACGTCCACGGCGGCGGCATGAGCTTCGGCACCGATCCCAAAGCCGCCGCGGCGGTGACGGCGGCGGTAAAGGCCGCTGTGAAAAAGCCGGTCATCGTCAAGCTGTCCCCCAACGTCACCAGCATCGCGGACATCGCCAGAGCCTGCGAGGACGCAGGCGCGGACGCCGTCAGCCTCATCAACACCCTGATGGGCATGCGGCTGGATCTGCGCACCAGGCGGCCGCTGTTGGCCAACGGCACCGGCGGCATGTCCGGCCCGGCCATCTTCCCGCTGGCGGTGCGGATGGTCTGGCAGGTCTATGAGGCCGTCAGCATCCCCATCATCGGCATGGGCGGTGTCTCCACGGCGGAGGACGTGCTGGAGCTGATGCTGGCCGGGGCCACGGCGGTGGAGGTAGGCGCCGCCAATCTGGTGGATCCCTTTGCCTGCCGCGATATTATCCGCGACCTGCCCCGTGCCATGGCGGCATACGGCATCCACGATCTGACTGAAATAATAGGAGGAGCACACCATGGGTAAAGATGTGATCATTGCGCTGGATTTTGACAGCCGGGAAAAGACGCTGGCCTTTCTGGATCAATTCACGGGCCGCAAGCCCTTTGTGAAGATCGGCATGGAGCTGTTCTATGCCGAAGGTCCCGCCATCGTGCGGGAGATCAAGGCGCGGGGCCACAGGATCTTTCTGGATCTGAAGCTCCACGACATTCCCAATACGGTGAAAAAGGCCATGGCGGTGCTGTCGGCGCTGGATGTGGACATGGTGAACCTTCACGCGGCAGGCACCCGCGCCATGATGACCGCCGCGCTGGAGGGCCTGACCCGTCCCGACGGCACGCGGCCCCTGCTGATCGCCGTCACCCAGCTGACCTCCACCGGACAGGAGAGCATGGAGCGGGAGATCGGCATTTGCAGGCCGCTGGAGGAGGTGGTGCTGGACTACGCCCGCAACGCCGCCGCGGCGGGGCTGGACGGCGTGGTCTGCTCGCCGCTGGAATCCCGGGCCATCCATGACGCCTGCGGCAGCGGCTTCGTCACCGTCACCCCCGGCATCCGCTTTGCCGACGCCGGAGCCGACGATCAGGTGCGGATCACCACCCCGGCCCGGGCCCGGGAGATCGGCTCGGACTACATCGTGGTGGGCCGCCCTATCACCCAGGCGGCAGACCCCGCGGCGGCCTATCAGCGCTGCGTGGAGGAGTTTGTGGGATGAGCCGGGACATCATACTGTTTGACCTGGACGGCACGCTGACGGAGTCCGGCCCCGGCATCATGAAGGCCGCCCAGTATGCCCTGCACTCCTACGGCATCGAAAAGCCGTGGCAGGAGCTGTCCTACTTTGTGGGCCCGCCCCTCAGCGAAACCTTCGCCGCCTTTGTGCCGGAGCCGGAGATCCCCGGCATCATCGCCCGGTTCCGGGAGTACTACCAGAAGGACGGCTGGCTGGACAACGCCCCCTATCCCGGCGTGCGGGAGATGCTGGACGCCCTGCGCGCAGGCGGGAAGCGCCTTATGGTGGCCACCTCCAAGCTGGATCGTCTGGCGGTGCAGGTGCTGGCACACTTTGACCTGCTCTCCCGCTTCGAGGCGGTCTGCGGCGCGCCGGAGGGCGACCCCGCCGCCGCCCAGAAGGCCAGCATCGTAAGAGCGGCTCTGGCGAAAGCGGGCTGCACCGATCCGGGCCGCGCCGTCATGGTGGGCGACCGGAAGTACGACATCACCGGCGGCCATCAGGCAGGACTGGCCGCCATCGGCGTGCTGTATGGCTACGGCAGCCGGGAGGAACTGACACAGGCCGGTGCGGACGCTCTGGCGGAAACACCGGAAGCATTGACGAAACTGATCTTATCATGAAAGAGGAGGGAACAACCATGGAGTATTCTCAGCGCCGCATCGCGGAGGGCCTGCTGTCCATCCGCGCCGTGTTCTTCCGTCCGGAGGAGCCGTTCATCTGGGCCAGCGGCATCAAAAGCCCGGTCTACTGCGACAACCGCCTGATCCTGACGGCGCCTGACGTGCGCACGGAGGTGGAGACCGCGCTGACCGAGGTGATCCGCACCCACTATCCCGAGGCCGAGGTGCTGATGGGCACCAGCACGGCGGGTATCGCCCATGCGGCCATCGTGGGCCACATGATGGGCCTGCCCATGGGCTACGTCCGGGCCTCCGGCAAGGATCACGGCCGGAAGAACCAGATCGAGGGCCGGTTGGAGCCGGGCCAGAAGGTGGTGGTCATCGAGGATCTGATCTCCACCGGCGGCAGCGTGCTGGACGTGGTCAGCGTGCTGCGGGAGGCCGGCGCGGAGGTGCTGGGCGTGGCCAGCATTTTCACCTATGGCATGAAGAAAGGGCTGGAGCGTCTGGCTGCCGCCAATGTGAAGAACGTCAGCCTGACGAACTTTGATGTGATCGCCGCCGTGGCGGCGGAGCAGCAGTACATTCAGCCGGAGGACGTGACCCGGCTGATCCGCTTCCGCGACGATCCCGCGGATGAATCTTGGATGGGAGGAAACCACTGATATGAAGCATCTGATCGACATTCTGCAATTGAGCACCCAGGAGATTGACGAGCTGGTGGCCAAGGCCAACGACATCATCGACCACCCCGGGGCCTATGCCCACAAGTGTGACGGCAAGATCCTGGCCACCCTGTTCTTCGAGCCATCCACCCGCACCCGCCTGAGCTTCGAGTCCGCCATGCTGAGCCTCGGCGGCCAGACGCTGGGCTTCTCCTCCGCCAGCAGCTCCTCCGCCGCCAAGGGCGAGAGCGTTTCGGACACCGTCCGCACCGTCAGCTGTTACAGCGACATCATCGCCATGCGCCACCCCAAGGAGGGTGCGCCGCTGGTGGCCTCCCTCCATTCCGAGGTGCCGGTCATCAACGCCGGTGACGGCGGCCACAACCACCCCACCCAGACCCTGACCGACCTGCTGACCATCCAGCGGGAGAAGGGCCGTTTCCACGACCTGACAGTGGGCTTCTGCGGTGACCTGAAGTTCGGCCGCACCGTCCACTCCCTCATCAGCGCCCTCAGCCGCTATACCGGCATCAAGATCGTGCTGATTTCCCCGGAGGAGCTGAAGCTGCCCAGCTATGTCAAGACGGAGGCGCTGAAAAAGCACGGCATCCCCTATGAACAGACCACCGATCTGGAGGCCGTCATGCCGGAGCTGGATATCCTCTACATGACCCGCGTCCAGCGGGAGCGCTTCTTCAACGAGGAGGATTACCTGCGCCTGAAGGACAGCTATATCCTCACGCCGGAGAAGCTGAAAACCGCCAAGCCGGATCTGTGCATCCTGCACCCGCTGCCCCGTGTCAACGAGATCTCCGTGGCGGTGGACGACGATCCCCGCGCCTGCTATTTCAAGCAGGTGCGCAACGGGCGCTATATCCGTATGGCGCTGATCCTGAAGCTGCTGGGTATTGAATAAAAGGAGGGCTTGAACCATGATCATTGACGCGATCTCCAATGGTATTGTGATCGACCATATCTCTGCCGGAAAGGCAATGCACCTGTATCATATTCTGGGGCTGGACAAGCTGGACTGCTCGGTGGCCCTGCTGAAAAACGTGACCAGCGGCAAGCTGGGCCGCAAGGACATCATCAAGATCGACCATATTCTGGAACTGGACTGGGACGTGATCGGCTATGTGGACCCCGGCATCACCGTCAACATCATCAAGGACGGCGTCCGGGTGGAAAAGCGGCAGCTGAAGCTGCCGGAGCGCATCACCAACGTGATCCGCTGCAAGAACCCCCGCTGCATCACCTCCGTGGAGCAGGAGCTGCCCCAGGTCTTTACCCTGACCGACAGGGAAAAGCGCACCTACCGCTGCCTGTACTGCGAGACGAAGGCGGAGCAGTAAAACGAAAACAGCGGCCCCGCGGCACACCGCCGCGGGGCCGCTATTGCCTTTTTCCGGAATATCTGGTACGATGGTAGCAAGAAGGAGGGCGGTGCAATATGAAAGCATGGGGGACCTTGAAGCAATACGGGCTCATCACCTTCAGCTGCGCGCTGTACGCGCTGGGCTTCTGCTGGTGCTGTGTGCCCGGTCATATGACCGTGGGCGGCCTGACCGGTATCGCGCAGATCCTGAATGTATACTTTCCGAATCTTCCGGTGGGCGTCATGACGCTGGTGATGAATATTCCGCTGTTTATTCTGGGCCTGAAGCTGCTGGGAAAGGGCGTGCTGATCAGCTCACTGTACGCCATGACCGTCAGCTCTCTGATGATCGACGGCATCAACGCCATCCACAGCTTTCAGCCGCTGGAGCCGGTACTGGCCTGCGTATACGGCGGATTGATCTGCGGCGTGGGCTTTGGCATCATGCTGCGGGAGGGCGCCACCACCGGCGGAACGGAGCTGGCGGCGCGGCTGATCAAGCTGAAGGTGCAGCAGCTGCCTATCGGTAAGCTGTGCCTGATGATCGACCTGGTGGTGATTGTCACCTATTCGCTGACCTTCCGTCAGCTGACCCAGGCGCTTTACTGCATCGCCATGCTGTATATCTGCACCACGGTAATGGACAAGGTGGTCTATGGCGGCAACGCCGCCAAGATGGCCTATATCATCAGCGAGCGGCATGACGAGATCACCCGGAAGCTGCTGGAGCTGGATCTGGGCGTTACGCTGCTGGACGGCACCGGGGCCTATGCCCACCGGCCCGCACAGGTGATCCTGTGCGCCTTCAGCCGCAGCTATATCATTCCGGTGAAAAAGCTGGTGCAGCAGATCGACCCCAACGCCTTTGTCATCGTCTGCGATACCCATGAGATATTGGGCGAGGGCTTTGGCTCCTACGACCCGCAGGGCCTGTAACACGCGGCGGGTGATCGAAAATGACAGGAAAAAGGAAGAACTGTTAGGTCAGTTCTTCCTTTTTGGTATCTTCCGTATCCGGATGGAACCGTTCGTATACCGCCAGCGCCGCCGGAGCGGGCAGCACCTTCCGCAGATCGTCCGGCGACGCGCTTTCGATGGCCTTCACCGTGCCGAAGCGCTTGAGCAGCGCCTGCTTCCGGGCCTCACCTATGCCGGGGATGCCGTCCAGCCTGCTGCGGTAGGTGCGCTTTTTGTGCTTCTGCCGCTGGAAGGTGATGGCAAACCGGTGTACTTCTTCCTGCACCCGTCCGATAAGGGTGAAGATATGGGGCGACTGCTGGATGCCCAACTCACTGCCCTCGATGGTGATCAGCGCGCGGGTGCGGTGGCGGTCGTCCTTCACCATGCCCAGAATGGGGATGGATACCCCCGCCGTCCGCTCCGCCGCCAGTGCCGCGTGAGCGTGGCCCAGGCCGCCGTCGATCAGCAGCAGGTCAGGCAGAGGCGGGAACTTCCCGTCGTCCTTATGGGCGAACCGCCGCTCCAGCACCTCCTGCATGGCGGCGTAGTCGTCGGGGCCGGTCAGCGTCTTGATGGCGAACTTGCGATAGTCCCGCTTCAGCGGCTTGCCGTCCACGAACACCACCATAGAGGCCACCATGTCATCGCTGCCCAGATTGGAGATGTCGTAGCTCTCCATCCGCCGGGGCACGGCGGGCAGCCGCGCCAGCGTCTGTAAGTCCGTCAGCGCCTTGGCCACCCGTTCCGACTCCGTGGTGACGCGCTCGGCCTCCTCACGGGCATTCTGTGCCGCCATATCCACCAGCTGGGAGCGCTCGCCCCGCTGGGGCGCCTTGACCGTCACCTTGTGGCCCGCCTGCCCCGTCAGCAGGGCGGCAAAGGTGTCGCTGCCGTCAAACAAACACGGCAGCAATATCTCGCGGGGCAGCACCGCCTTGTCCAGATAGTACTGGCTCAGCACAGCGGACAGCACCTCCGGTTCCGCCTGGTCGGCGGCGGTGGGGAATATCTCGATCTGGCGGCCCAGCAGGTCGCCGTTTTCAATATGCAGCACCGCCGCGCCGCACCGCACCGGCCCGATGTATACGCCCCACACGTCCGTGTCGGCGCATACCCCGGCGATGACCTGCTGCTGCTTGCCCAGCACCTGCAGGGCCTGCATCCGGTCACGGAGGGCGGCTGCCTTTTCAAATTCCAGATCCTCTGCCGCAGCCTCCATCTCCTGTCGGAGGCCCGCCGTTACCTGCCGCAGCTTGCCGCCCAGCAGCTCCGCCGCCTGTGCCATCCGTGCCTGATACTCCGCCTGACCGGGACCGTCGGGGGAGCAGAAGCCGTCGCACCGGCCGATGTGGTGATTCAGGCACGGCCGCTCCTTGCCGATATCCCGCGGGAACTGGCGATTGCAGGTGGGCAGCTTCAGCGCGGCGCACACCGCCTGTAAGGCGGCCCGCGTCTCGTGCCGTCCGCCGAAGGGCCCGAAGTACCGGGCGCCGTCCTCCTCCGGCTTGTTCACCAGCGTGAACCGGGGATAGGGCGCTTTTTCATTCAGCCGCACGAAGGGATAGCCCTTGTCGTCCTTCAGCAGAATATTGTACCGGGGCTGGTGCCGCTTGATGAGGGAGTTCTCCAAAATCAGCGCCTCGAACTCCGTCCGCACCATGATGGTGTCGAAGTGATCCACCTGCGACACCATCATCCGGGTCTTTTCGTTGTGGCCGCTGCCGGACTGGAAATACTGGCTGACGCGGTTTTTCAGCTTTTTCGCCTTGCCCACATAGATGACCAGCCCCGTTTTGTCCATCATGATATACACGCCGGGGGACAGGGGCAGGCTGTCCGCCTTTTGCAGCAGCTCCTGTTTCGTCATGACAAAGTCCCCCTTTCCAATAGTGTTCCCAGTATAGCACGCCGCCGTCCGTGCCGCAAGGTTGCTTTTTCTCCGGCAACATGGTATCATCAGGAAAAAGCAACGAAAGAGGGAACGTTTTATGATACAGGATATCGCGCCCCACCGGTTTGACCGCGCCTATGTCATCGGCAAGCCCGACGCCAACAACATCGCCCTGTGCGTGCGCAAGGGGAAGGTGCTGCTGCAAAAGGACGGCGACGGCTGGGCGCTGCCCCGCTTCGGGACGGCCATCCCCACGGAGGACGCCCTTCATGTGTTCTCACTGGACGGCGAGGACTGCTATCTGGCCCGCACGCCGGACACCGTGCCGGAGGGCGCGGAGTATGTGGACGTGGGCGGCCTCCGGTCGGTGCGGCCCATGGAGACGGCCTTTGCCGCCATCACCGCCGTGCAGCTCCACCGGTGGTACGGCGCGCGGCAGTTCTGCGGCCATTGCGGCCACAAGATGAAGCCCAGCGACATTGAGCGGGCCATGGTCTGCCCGGCCTGCGGCCAGATCGAGTACCCCAAGATCTGCCCCGCCGTCATCGTGGCCGTCACCCACGGGGACAAGCTGCTGCTGACCCGCTACGCCAACCGTCCCTTCCGGGGCTATGCCCTCATCGCCGGGTTCGTGGAGATTGGTGAAACGCTGGAGGACACCGTCCACCGGGAGGTGATGGAGGAGGTGGGCGTGAAGGTGAAGAACCTGCGGTACTATAAGAACCAGCCCTGGGCCTTTACCGACACCCTTCTGACCGGCTTTTACTGCGAGCTGGACGGCGATCCGGACATCACCCTCGACCACAACGAGCTGTGCGAGGGCGTGTGGCTCTCCCGCGAGGAGATCCCCAGTCGGGAAAACGACATCAGTCTGACCGCCGAGATGATCGAGCGGTTCCGAAAAGGAGAAGAATAAACCAACAGCGCTGTCCGATGGACAGCGCTGGTTGCTTTATGGTTCTGTAGGGGCCGATGCCCACATCGGCCCGCCGTTCTACCGGATAGCTCTCGTATACCGTGCGGGGCGATGTGGGCATCGCCCCCTACGGATGGTTTATTGGCACCCGTTCTTAATTCAGCCCCTCCGCATTGATCTCAAACAACTCGTCAATACGTTCTTTCAGCTTCCTGTGCTCCGGGGCGGTCAGCTGATCGTCCTCCGCCAGTAGGGCGCGGGCGGCGGACTGGGCCTCGTCCAACAGCAGCATGTCGCAGTTGAGATCGGCAATTTGCAGCATGGGCAGGCCGTGCTGCCGCTGGCCGAAGAAATCGCCGGGGCCCCGGAGCTTCAGATCCTCTTCCGCGATCTTGAAGCCGTCGTTGGTGTCCGTCAGGGCCTTCAGCCGCCGCTTCGTCTCCTCACCGCCGCCCTGGGCCACCAGCACGCAATAGCTCTTGGCCTTGCCCCGGCCCACGCGGCCCCGCAGCTGGTGCAGCTGGCTCAGGCCGAAGCGCTCGGCGTTCTCCACCACCATCAGCGTGGCGTTGGGCACGTCCACGCCCACCTCCACCACCGTGGTGGATACCAGAATATCCGTCTCACCGGCGGCAAAGGCCGCCATGACGGACTCCTTTTCCCTGGCCTTCATCTTGCCGTGGAGCACCGCGATCCGCAGATCAGGGAAGGTCTCCTCCCGCAAGGCCCTGGCATAGGCCGTCACGGCCTTCCGTTCGTCGGGCACTTCGTCACCATCGCCCACCAGCGGGCACACGATGAACACCTGATGGCCCTCGGCCACCTGCTTGCGGATGAAGCCGTTCAGCCGCGCCCGATACCGCTCGTCCACGGCGAAGGTATCCACCTTCTGCCTGCCGGGGGGCAGCTCGTTGATGATGGACACGTCCAGATCGCCGTAGATGATCAGCGCCAGCGTCCGGGGGATGGGGGTGGCGGACAGCACCAGCATGTGGGGATTCTCCGCCTTCTGGCCCAGCGCCGACCGCTGGGCCACGCCGAAGCGGTGCTGCTCGTCGGTGATGACAAGGCCCAATTTTTGATACTGCACGTCCTCCGTCAGCAGGGCGTGGGTGCCGATGCAAAGGCCGATGCTGCCGTCAGAAAGCCCCTCCAGAATGGCCCGCCGCTCCTTAGCCTTGGTGGAGCCGGTCAGCAATGCGCAGGGGATGCCGAACCGGTCGAACAGCGGCGCCAGATTTTCGTAGTGCTGCCTGGCCAGTATCTCCGTAGGGGCCATCAGGGCCGACTGCCACCCCGATTGGGCGGCGAACCACACACAGGCGGCGGCCACCATGGTCTTGCCGCTGCCCAC
>CAVHKA010000004.1:0-32674 GCA_963636325.1 Agathobacter sp. | reverse complement strand
GCTTGCAAGGCGCACCGATGTGCATAGACATGGGAATGACCACCTCAGCCGGCGCTGCCAGCTGTTCGATGGCCTTTTCATTGGTCGCGGCCTTCATGTCATTGGGATGAACGCCGCCAAAGAAAGCTTGTGCCATTGTCTTCACCTCATCTTACTGCATTCGTATCTGATGGTGAGAATCACACGCGCGGGGGTTCCAAGTCCGCACGCCTGATCTTCACCATCGGCTACTTCAGGTGGTTAGACCACCTCACACTGCGTTTTATCATACAACAAAAACTTGCTGTTGTCCAGTCTTATGCGGGAATTCTTCCTGAAATTTTGCCTTTTTTGTCGGTTACTTAGCTGTTTTTCCCGGAAGCCCGGACGCTCTTGCGTTCCGCGCTTTCGTGTGCTACAATATATGGTAACAGCTGGGAATTTCCGGCAGGCGGCATGTCTGTCGGCGGAGTGATAAGAAAGGAGCGGTTCTATGCTTGACCGTGTACAATTGAAAATGGAGGCCAAGGCCATCACCAAAAACGCCAGGGTCTCGGCCTATCTGTTCACGCTGCTGTATCTGGCCATCGGCCTGGCGCTGGACGGCGTGGACTGGCTGGTGTCCGGCGGCACCCGGAACGATGTGGTGACCTATGTGGAGAACTACATGGGTGTGGACGTCAGCGTGTATCTGAACTCGCCGCTGGCCCTGCCGGCAGCGGTATCGGGCTTTATCTCCATCGTGGTGTCACTGGTGACGGTGGTGCTCAGCGCCGGTTATATCCTGTACGCCCTGAACGTCCGCAAGGGGCTGGAGACCCCCTATTCCACCATGTTCGACGGCTTCCTGTTCGTGGGGAAGATCATCCTGCTGTCCATCGTGCAGTATATCTTCATCTTCCTGTGGTCGCTGCTGTTCATCATCCCCGGCATCATCGCCGGATACCGGTACCGCTTCGCCCTGTATAACCTGTGCGAAAATCCGGAGATGGGCGTGATGGAGGCCATCAACATGAGCAAGGCCCAGACACGGGGCCACAAGTGGGAGCTGTTCGTGCTGGACCTCAGCTGGATCGGCTGGAGCCTCCTGTGCGCTCTGACCCTGGGCATCCTGAGCATCTGGATCACGCCCTATATCCAGCAGACGGACATCGGCTATTTCCAGGCTATCAAGGAGATGTCCGGCATCGGCTATCAGCCGCCCCGTGACGACCAGTTCCGCTCCGACGACCGCTTCGGCGGCGGTCAGGGCCCTGAATGGTGATCGTTTCCCTCTCCCGCCGCCGGACGCCAGCGCGTCCGGCGGCGTTTTTCTGTTCCGGCGTAAAATTTTTGTTTGGTTTCCTCTGACTTCGTTTATGTTTTGACAATTTACACAAGTATTTTGTGAATTTTTTGTTAATCTCTCGATTTGATTTTCCTTTTATTTACGTTATAATGATAGCGGTAGCTGACCCGCGGCGGAGAAACGTCATTCTCACCGCAGGCCTTTTTACGAAGCGGGCGGCCCGACACAACCGTTCGCCTGAAAATTTTTGTGAGGAGAGTGAAATCTGTGTTCAAAAAATTCACCAACGGCTGCGTGCGCGTAGTCAACAGATGGCTGCCCGACGCCTTCCTGTTCGCCATTATTCTGAGCATCATCGTCTATATCGGCGCGATGCTGGCCACAGGAATGGGTCCTCTCGCCGTCCTGAACGCATGGGGCGACGCCAAGGGCTTCTGGGGCCTGCTGGCCTTCTCCATGCAGATGGCGCTGGTGCTGGTATTCGGAAGCGCTATGGCCTCCGCGAAACCCTGTAAGAAGGCGCTGCGGGCTGCCGCCGGTCTGTGCCACAACAACATGCAGGCCATCGTGGTCACCACCTTCGTGTCCACCATCTGCTGCTGGCTGAACTGGGGCTTCGGCCTGGTCATCGGCGCGCTGCTGGCCAAGGAAGTGGTCCGCCGCGTTCCCACCGTGGACTATCCGCTGCTGATCGCCTCCGCCTATTCCGGCTTCGTGATCTGGCACGCCGGTCTGTCCGGCTCCATTCCTCTGGATCTGGTGGCCGGCAAGACCTTCGGCGAGGTGCTGTATCAGGCCCCCATCACTGATACCGTGTTCCATCCCATGAACCTCATTATGTGCGGCGTCATCCTGCTGGCCATGCCCTTCGTCAACTACGCCATGCATCCCGATAAGGATCATACCGTCACCATCGACCCCTCTCTGCTGGTGGAGGACGAGGATAAGACTTACGAGATCAAGACCCCTGCCGACAAGATGGAGCACTCCAAGATCCTGTGGGTCATCACCGTGGTGGGCGGCTTCGTGTACATTATTTATTACTTCGTGCAGAACGGCTTCACCCTGGGCCTGAACATCGTCAACATGATCTTCCTGTTCCTGGGTCTGCTGCTGCATGGCGACCTGCGCCGTTATGTGGACGCTATCTCCGAGGCTGCCGCCGGCGCCGCCGGTATCCTGCTGCAGTTCCCCTTCTATGCCGGTATCATGGGCATGATGGTGGCCGCCAACGACCAGGGTGTGTCTCTGGCGGGCGTTATCTCCCAGTTCTTTGTCAGCATTTCCAACAATGTCACTTTCCCCATGCTGTCCTTCCTGGCAGCCGGTGTGGTGAACTTCTTCGTTCCCTCCGGCGGCGGCCAGTGGGCCGTTCAGGGCCCCATCATGATGCCCGCCGGTATGGCTATGGGTATCGAGAACGGCCGTACCGCCATGGCTATTGCCTGGGGCGACCAGTGGACCAACATGATCCAGCCGTTCTGGGCCCTGCCGGCCCTTGGCATCGCCAAGCTGTCCGCACGCGACATCATGGGCTATCTGGTGATCGTGCTGCTGTTCACCGGCGTTGTGGCCTGCCTGGGCTTCCTGGCCTGGGCCGCCTGGTTCTGATCTTCCGTATACCCGGCGATCTGCCGCCTTGTGGTTTATATGGTGAAGGCAATGAGAGAGTTTTGCTCTCTCATTGCCTTTTATCTTTTGTATATGGTTTTCCATCCTTTATACACAGTGTCTTAATACCGCGCTTCGCAACCTTCACAGCTCCTTGATTCCAATTTCCCGCGGCGAGGATTATAATGAAATTGTTAAATCGTGAACAATCGACGCGATTCTAACAGGACGCCGACCGTCCGACACAGCTGCCGGCGCCGCAAATTTTTGTGAGGAGAGTGAGATCTGTGTTCAAAAAATTCACCAACGGCTGCGTGCGCGTAGTCAACAGATGGCTTCCTGACGCCTTCCTGTTTGCCATTATTCTGAGCATCATCGTTTTCATCGGCGCCATGCTGGCCACGGGAATGGGCCCGCTGAAGGTGCTGACCGCATGGGGTAACGACAAGGGCTTCTGGGGCCTGCTGTCCTTCTCCATGCAGATGGCGCTGGTGCTGGTGCTGGGCAGCGCCATGGCTTCCGCGAAACCCTGTAAGAAGGCGCTGCGGGCCGCCGCCGGCCTGTGCCGCAACAACATGCAGGCCATTGTGGTGACCACCTTTATTTCCACCATCTGCTGCTGGCTCAACTGGGGCTTTGGTCTGGTCATCGGCGCGCTGCTGGCCAAGGAGGTGGTGCGCCGTGTGCCTACGGTGGACTATCCCCTGCTGATCGCCTCCGCCTACTCCGGCTTCGTCATCTGGCACGCGGGCCTGTCCGGCTCCATTCCGCTGGATCTGGTGGCCGGTAAGACCTTCGGCGAGGTGCTGTATCAGGCGCCCATTACCGACACCGTGTTCCACCCCGTGAACCTGATCATGGTGGGCGTGATCCTGCTGGCCATGCCCTTCGTCAACTACGCCATGCATCCCGATAAGGATCATACCGTCACCATCGACCCCTCTCTGCTGGTGGAGGAAGAGGGCCGCACCTATGAGATCAAGACCCCTGCCGATAAGATGGAGCACTCCAAGATCCTGTGGGTCATCACGCTGGTGGGCGGCTTTGTTTACATCATTTACTACTTCGTGCAGAACGGCTTCACCCTGGGCCTGAACATCGTCAACATGATCTTCATGTTCCTGGGCATCCTGCTGCACGGTGATCTGCGCCGCTATGTGGACGCCATCTCCGACGCTGCCGCCGGCGCCGCCGGTATCCTGCTGCAGTTCCCCTTCTATGCCGGTATCATGGGCATGATGGTGGCCGCCAACGACCAGGGCGTGTCTCTGGCGGGCGTTATCTCCGAGTTCTTCGTCAGCATCTCCACCAATGTCACCTTCCCCATGCTGACCTTCCTGGCGGCCGGTGTGGTGAACTTCTTCGTGCCCTCCGGCGGCGGCCAGTGGGCTGTTCAGGGCCCCATCATGATGCCCGCCGGTATGGCCATGGGTATCGAGAACGGCCGTACCGCCATGGCTATCGCCTGGGGCGACCAGTGGACCAACATGATCCAGCCCTTCTGGGCGCTGCCGGCCCTTGGCATCGCCAAGCTGTCCGCCCGCGACATCATGGGCTATCTGGTGATCGTGCTGCTGTTCACCGGCGTCGTGGCCTGCCTGGGCTTCCTGGCCTGGGCCGCCTGGTTCTGATCTTCCGTATACCCGGCGATCTGCCGCCCTGTGGTTTATATGGTGTGGAAAAGGGAGGACGCAAGTCCTCCCTTTTCCTGGTTGTTGGGGGCACGGCGGCCTGAGGGCAGGCCGTCCTACGCAATTCTATCGACAGTCAGCTGTAGGGGCGGGCGACTCTGCCCGCCCTGCCGATGTTCGCTGTGTTTTCTGGGGCGGACAGAGTCGTCCGCCCCTACAAATGTTTACCGGACCTGCTGCACCTTCCGTGCGGGGCGATGTGGGCATCGCCCCCTACGAATCGGTACGATAGAATTGCGTAGGGGCCGATGCCCACATCGGCCCGCACAAAACAAAAAAGCTGCCCTCGCGGGCAGCTTTTCTTCATTTATTCCGCTTTATAAGGCACTTCCAGCTCCTCCGGTTTGCGGAGGAACTTGCGGAAATCGTTGCAGAAGGCGGCGTATTCATAGCCGGTGCAGATGCGCTCGTCCATCACCACGCCCAGGGGCATGATCTTCTTGTTGAGATTGCCGCTCATGTAATCCGGCACGGGCTTTCCCATGCAGACGAACACGCTGGTGGTGCCGAACTCATAGCAATGGTGGTGGATGTAGCTGGTCTTGATGGAGGCCAGGTTGGTGATGAACATGCTGGTGTGGAAGGGGCTCAGGTCGATGATCTTCCGGGGCAGCAGACCCAGCTTGTCCAGATGGTACGCCAGCCAGATGACCAGCTTGGGCAGCAGGGAAAAGGAGAACATCATGCGGGCGAACTTATCGGTGCTGTTCTTCTGCTCGGTGGCGGAGTTGGCGGACACCGCGTCGGTGATCTTCTGCTGGATGGTGAATACGGTGTCCTCCGGCGTCAGGAAGATCTTCAGGGACGTTTCGTCGGGCCGCCCGTCCGCCAGCTTCTTCAGGATCACGAAGGATACGCAGAAATGGTTCCGCTTATAGACCTTGCTGTTCATGATGAAGTAGTTCAGCTTGGGGTTATACATCACCGCCCGGTAATAGGCGGCGATGATCACGGCCATATGATTGATCCGGACGCCGCCGCGGCGCTTCTCCCGGATATAGGACTTGATCAGCTCCTCATCGATATACTCGGTGATGGTGTTCTGTGCGTCATACCGCTTGGGCATGATATAGGGGATGGCCGCCACGATAGGCGGCAGGTCTTTGACGCGGGTACCGTCAGGGCGCATAGGCTGGTTCCTCGATTCTGTGGTTTTCATTTCCATTATACGGTACACTTCCCCCGATTGCAACAGAAGACGACAGATTTTTTCCTTTACCTTTGCCGCAAAACTTGGTATACTATAATTTATTATAGAAGGAAACGAAAGGAGTCGACAGACCATGAAGTTTCCCGTCTGGCGTGTGGCGCAGACGGACTGCGCCGCGGTAGAGCGGCTGACGGACGCGGGCTACCCCTATCTGGTGTCCAACGTATTGGCCAGCCGCGGCGTGAACTGTCCGGAGCAGGCCACGGAATATCTGACACAGGAGACCACGCTGTCCCACTCGCCCTTTCTGATGAAGGACATGGACCAGGCCGTGGCCCGGATCGACCGGGCGCTGGCCGACGGCGAGAAGATCGCCATTTTCGGTGACTATGACGTGGACGGCATCACCGCCACCTGCATCATGGTGGATTATCTGAAAGGCCGGGGCGCCGACGTGGTGCACTACATCCCCCGGCGCATCGAGGACGGCTACGGCCTCAGCCGCGAGGCCATCGAGGGGCTGCGCAAGGGCGGCGCCACGCTGCTGGTGACCGTGGACTGCGGCATCACCGGCGTGGAGGAGGTGGCCTATGCCCGGTCCATCGGCATGGACGTGGTGGTCACCGACCACCACGAGTGCAAGGAGACGCTGCCGGTGGCGGCCGCGGTGGTGGACCCCCGCCGCACCGACTGTGAATACCCCTTCAAGCATCTGGCGGGCTGCGGCGTGGCGCTGAAGCTGGTGCTGGCGCTGGGCGGCCCCGACAGGGAGGAGGCCCTGTTCTCCCGGTACTGCACGCTGGCGGCCATCGGCACGGTGGCGGACGTGATGCAGATGACCGGTGAGAACCGCACCATCGTGTCCCGTGGCCTTGCCTCGTTGGACCGCTCGGACTTTATCGGGCTGCACGCCCTGCTGAAGGAGGCGGGTCTGGCCGGACGGGAGCTCTCCTCCGTACAGATCGGGTTCGTGCTGGCGCCCCGCATCAACGCGGCGGGCCGTATGGGCGCGGCGGACATGGCCGCCGACCTGCTGCTGTGTCAGGACGCCGCGCAGGCGGAGGAGCTGGCCAAGGCCCTGTGCGCCCTGAACCGGGAGCGGCAGAGTGTGGAGCAGACCATCTATTCCCAGGCCGAGGCCATGATCGAGGAGCTGCCGGAGGATCAGCGCCGGGCGCTGGTGCTGGCGTCGGAGACGTGGCACCAGGGCGTGGTGGGCATCGTGGCCTCCCGCCTCAGCGAGAAATACTCCCGGCCCAGCTTCATGATCCATCTCAACGGCGGCGTGGGCAAGGGCTCCTGCCGCAGCTGGGGCGGCTTCAACCTGTTCGCCGCGCTGGAGAGCTGCTCCGACCTGCTGCTGGGCTTCGGCGGCCATGAGCTGGCGGCGGGCTTTACCATCGACGAGGCCAACATCCCCGCCTTCCGGGCGCGGATGAACCAGTACGCCGCCGAATACTGGGTGGGCAAAACGCCGGAGTCGGCGCTGGAAGTGGATGTGGAGATCCGCCAGCCCGGCCGGGTGACATTGCGGGAGGTGGAGGCGCTGACGGCGCTGGAGCCCTACGGCAGCGGCAACGCCCGGCCCCTGTTCTGTCTCATGGGCGCCACGCTGCTGCGGACCCAGAGCGTGGGCCAGAACCGCCATCTCAAGCTGCGGCTGGGCAAGGGCAACGTCCAGTTTGACGGCATCTTCTTTTCCACCAGCTCCGCCGCCTGCGGCTGCGCCGAGGGCGACCGGGTGGACGCGGCCTTCTATCTGCAAGTGAACGAGTTCCGGGGCAGCCGCACGGTGCAGCTGCAAATGGTGGACATCCGGCCCTCCCTCTCGGCCAGCAGCCGGGAGCAGGAGTGCCTGACGCTGGTGGAGCAATGCACCGCCGGAGAGACGGTATCCGCCAGGAACGCCCACCGGATGCTGCCCTCCCGGGAGCAGTACGCGGCGGTGTGGCGGACGCTGGTCCACCTGACGCCGGAGGGCGCGCTGCACACGGCATATCTGCCGCTGCTACGGTCCCTGTCGGCGGCCACGGGCAAGGCCGACGGCTTCCTGCGCAGCGCCTTCTGTCTGGCGGTGTTCCGGGAGCGGGGCCTGCTGGAGCTGGCGGTGCACGGCGACGACATTGACATACAGCTGGCCGGGCGGGACAAGAAGGTCCGGCTGGAGGATTCCGTCTACATACGGCGTCTGACCGACGCGGAGACCGGACGGGGAGGAGGCGGCACCCAATGACCAAAAACGTGGATATCGAGGCCATGTATCAGCATCTGGAGGATACGGTGCGGAGCTATAACCCCTCGGCCAACTTCCAGCTGATCCGGCAGGCCTATGAATTCGCCCGGGACCTGCACGGCACACAGCTGCGCAAGGACGGCTCCCCCTTCATCACCCACCCGCTGGCGGTGGCCCAGATCGTGGCGGAGGAGCTGCATCTGGACAGTGAATCCATCGAGGCGGCGCTGCTGCACGACACCATCGAGGATACCGCCGCCACCCATGAGCAGCTGGCCAAGCTGTTCTCTCCCACGGTGGCCGATCTGGTGGAGGGCGTCAGCAAGCTGACCCGCGTCCATTACACCTCCAAGGAGGAGGAGCAGATGGAGAACCTGCGGAAGATGCTGATGGCCATGAGCAAGGACATCCGGGTCATCCTCATCAAGATCTCCGACCGGCTCCACAACATGCGCACCATGGAGTATCAGACGCCGGAGAAGCAGACGCAGAAATCCTTCGAGACCATGGAGATCTACGCGCCCATCGCCCACCGGCTGGGCATGCAGAAGATGAAGTGGGAGCTGGAGGATCTCAGCCTGAAATATCTGGATCCCGTGGGCTACCGGGAGATCACCGAGGCGTTGGACGAGAAGGCGGCGGAGTACGACGGCTTCATGTCCGCCATCCACGACCAGATCGTGACGCGGCTCCATGAGGAGGGCATCGAGGCCACCGTCTACGGCCGCATGAAACACCCCTACTCCATCTACCGGAAGATGTATACCCAGAACAAGAGCCTGGACGACGTGTTCGACCTGTTCGCCTTCCGTGTCATCGTGGACACGGTGGCGGACTGCTATAACGTGCTGGGCATTATCCACGACCTGTTCAAGCCCATTCTGGGCCGGTTCAAGGACTATATCGGCACGCCAAAGCCCAATCTGTACCAGAGCCTGCACACCACGGTGGTGGGCGAGAGCGGCATCCCCTTCGAGGTGCAGATCCGCACCAAGGAGATGCACGAGATCGCCGAGTACGGCGTGGCCGCCCATTGGAAGTACAAGCAGAACGGGCAGGGCGCAGGCGACGAGCGCAGCTACGAGTGGGTGCGCCGCCTGCTGGAGAATCAGGAGGGCGCCGACGCCGAGGACTTTATCCACTCCCTGAAGGTGGACATGTTCGCTGACGAGGTGTTCGTGTTCACTCCCAACGGCGACGTGATCAACCTGCCCGCCGGAGCCACACCCATCGACTTTGCCTATAACATCCACTCCGCCGTGGGCAACCACATGGTGTCCGCCAAGGTGAACGGCCGCATCGTGCCGCTGAATCACCGGCTGCAAAACGGCGACGTGGTGGAGGTCACCACCAGCCAGAGTGCCCACGGCCCTAGCCGCGACTGGATCAAGATCGCCCGCTCCAGCAACGCCCGCAGCAAGATCCGCCAGTGGTTCAAGCGGGAGAAGCGGGACGAGAACATCGTCAACGGCCGCCAGAGCTTCGAGTCGGAGTTGAAGCGTACCGGGATCTCTCTGAAGGAGCTGCTGGCCGACGAGAACGTGCCCAATGTGCTGAAGAAGCTCAGCTTCAACTCCGTGGACGATATGTACGCCGCCATCGGCTACGGCGGCGTCACGGCCCTGAAGGTCATCGGCCGTCTGCGGGAGGATATCCAGCGTATCCTGCACCAGCATCAGGCCGAGCGGCAGGCGGAGGTGCCTGTGGCGGGCCAGCCGGAGGTGATGCGGCCCGCCGTGCCCCAGCGGAAGGGCGAGCACGGCATCATCGTGGAGGGCCTCAGCAACTGTCTGGTGAAGTTCTCCAAGTGCTGTTCTCCCGTGCCGGGGGACGACATCGTGGGCTTCATCACCCGGGGCTACGGCGTGTCCGTCCACCGGGCGGACTGTCCCAACGTGCTGCGCTCCAAGGACAATCCCGCCGAGGCGGGCCGCTGGATCCGGGTCAGCTGGGCCGACAAGACCAGCGAGAGCTATCACACCATGCTGCAGGTGGTAGCCAAGGATCGCATCAGCCTGATCGTGGATGTGTCCACGGTGCTGTCGGCCACCAAGACCCGTGTGCTGTCCCTGAACGCCCGCTCCACGCCGGACGGCTTCGCCCTGCTGGATCTGGGCATCGAGGTAAATGGCCGGGATCAGCTGAAAACCGTCATGAACCGCTTGGAGCAGATCCAGGGCGTCATGAAGGTGACGCGGCCGGCGGGATAAAAATAACTGGCATGAAATCTTCGATTTCATTGCCATGCCATCGAAATCCCACCGTAGGGCGGGCGCCGTGTGGCCCGCCGCACGATGAACGGGCAGGTACGTTATACCGTGTGTAGGGGCCGACGACTCTGTCGGCCCGCAAGAAATCATACCGTCATCGTCAGGGCGGACAGAGTCGTCCGCCCCTACGAAGTTCTATCGTACCCGTGCCGTGTGTAGGGGCGACCCTTGCGGTCGCCCACACGGCAATTGATCGATCCGGGCGACCGCAAGGGTCGCCCCCACGCAGCAAATCTGATAACATTCTGTATAAAGGAGAACAAATTATGCGCGCTGTATTGACCCGCGTGAAGCACGCCTCCGTCACCATCGACGGAAAAGTACACGGCCAGATCGGCGAGGGCTTCCTGATCCTGCTGGGCATCACCCACGAGGATACCGAGGCGCAGGCCGTCAAGCTGGCGGACAAGCTGACAGGCCTTCGCATCTTCGAGGACGAGAACGGCAAGATGAACCGTGGCCTGGACGAGGTGAAGGGCGAGCTGCTGATCGTTTCCCAGTTCACCCTGTACGGCAACTGCAAGAAGGGCCGCCGCCCCGAGTTTCTGGCCGCCGCGCGTCCCGAGGTGGCCATCCCTCTGTACGAGAAGTTCGTGGAGCTGTGCCGCGCCAAGGGCTTCCACACCGAGACCGGCGAGTTCGGCGCCTATATGCAGGTGGACAGCCTGAACGACGGCCCGCTGACGCTGGTGGTGGACACCGACCAGCTGTAAGGAGGGCGCACGGATGAAGGTACTCTCTCTGATGGTGGGCCCCATCATGACCAACTGCTACATCCTCTGCGAC
The DNA here is from genome assembly GCA_963636325.1 of Agathobacter sp. Classification (GTDB taxonomy): domain Bacteria; phylum Bacillota; class Clostridia; order Oscillospirales; family Oscillospiraceae; genus Vescimonas. The sequence goes on along the minus strand of CAVHKA010000004.1, from coordinate 21,666 downwards.
GAGACCGCCAAGGTCTGCGCCGTCATCGATCCCGGCGACGAGCCGAAGCGCGTCGAGGCCATGATCGCCTCCAGCGGCTGCACCCCCATCATGATCCTGCTGACCCACGGCCACTTTGACCACTGCACCGGCGTGGCGGGCCTGCTGGAGACGTGGCCGGAGCTGCCGGTCTATATCCACAGGAACGACGTGACCGACAGCAGCGGCGGCGACCTCCTGTTCCACCGGCTGGGGGAGAAGAACCAGCGGTACTACAAGGAGGGCGACAAGCTGACGGTGGGCGGCCTGACGCTGGACGTGCTGGAGACCCCCGGCCATTCCACCGGTTCCGTGTGTCTGCTGGTGGAGGGGCAGGGCGTGCTCTTCGCCGGAGACACCCTGTTCCGGGGCTCCTGCGGCCGGTGCGACTTTCCCGGCGGCGACTATCGGGCCATGCTGAAGTCTCTGGCCCGTCTGGGCGCGCTGGAGGGCCAGTACACCGTCTATCCCGGCCACGATTCCGCCACCGACATGGACTATGAGCGGAAGTATAACCCCTATATGAAGCAGGGCATGGACGTATGAAGCTGATCTTTACCGGTCATAACGACCGTTACGCCATCGAGCAGGATCTGCTGGCCTTCTTCCCCAACGAGCGTCCGGTATACGATCCGGAGGCGGAGGAGGACAGCTGCGCTTGGGTGAAATTATCCGAGGGAAATACCTACACCACCGCGACCACCCGCATCCGGTATCAGGGGCGGGAGGGCCGCGGTCTTTCCCGCGTGCGCATCGACCCCGCGCTGACCCCCTATCAGCAGGAGGGCCTGCGGCAGCGGGCGCTGAAAATGAGCTTTTTCAAGGCGTCGGTGGAGATCCTGGGCCGCGTCCCCGCCTGGGGCAGCCTGACCGGCGTGCGGCCCGCCAAGCTGGCGGCACGGCTGCTGCGCGGCGGCATGACGCCCCGTCAGGCCGACCGTGAGCTGGACCGCACCTATCAGGTATCCGCGCCCCGCCGCCGCATGTGCATCGAGGCGGCCCAGGCGGGCATCGCCGCCAAGGAGGCGCTCCAACCCAACGACATCTCCCTGTATATCGGCATCCCCTTCTGCCCCACACGCTGCGCCTATTGCAGCTTCGTCTCTCAGGCGGTGGAGCGCTCCTTCAAGCTGATGGAGCCGTATCTGGAGGCGCTGGAGCGGGAGATCACGCTGGCAGCTCAAATGGTGAAGGACACGGGCCTGCGCATCAAGTCCTTCTACATGGGCGGCGGCACCCCCACCACGCTGTCGGCGAAGCAGATGAATCATCTGCTGACCCACCTGAACCGCAGCTTTGACATGAGCCATGCGGTGGAGTACTGCATCGAGGCGGGCCGCCCCGACACCATCGACCGGGAGAAATTACAGGTGCTCCTTGACCACGGGGCCGACCGCATCAGCGTCAACCCCCAGTCGCTGGACGACAAAGTGCTGCGGGCCATCGGCCGCAGGCACTCGGCGGCGGACATTCTGGCCGCCATGGAGCTGGCCACCTCCATGGGCTTTCCCCATGTGAACATGGATCTCATCGCGGGCCTGCCCGCCGACACGCCGGAGGGCTTCCGGAAAACGCTGGATCAGTGCGTCAAAAGCGGCGCGGACAACATCACCGTCCACACACTGGCGCTGAAAAAGGGCAGCCGCCTGACGCTGGAGGGCAGTCCCATCCCCTCGGCGGAGGCGGTGGCGGAAATGCTGGACTACGCCGACCCCACCCTGCGCTCGGCGGGCTTCGCCCCCTACTACCTCTATCGCCAGAAGTACATGTCCGGCAGCTTTGAAAATGTGGGCTGGTGCATATCCGGCGCGGAGGGACTGTATAATATCTACATCATGGAGGAGCTGCACAGCATTCTGTCGCTGGGCGCGGGCGGCTCCACCAAAATGGTGGATATCCGCCGGGACGACCGGATCGAGCGGCTGTTCCACCCCAAATATCCGCTGGAGTATATCCAGCGGCAGGAACAGGTGGCCGGGAATCTGGAAAGGTTTGCCGCGTTCCACCGGGAGATGCTGGAAAATCCGGGGAAATGAGGGTGCATGGCACATCCGGATAAACGTCCGCAGGGGTCGCCCCTACGCATGACTTACCCGATCCAAGGAGGTGACGGCTTGCAGCGCAGACAGAGCTTTTTGAGCGGCGCGGCCATTCTGGCGGGCGCGGTGGCCGTGACCAAGGTGCTGGGCGCCCTGTATAAGATCCCGCTGGGGAACCTGCTGGACAGTCAGGGCATGGCCCACTTTTACGCCGCCTATAACGTGTATAACCTGCTGCTGATGCTGTCCACGGCGGGACTGCCGTTGGCCGCCTCGCGGCTGACGGCCAGCGCCTGCGCGCTGGGACGGCCACGGCAGGCCCGGCAGGTATTCCGGGCGGCGCTGGTGCTGCTGGGCAGCGTGGGACTGGCGTTCTCGGCGCTGATGTTCTGTCTGCCGGAGACCATGGCCCGCGCCCTCCACGATCCCATGGCGGCGGCGGCCATCCGGGTGCTGGCCCCGTCGGTGCTGTGCGTGTGTCTGACCTCCGCTATCCGGGGCTATACCCAGGGCTTGGGCGACATGACCCCCACCGCTGTCAGCCAGATCATCGAATCCGCCTGCAAGCTGGTGGTCGGACTGGGCCTCTGCTTCTTTCTGCTCCGTAACGGCGCGGGCCCCGAGACCGGAGCCGCCGGGGCCATCGCGGGCGTCACCTGCGGCACGGCGCTGGGCTTCCTGTTCCTGTTGTGGGCGCTGCGGCGCTTTCGCCCCTCCGGTCACGACACGCCGGAACCGCTGGGCGATACCATGGGGGCGCTGCTGAAGATCGGCGTGCCCATCACCGTGGCGGGCGGCGGCATGAGCCTGATGACGCTGCTGGATCAGTCGCTGGTGCTGGGCACGCTGCAATCCACCCTGGGACTCAGCGCCAAAGCCGCCGCGGAGCTGTACGGCCAGTACACCTTCGGCATGACGCTGTTCGTGCTGCCGCCGTCGTTCATCTACCCGCTGTCGGTGTCCCTGATCCCCGCCATCACCCAGGCGCGCTCCCGCCATGACGGGGCTGCCGCCGGGCGGCTCACCGCCTCGGCCCTGCGGATCACGGCGCTGCTGGCCTTCCCCATGGGGTCGGGGCTTTCCGTTCTGGCAGGGCCGATCCTGCACCTTCTGTATCCCGCCGTGCCGGAGACGGCACAGGCCGCCGCCTATCACCTGACGGTGCTGGGTATCGCCAGCATCTTCGTGTGCCTGATGGTGGTGACCAACGGCATTTTGCAGGCCAACGGCAGGGAGCGCGTCCCCATCTGGACGCTGCTGGCGGGCGGCGCGCTGAAGATCGTCACCAACTATTTAATGGTGGGCAATCCCGACATGGGCATCCGGGGCGCGCCGGTGGGCACGCTGTACAGCTACGCCCTGATCGTGGTGCTGAACATGATCGCCGTACACCGCTGCATGAAGGGCAGGGTGGATTTCTTCCGCTGCCTGTGGCGGCCGGGCCTTTGCACCGTGGTGATGGCGCTGGGGGCACACTCCGCCTATACGCTGCTGGGCCGCTATATTTCCCAGAATCTGGCAGCTGTCGCCGCCATTGCCGCCGCGGCCGCTGTATACGTCATTCTGGCGCTGGCGCTGGGCGCGGTGACCGGAGACGACCTGCGGCACTTTCCCAGGGGGAAAAAATGGGCGCAGCGCCTGCATCTTCGGTGATTTTTTGCGTTTTCTGTGGAAAAAGGCTTGCAATGGAGCGGCAAATATGGTAAATTTTCTATTGCCCTTTGTGTTGGGGCCTTTCATTTGTTCTTAATACGATACGCTTCGTTTTAGGATATGGTCATACCAATGAAAAAATTTTTAGGAGGAAATACCCATGAATAAAACCGAACTGATCAATGCCGTCGCTGAGAAGGCCGGCCTGTCCAAGAAGGCTGCCGAGGCTGCTGTCAACGCCACCCTGTCCGCCATTACCGAGGGCCTGAAGGCCGACGAGAAGGTGCAGCTGGTGGGCTTCGGCTCTTTTGAGGTGAAGCATCGCGCCGAGCGTACCGGCCTGAACCCCCGCACCAAGGAGCCCGTCACCATCGCCGCTTCCAAGGTTCCCACCTTTAAGGCCGGCAAGGCGCTGAAGGACGTTATCAAGTAAAAAAATAAGTATAGAAGAAAAGCGGCGCTGCCGCTTTTCTTTTTATCCCCAAGGAGGACGTACCATGAGACTGGATAAATACCTGAAGGTCAGCCGCCTGATCAAGCGGCGCACCGTGGCCAACGAGGCCTGCGACAACGAGCGGGTCACCGTCAACGGACGGGTGGCCCGGGCCTCCTACGACGTGAAGGTGGGCGACGTGATCACCATCCGCTTCGGCCAGAAGACCCTGTCGGTGGAGGTGCTGTCGGTGGCCGACAATGTGGGCAAGGCCGACGCCGCCGCCATGTACCGGGAGACCGCGTTATAATTTCACACACCCTCTCATACAATGCAGTAACGCTTTGCGGGAGAGGGTGTTTCTTTTGGCATATGACATGAACGGCGGCGGCAATGCCGTGTACCACCGGCTGACGCTGGAGGGCCGGGAAAAGCTGACGGTGGGCGGTGTGGAGGACGTGGAGCGCTTTGACGAGAACTGCATCGTCATGTCCACCTGCGCCGGGACGCTGGTGGTGACCGGCGAGGGGCTGCACATCGGCAAGCTGAGTCTGGATGGCGGCGAGCTGCATGTGGACGGCCGCATCGACGGCGTCAACTATGAGGAGGATCAGCCCAGCCGCGGCGGCGGCCTGTTCAGCCGGCTGTTCGCCTGATGGAGAACTATGTGGCGGCCCAGCTGCAGCAGTTGGGCGCGGCGGTGGCGCTGGGCGCGGCAGGCGGCCTTGTGTATGACGTACTGCGGGCCGCCCGGCTCCTGGACCGCCGGGACCGGCTGCTGACCCATCTGCTGGACGCGCTGTTCGTGGCGCTGCTGGGCGCGGGCGTGCTGTGGCTGGCGCTGGTGGTGGGGGAGGGGGAGCTGCGGCTCTATATGGTCACGGGCATGGCGCTGGGCGCGGTGCTGTGGTTCTGCGTCCCCTCCCGGCTGCTGCGACCGGTATGGGATTTCTGGGCGGCGGCGCTGGTGGCGGTGTGCCGTCTTGTGGGGCTGCCCTTCGTTTTTTTGTGGCGGGGCACAAAAAAACTGGCAGAATCCGTCAAAAAGGGCTTTTCTTTTCTGCGCGGCTGCGCTACAATAAGGGTGGAAGCATGGCGCAAGGGCCATGACAACGCCGCGCGGCAGCAGGAAGGAGGCAGCGCCATGGCAGACAAGAAGAAAACCAAGCGGACAAAAAAGCGTCCCCCGGCAGTGCTGGTGGTGGTGATCCTGGCGCTGGTGGCGGTGCTGGGCATCCAGATCGTGAAGGTATATGGCCAGCTGAAAACCGCCCAGCGGGAGGAATCGGTGCTGAACCAGCAGCTGACCCAGCAGCAACAGGAGAACGACGCCCTGCGCTCCGACCTTTCCAAGAAGGACGACGAGAGCTTCATCAAGGCGCTGGCCCGGGATCTGCTGGGTCTGGCCGAGGACGGCGAGCGGATCTTCTACGACGTGAATCATTGAAATTATGGAAAAAGAGACAGCCCTGGCTGTCTCTTTTTTTGTTTGGGGAAACGGCTGCGGCGGTACACCAAAGGCCCCCTTGTGTAAAGGGGGCTGTCAGCCGCAAGGCTGACTGGGGGATTGACCATCAACCCCTCCGTCACGGCATACGCCGTGCCACCTCCCCTTGCACAGGGGAGGCTTTGGTCAAAGAACGTGCCTTCAGCATCCGTAGGGCGGCCTGCCCTCAGGCCGCCGCATGATTTCTCCTTATTGCAGCTTTTCCGTTACCTCGCGGCTCAGCTTCACGGCGCCGTAGAGATTCTTGGCGCTGCATCCGGCACGGCCGCCGCCGGCACAGGCGCAGGCGCACGCACAGGCACAGCTGCTGGCGCAGGCGCAATGGCCTCCGCCGCCGAAGCCGCCTCCGCCAAATCCGCCGCCCCGGCTTCCGCCGCCAAAGCCGCCACCGCCGCTGCGGGGCGGGCGGGGCCGCGTCTTGGTGCCCACGCTGCCGGGCCGGGGCCTGCCGTCAGGCCCGGCAGGGTACCAGAGATGGTTGACGAACACATAATGTGTGCCGAAGCCGCCCCGGTAGCCGTCGTTTCTGCTGGCCCAGATGATCACCAGAAAGATGATCACCACGAAAATGGCCAGCACCACAAGGCTGCCGTCGCCATAGCCGTAATCATCGTCATAATCGTCATAGTAGCCGCCGTTGTAGTCGGCGGGCACATTGTCGGCGCTGTACGCCTGATCCAGCACGGTGGGCCAGTCGGCATACCGCACCCGGACGTTCATGGTCTCGCCGTAGTCCAGACCGGCGTCGGTAATGGCCAACAGGCCGTCCTCCCGCGCCACGTCGCCGCTGGCGGAGGTGTCACTGAAATCGCCGGTAAGACCGGCGGGGTCCCGCCACAGCAGGGTCATTTTCCCGATCTTGGCCTCGTCGAACCAGCCGGGGGTATAGTCGTAGGACACCGTATCGCCGTCCAGCGTATACATATATTCCTGCACCCAGGAATAGGCGAAGGTGAAGGTCTCGCCCTCGTCGTAGGCCCGGTCAAGGTAGACATACATATAGCTGTTGTCGTATTCCAGCCGCTCGATGTTGTCGGTCAGGGCCGTCTCCTCCCGGATGGAACCGTTGGGGATGCCGATCTTCAGCTCCTGCCCGTAGGGCAGGGACTCCAGCGCCGTCCATGTCAGGGAAACGGTGATGTTCAGGCTGCCGTCATCGGTGTTGGGCTGGACGTCCACGCTGTAATCGTTGATGTAGTCGTAATCCGCCCAGGCCATCACGCTGAGACACAGGGCCAAGCCAAGGCCCAACAGCAAAGTGAGAAGCTTTTTCATTCCGCCGCCTCCTTTCCCTTCAGCTGGCAGAGGTGCTCCATTTTCACGCTCTCCGCCCGGATGGCGGCGCAGCGGGGACTGTTCCAGATGTCCTTCCAGTCATCTTGCAGCAGGTCGCCCAGCGGCTCATCGGACAGCCAGCTTTGACAGGGCACCACCTTGCCGTCCGGCGTCACCGCCATGTTGGAGAGACACGCGCCGCAGCTGGGGATCAGGTTCAGCCCCAGCGAGCGCAGCGTCCTTTCGCTGAGCCAGCCGGGGGAGGTGAAGTCCAGCTCCATGCCCAGCTCCCGGGCCGTCTCCACCGCCTGACGGAGGATGTCCGTCAGCTCATCGGGGGTCAGGGCCGTGGCCCGGCTCTCCTGTCCGCAGGCGCTGCCGGAGGGGATCAGCCCGGAGCAGGTGGCGTACCGCACGCCCAGACTGTGGGCGAACCGCAGCGTGTCGGCATAGTGGGTATTGAGGGAACACAGCGGCGTGTTCACCGACACGATCAGCCTGGCCTCCACCGCGTGGCGGATGCCCTGCACCGTGTCGTTGAAGCCGTTGACGCCCACCAGCTGGTTGTGGATGTTGCCCTCAGCGCTGTACAGTGTCACCTGCACGCTGTCAAGACTGGCGTCGTAAAGCCCGGCGCACAGCTCCGGCGTCAGGGCGCGGCCGTTGGTGTTCAGACGGGTGACGAACCACTCCGCCGCGCGCACCAGCTCCACCAGATCGCTCCGCAGGGTCGGCTCGCCGCCGGTGAAGGTCACCTGGGGGATGTTGGCTTTCCGCAGGGTATCCAGAAGGGTTTTCCACTGCTCGGTGGATAACTCCGGCGTTTCGCCCATGGGCTGGCCCGCGGCGTAGCAGTGCAGGCATTTCTGGTTGCAGTGCCACGCACCGTCCTTCTCCATGGCGCTGACCATCAGATCCATCCGGTGGGGCGCGGTCATCTCCGGCGCGCAGTCCGCCAGCGTCAGCAGCGCCACCTCCGCTTCCGGCTCCCGGCCCTGGGCGATGGCGATGAGGCTGGTCAGCATCAGGTGCATGTCGGCGGCCAGCTGCTGGCGTTTGGTGCGGGGATAGGTGCGGTGGGTCTCCTCCACCGCCGCCGTCAGCAGGGCCTCCCACTGGCGCTCCTCCAGCTCCTGCCCCTCATAGGCCTGCCACTGGTCCATCAGGTTGGCCAGCATGATGGCCCAGCTGAGATTCAGCGGCACCAGCGACGCGCCGTTGAGCAGCAGCAGGAACGGCGCGTCCGGCGTTTCATCCCTGGGCGGTATCATGTGGATGCGCACCACGCCGGGGCCCTTGGGGTTCAGGGTGATGTGGCGCACGCAGTCCAGATGGGCGCGGCGATAGCGCCGCTCCCGGAATGTCATATGCTTCATAGAATCCTCCTGTGGGGCGGCATACGCCCCCGTGCCCCAAGCATACCACACAAAGGGGAAAATGGCAAGGTTGGGGAGATGTTTCCCCGGCGGGGCACATTGGCCCCGCCCTACGAGAGCACCGGCGGCAGACACCCGTAGGGCGGGACCCGCGTGTCCCGCCGCGATGGCGCAGCGGCTCCTTGCTTCCATTTGTAGGGGCGGACGACCCTGTCCGCCCTGACGATATTCATACGGGATTTTGGGGCGGACAGAGTCGTCCGCCCCTACAACATTTTATCCACCCATTTCACTCCCTTACACAGGGGAGGCTTTGAGTTGCCGTACCTCAAATTATAAAAAGGAGCCGCGTCCCTTTTCGGGACACGGCTCAAGCGGGTGGGATATTGGAAAGCTTCCGGGTATTATGGTACACCATCTGCCCCCGTCTTGTCCATAGGAGGTTTTGCCGCTTTTTCACGATTTTCGGCACACCTCGTCGAAACGCACAAAAATTGTTTCACTTTTGTGAACTTTCCCTAAATTTACTGTGATGGTCTTTTCAAATGCAGGGCAATGTGCTATAATGCGGACAAGGATAAGGGGAAATCCCTCCCCGACCCTTTGTTCCGTACCCCAAGAAAGGAGCAACCAATATGAAGTTCACATTCGCCTGCAAGAAGATCGCGCTGAACGACTCCATTAAGGAGTACGCCGAGAAGAAGATCAGTAAGCTCGACCGGTACTTCGCGGAGGAAGCGGACGCATTTGTGACCTTTGCCGTGGAAAAGAAAAACCGCTGCACCGTGGAGCTGACCATCCGCGCCGCCAACGGCACATTGTTCCGTGCCCAGGCCGAGGATCCCGACGGTGACATGCGGGGCGCCATCGACGGGACCGTCAGTTTCATCGAGCGCCGCATCCGCAAGAACAAGACCCGCCTGGCCAAGAACCTGCGGCCGGAGGTCATGGAACCGGAGCTGCCTGAGTTCCATGTGGAAGAGGAGGACGAGTTCCATGTGGTGCGCACCAAGCGCTTCACCGTCAAGCCCATGACCATCGACGAGGCCATCTTGCAGATGAACCTGCTGGATCATACCTTCTATGTGTTCCGCAATGTGGCGGACGACACCATCTCGGTGGTCTATCGCCGCAACAACGGCGGCTACGGCATCATCGAGACGCAGGAGTAATTATATATGGGAGAAAGGCGGCCTGCGGCCGCCCTTCTTTCACCCCCACACAAAAAGAAAAAACCGGACTTCCGTCCGGTTTTTTCTTTACAGGGATGCAGGAACAAAGAGAGAAAATAAGAAAGAAAAGAAAACAGTTCAATTAAGTCGGATAAAGTGGAGGTTTATCCTGTTTTTCAGGAGAATCCGTATCATTTTCTGTTGTGACTATACCATATCACACAAATCCGCACTTGTAAAACGGATAAAACCCTCATATAATATAGGCAAAATCTATATTTATACACAGGAGGCGCGGCATGAACAACACCGATATGGAGACCTTTTGGGCGGTGCTGGAGCACGGCACACTGACGGCGGCGGCCGAGGCGCTGTTCATCACCCAGCCCACGCTGACCAACCGCATCCAGGCGCTGGAGGCGGAGGTGGGCGCGCAGCTGTTCCACCGGGGCAAGGGCATCCGCCACATCGAGCTGACCGAGGCGGGACAGCGGTTCCTGCCGCTGGCCTACCGCTGGCAATCCCTTCTGGAGGAGACGAAGGGCGTGGCGGAAACCGCCACACGGGAATACCTCCGCATCGGCGCGGTGTTCTCCACCAACCAGTACATCCTTCCGGCGGCTTATCGCCGGTTTCTCCACCGGAAGCTGCCGGTGGCCCTGTGGGTGCAGACCCTGCCGGGCACCGGCTATGACGGCGCGCAGCCGGTGGCCCGCCGCGAGCTGGAGATGGCCCTGATGGACGGCGACAGCTTCTACCATCCCCAGCTGGAGCTGACGCCCCTGTGCAGCGAGGAAACGGTGGTGGCCTGCTCGCCGGACAGCCCCTACGGCGATGTGATCTCCCCCAAGGAGCTGGACCCCAACAACGAGATCGTGGTGTCCTGGCGCAAGGCCGTGCAGGACTGGCGGGATCACTGGTTCGGCCTGACGGCCACGCCGCTGCTGTACGCCGACTCCATGCAGGCGGTAGACACCTTCCTTGGCAACGAGATGATGTGGGCCATTGTGCCGCTGGCCGCCGCCCGTACACTGGAGCAGGCGGGCCGCGCGCGGATCTGCCATCTGACCGACCCGGTCCCCGACCGGGTGTCCTATCTCATGACCCGCCGGGGCGAGGCTCTCAGTCCCGCGGCCCAGCTGCTGCTGGAGGACATCCGCACGGAGATCCAGCAGATCGAGGGCGTGCATATGGTGCAGTAAACCGGCATGCCGGTATTCAAAGGCTCCCCTGTGTAAGGGGAGCTGTCAGCCGTAAGGCTGACTGAGGGGTTGTTTTACGGAAGATATTTTTGCGGGCGACCGCAAGGGTCGCCCCTACGACGATCCCTCCGGCACCGTCTGACAGATATAAATAAAGCACCTGGCCTGCGGCCAGGTGCTTTCTTTATTATCCTTGCATTTCCCGCCAGCGGCGCAGCTCCGCCGCCAGAGTGTCCCGGTTTTCCACCGATACCGTCAGCACCGTCACCCGGGAGTGGCGGGCGATGCGGTGGAGAAACTCGCTTTCCGCCTGCTGCAAAACGCCGAGGATGGAGATCTCCCCGTCCAGTGCGCGGAATACCGCCGTCTGGAACTGTCTGGCCTCCGCCTCGTGGGGGCCCAGCTCGTCCATCACCAGCAGACGGCATCCGGCGGTATCCGCCAGCGCGGCGCAGCCCAGATGGTCGAACCGGGCCGGGTCGCCGCCGTGGCCGCAGCGGAACAGGAAGTTCTCCGGCGTAAAGGCCCGCTCCTGCGCGGCAGGCAGCAGATAGACGCCGCCCTCATGCTTCACGGTGAAGAAGCCGCCCAGCGGGCCGCGCTCCTCCGCCAGCAGGCCCCGGATCAGAGTGGATTTGCCCGCGCCCTTGGGGCCGGTCAGAAACAGATGTCCCGTCATGGCCGAACCCTCAATGCATAGGGCAGCCGTGAAGCTGCACACCGGCGTTCTCCCGGCGGGTGGCCCGCACGCAGATCATCTCACCGGTGATGGACACGGCGATCTCCTCCGGCGTCACCGCCTTGATGGCGGTACCGATGGGGGTGTGGACGGTGGCGATGGCATCTTCGCTGATGCCTGCCGCCCGCAGGCGGGCGTTGACGCTGGCGGTCTTGCTGCGGGAGCCGATGACGCCGATGTAGGCGTACTGTCCCCGCAGCACCTGCTCCTGCACGGCGAAGTCGTGGCTGTGGCCGTTGGTCATGACCACCACATAGTCCTCGCCGCCCACGGGCACGGTGTCGGCCAGATGGTCAAGGTCGCAGCACACCACCGCGTCGGCGGTGGGGAAGCGCTCCTTTGTCACCAGCTCCGGCCGGTCGTCCACCACCGTCACCCGGAAGCCCACGGTGGTCAGCAGCGGGCACAGGGCCAGCGAGCAGTGGCCCGCGCCGAACAGGATGGCCCGCTCACCGATGGGAAGAGGCAGGGCCACATGGGCGCTGTCGGTTTCGGCGGTATCCTGCAAAACAGGCGTGCCGCCGTTCAGCGCCAGCACCAGCCATCCCGGCTGCCGCAGGGCGATGCGGCGCAGCACCTCACCGGCCAGCTTCTGCCACGCCGCATCATCGGCGGCGATGAATTGCAGATGCACCGTCACGTCGCCGCCGCACACCATGCCGATGTCCTCGGTGTTGTTATGGTGGAGCTTATACTCATGGACGGTGCTGCGGCGCTCCTGAAGGAGCTTTTTGCCCAGTTCGATGCTCTGGCCCTCCACCGCGCCGCCGCCGATGGTGCCGCAGAGAAGGCCCTTTTCGCCCACCAGCATCTGGGCGCCCATCCCACGGGGGGTGGAGCCGCTGTCAGCGATGATGGTACACAGCACCGTGTCATGGTGCTTTTCCATTTCATAAAGCAGAGTGGTGAAGATTCCATTCATGTTGGTGCTCCTTTCGGGGAGATGTTATGGCGCTTTCTCTGTTATTTTGTGTAGGGGCGACCCTTGTGGTCGCCTCTACAGGCAAAGCGAAACTTCCTGATTCGGGCGACCGCAAGGGTCGCCCCTACGACAACTATCGAACGCAGTCCTTCCCTTTTTATCGTAGGGCGGGGTGCCCTCACCCCGCCGCACGGTAAACACAGCGGGTGGTTTGTGCGTTTTTATCGCTGGGCGTTACGCGGCCGCGTCCAGCTGGGGCAGGGAATTGGCCACCAGCGCGTCGTACTGCTCCTGGGTCAGGTCGCAGTGATAGAACAGCTGGAAGTAGTTGGCCGCCTCGGTGTACAGGTCATAGTCGGCGGCATCGGGATACAGCACCTTGGCCATCCACAGCATGCCCAGCAGACGCTGCACGGAGGGAGGGAAGCCCATCCAGTTATAGGGGCCCATGGGGACTTCGTAATACGCGCCGTCCTTGATGGCGGTCACGCCCTGCCACGCGGCGTCCTCACCCACGGTTGCATAGATGCTGCCGGGGGCGAACAGGATCACGTCGGGGTTCCAGTTGAGGATCTGCTCCATGTCCACCTCGTTGCCGCTGCCCTTGCTGCTGGGCTCGTCCACCACGGCCAGATTGTTGCTGAGCAGGTCGATGACCTCGGCATGGAAGGAGCCCTGGGCAATGACGTTCAGGCCGGTGTCGCCGGTGACGTACAGCAGGTTCGCCTTCTCCACGCCGCCGGCAATGGCGCTGACCTTGTCATAGGTGGCGCGGCAGTAGTCGGACAGGGTCTTGGCCTCGTCGGTCATGCCCAGCAGGTCGCCCAGCATGGTATAGGTCTCGTCCATGGAGGCCAGCTTGGCATCGATGTGGACGAAGGGGATGCCGGTCTGCTCCTGCAGGGCGTCCATATCCTCCACGATGGTGCTCTTGGCCTCGCCCACGTCGATGACCACCTGGGCCTCGCTGGCCAGCAGAGTCTCCAGATTCAGCTCGCCCTTGCCGCCGTACAGCTGGCCCAGCAGGGGCAGGTTATAGTACTTCTCGTCCAGGTACTGCTGGGCGCTCTCGTCCCACTCGTTGGCCACGCCCACCAGCTTATCGGGGCACAGGGCGAACACCACGATCTGGGCCAGAGGGCCGGAGATGGCCACCTTGTCGATCTGGGCGGGAACGGTGACCTCGCGGCCGGTGGAATCGGTAAACACGCGGGTCTCGGCGGCGGTGTTCTCGTCCTCCGCCGGGGTGTTGGCCTGACCGCCGCAGGCGGCCAGACTCAGGGTCATCACCAGCGCCAACAGCAGCGCCAGAAGCTTTTGGGTCTTTTTCATCCGTTTTCTCCTTTTTCTTCGTTTGATATCTCACACGTCTCCCAGCGCAGCAGGCCGAAGCACCGGCTCTGGGTCAGATAGAGAGGAAAGTCCTCCCGTCCCGTGGCCGTCAGCCGTGCGCGCAGGAAGTCGTCAGTGACCGGGGTGGTGTCGCCCGGACGGCGGTACAAGTGGAAGAACCGCCGGGCGTCATCCAGGGTGCGGAAGGGCTGTCCCATGGGCAGCTCCATCTCGCAGGCGTGGAAGGGGATGCCCCGGGCCGTCAGCTCCGCCACGCCGCGGGGATAGCCGCCGTGACGGATGGCGCTCTGTGCGGCGGAGAACCGGTGGGCTGCGTCGTTGCGCATGATGGCCAGCACCGTGCCCCGGCACTGGGCCGCCGAAATGGCCAGTATCTCCTCAATATGGCCGAAGAAGCAGAACACCATGGCGTCATAGGGCGTCTCCGGCGGCAGCCGGGCGATGTCGCCGCGGCGAATGTCGATGTTGCGGATGTTCCGCTTGCGGCAGTTGTCCGCCAGCAGGGCCAGCGCCTCGCCGCTGACGTCCACCGCCGTCACCTGCTTCACATAGGGCGACAGCGCCAGCGACAGGTGTCCCGTGCCGCAGCCCGCGTCGCAGATGCGGCCCTCCTTGGGCAGATACGGGGCCAGCGCCGCCGCCAGACGGGCGTGAAAGTCGCCCCACGCGGCGGCGTCCTCCATAAAGCGGACCTTGTCCGCGTTCCACTCAAACATGGGTCGCTCCCTCCACACGGGGCGCCAGCACCGGGCCGGAGGCCGTGTCCAGAAAATCCACCTGCACGCCGTACAGCGACGCCATCAGCTCCGGCGTCAGCACATCAGCGGGCCGTCCCAGCGCGGCGGTGGTACCGCCTTGCAGCACCAGCAGCCGGTGGGCGAAGGTCAGGGCATGCTGGGGATTGTGGGTGCTGAGCACCACCGTATAGCCCTGGGCCGCCAGACGGCGCACCATCTGCAAGATCCGCAGCTGGTTGCCGTAATCCAGCGCCGAGGTGGGCTCGTCCATCATCAGCACCTCCGCGTGCTGGGCCAGCGCCCGGGCGATCAGCACCAGCTGCTGCTCGCCGCCGGAGAGGTGGGTGAAGTTCCGCTCCCGCAGGTGGACCGCGCCTACCTGCTCCAGCGCCTCCTCCGCCTGACGGATCTGCGCCGCGCCCGGCTGCTGGAAGGCGTTCAGCTGGCGGGCCGCGCCCATCAGCACCGTATCCAGCACCGTGTAGCCGAAGGTGGCGGGGTGGATCTGGGGGATGTAGGCGACGCGCCGCGCCCGCTCGCGGGGCGGCAGGGCCGTCAGGTCGCAGCCGTCCACGGTGACGCGGCCCGACGCGGGCGTCAGCGTTCCCAGCACGCAGCGGAACAGCGTGGTCTTGCCCACGCCGTTGGGTCCCAGGACCGACAGCAGCTCCCCCTGTTCCGCCGTGAAGGTCACGTCCCGCAGGACGGGGGTCTTGCCGTAGGAAAAGGACAGGTTTTCCACAGAAAGGCTCATAGCACATGCTCCTTTCTGGTCATGAGATAGATGAAGAAGGGCGCGCCGATGAAGGCCATCAGGATACCGATGGGGATCTCCACCGCCAGCAGATTGCGGGACACGTTGTCCACCGCCAGCAGGAAAATGGCGCCCAGCAGCATGGCCGCCGGCAGCAGGCGGCGGCAGTCGCTGCCCACCAGCTTGCGGCTGAGATGGGGGATCACAAGGCCCACCCAGCCGATCATGCCGCTGGCGGAGACGCTGGCGGCGGTCAGCACCGTGGCGCACAATATCACCGCCAGACGAAGGGCAGTGGTGTTGACGCCCATGGAGCGGGCCTCCTCCTCGCTGAGGGTCAGCAGATTGACGCGCCAGCGCAGCAGCAGCAGCGGCACCGCGCCGATGACCATGGGGATCAGAGCAAAAAGCACGTCCTTCATCCGCGTGCCGCTGAGACTGCCCATGAGCCAGTAGGTGATGGCGGGCAGCTGGTTGGTGGGGTCGGCCACCAGCTTGATATAGGAGGTGCCCGCCGAGAACAGGGACGAGATCATGATGCCCGACAGCAGCAGGTTCACCACCTGATTGCCCCGGATGCGGCGGGCGATGACGTACACCAGCGTCACCGTCACCAGACTGGCGGCAAAGGCCAGCGCCGTGACGCCGAAGCGGCTGAAGCCCAGCAGAATGGCCAGCGCCGCGCCGAAGCAGGCCCCCGACGACGCGCCCAGAATGTCCGGCGCGGCCATGGGGTTGCGGAACACCGACTGATAGGCGGTCCCGGCGGCGGACAGGGAGCAGCCCACCAGACAGGCCAGCAGGATACGGGGCAGCCGCACGTTCAGCACCGCCACCGCCATATTGGCCGTCCACGTCTCCTCCATGGGAAAGACCTTCGACAGCAGGATGCGCACCACCTGCCAGATGGGCACATCGTACCGGCCCAGCACGAAGGACAGAAGGAACAGCGCCAGAAGCGCCACGGCCAGAGCGGCGATCCACAGCGCGGCGCGGCGGTCGGCGGCGGTGCGGTGCGGCGTTTGCTTCATGAGCGGCTCCTCCTTCCGATGGTCTTTTAATATTATATTTTACAGCGTTATTCTTTTTCGCGCAATACGGTGTGTTCGGTATGGTCGGATTTTCGTGCGAGGATAGCGCTTTTATGAGGCCCGGCTGCCTTTTTCCGCCGCCGGTTGCTTTTCTCCGCCGGAGCCGTTATAATAGAAGCCATCTGAGACAAAGGGAGGCCGCCTATGGACCGCGCCGCGCTGAGAGGAAAACTGCATCTGTCCGGTATTGACGATACCGCCGCCCCGCTGGCCCGGCGGTACGGTCTGGGCTATGAGATCACCGCCTTCTGCATGGCGTCCGCGCTGGAGGACAGCGCCGCCTTCACCGCAGCGGAGCGGGCGGCGGCAGGCGTGGACAGCCTGTGGCTCCACGCGCCCTTTGCCGAGCTGCACCCCTGCGCCATCGACCCGCTGGTGCGGGATATCGCGGCGCGGCGCTACCGCCAGACCATCGCCATGGCCCGCCGCCTGAACGTGAAACGCATCGTCATCCACGACGGGTATGTGCCCTTTGTGTACTTTCCGGAGTGGTTCATTGAACAGTCCATCGACTTCTGGCGTGGCTTCCTGCCGGAGGTGCCGGAGGATATGACCATCGCGCTGGAAAATGTCATGGACGATGGCCCGGACATGCTGGCGGCCATCATGAAGGGCGTGGACGATCCCCGGCTGGGGGTATGCCTTGACGTGGGCCACGCCAACACCACCGTCAGCAAGACGCCGCCCATGGACTGGATCGCGCCGCTGGCGCCCTGGCTGCGGCATGTGCATATCCACAACAACTTCGGCGGCTGGGACCTGCACAACCCACTGGGGGAGGGCAATATCCCCATGGCGCGGGTGCTGGATACCCTGCTGGCCCAATGCCCCGCCGCCACCTACACCATCGAAAACATGAACTGCGCCCCGTCCCTTGACTGGCTGGCGGCGCATGGCTATCTGGGAGAGATCACACTATGACCGAGCAGGAACTGCAAGCCTATATCGCGGCCATCCGACCGGCGGACGAGGCCGCCATGGCCGCTGCCCGCCGCCGTCAGGCGGAGCTGGCCAAGCCGCCGGGAAGCCTTGGCAGGCTGGAGGAGATGGCCGTCCGCATGGCGGGCGTCACGGGCCAGGTCTGCCCGGAAGTGAAAAAGTGCCGGGTGGCGGTGTTCGCCGCCGACAACGGCGTGGTGGCCGAGGGGGTGTCCTGCGCGCCCCAGTCCGTCACCTTGCGGCAGGCGGTCAACATGACACGCCGCAAGACCGGCATGTCGGCGCTGGCGAAAACCTTCGGTGACGATGTGGCCGTATATGACGTGGGCATCGCCGCCGACGTCCATTGTCCCGACGTGATCGACCGCAAGGTGCGCTATGGCACCGCCGATCTGGCGGTGGAGCCCGCCATGACCCGCGCGGAAGCCCTTCAGGCGCTGGCGGTGGGCGTGGAAGCCGCCGCCCAGGCCAAGGCCGACGGCATCTCGGTGCTGGGCATCGGGGAAATGGGCATCGGCAACACCACCACCAGCGCCGCCGTGCTCTCGGTACTGCTGGATACGGAGGTGGAGGCCGTTACCGGCCGGGGCGGCGGCCTGACCGACGAGGGCTTTGACCGGAAGAAGCAGGTGCTGCGCCGTGCGCTCCAACTGCACCATCCCGATCAAAACGACGTGCTGGACGTGCTGCACAAGGTGGGCGGGCTGGATATCGCCGCCATGACCGGCGCGTTTCTGGGCTGCGCCCATGAGGGCATTGCCGCCGCGGTGGACGGCTACATCTCCGTGGCGGCGGCCCTGTGCGCCGTGCGGCTGTGCCCCGCCGTGGGGGACTATCTGTTCCTGTCCCACCAGTCCTATGAGCTGGGCTACGCTAAAGCGGCCCAGGCGCTGGGCCTCAGTCCCTGCCTTGCGCTGGACATGCGGCTGGGGGAGGGCAGCGGCTGCCCGCTGCTGTTCCGGGTGCTGGAGGGCGCCTGCGGCGTGATGAAGAACATGGCGACATTCTCCGAGGCCGCCATTGAGGACGACTATCTGGAGCCCATCCGCTCCGGCGACAGCTTTACGGTGGAAAAGGTATGAGAATTTTACTGACCGGCGGCAGCAAAAGCGGCAAAAGCACCGCCGCCCAGCATCTGTGCCGCCATCTGGCGGCGGGCGGCCCCATGTACTACTGGGCCACCATGACGCCCCGTGACGGCGAGGACCGCCAACGCGTCCTGCGGCACATTGCCGACCGGGCGGGCTGGGGCTTTCAGACCATCGAGCGCAGCACCGGCCTGACCGCCGCACTGCCGGAGGTGGACAAGCGCGGCGCGGTGCTGCTGGACAGTGTCACCGCCGCCCTGTCCGAGGCCATGTTCGGCCCGGAGTTCGACGCCAACGCGGCGGAGACCGTAACGGCGGAGCTGCTGGCTGTCAGCCGCCACAGCGCCCACTTCGTCTGCGTGTGCGACGATCTGTGGCGGGGCGGCGAGGACTATCAGGACTGGACGGAGGTCTACGTCCGTGGCCTTGCCCAGGTGTGCCGCGCGCTGGCGGCGGAATTTGACGTGGTGTGCGACATGGCGGCGGGGCTGCCCCATGTGTGGAAAGGAGCGTGGCCCCTGTGAAGGATTGGATCTACGGCTTTTTCATGGCGTGGGGCATGTTTCTGGCGGTGCCCTGCCCGCTGAAAATATGGAACGAAAAGGCCCGCAGCAAAATGATCTGCTGTCTGCCCCTTGTGGGCTTCGTGGTGGGCGGCATATGGGTGCTGGCGGCGTATGCGGGCCGCTTGCTGCCCCAAAGCGTGGCGGGATTGCTCATCGCCGCCGCGCCGTGGCTGGTGACGGGCTTTCTTCATCTAGACGGCTTTATGGACGTGTGTGACGCGGTGCTGAGCCGCCGCGACCTGCCCCGGCGGCAGGAGATATTGAAGGACTCCCACTGCGGGGCCTTCGCTGTCATCGGCATGGTGCTGCTGGCGCTGAGCCAGTGGAGCGTGGCCATGGCGGGGGAGAGCGTCCCTCTGCTGCCGCTGCTGGTGATCCCGGTGGCGTCCCGCGCCTGCGCGGCGCTGGCGGTGCTGACGCTGCGGCCCATGACCACCAGCCAGTACGCAACCATGGCGGGCAGAAAGGTCCCCTATGTGGCCTTTGCCGCGATCGTGATGGCCGCGGCGGCCATTGTGCCGCTGGCGCTGTGGGGCAGCTTCGCCCCGCCGGCGGCGGCTGCGGGCTACTGGCTGGCGGTATGGCACGCCGATAAGCAGCTGGGCGGCATGTCCGGCGACGTGTCGGGCTTTGCCCTGACGCTGGGGGAGCTGTGCGGCCTGGCGGTATTGACTTTGGTGAGGTGACGAGTATGGAATTGGTGATCGGCGGCGCGTTTCAGGGGAAGCTGACCTGGGCGCTCCAGCATTACGGCCTGACCATGGCCGATGTGTGCGATCTGGCGGCGGGAGACCCCGTACCGGGAAAGAAGTGCTATTGGCATCTGGAGGCCCTGACCCGCCGCTGCGATGACGCGGAACAATATCTGCCCCTCTTCGCGGACGCGGTGGTCATCAGCCGGGAGGTGGGCGGCGGCATCGTCCCCATGGACGGAGAAGAACGGGCCTGGCGTGAGGTACACGGCACACTGGTGCAGCGTCTGGCCCGGGAAGCGACACATGTGACCCGCGTTTTATGCGGACTGACGGAGGTATTGAAATGATCCTGACACTGATACGCCACGGACAGACCGCGGGCAGCATCAACGAGCTTTACTACGGCGCGGCGGATATCCCGGTGCTGCCGGAATCGCTGGCGGAGCTGCACGAAAACGCCGCCCGCTATCCCACCGCGAAGCGGTACTTCACCAGCGGCATGCTGCGGACGGAGCAGACCTTCCGGGCCATCTACGGCGACGCGCCCCACACGGCGCTGCCGGGCCTGCGGGAGATGGACTTCGGTGATTTCGAGATGCGCAGCTATGAGCAGATGAAGGATGATCCCGCCTTCCAGCACTGGATGACCGACAGCGAGCATCTGCCCTGCCCCAACGGGGAGAGCGCGCCCCAGACCACGGTGCGGAACCTGAAGGCCATGGAGACGGTGCTGGCGGAGGACAGCGACGCGGTGTGCGTCATCCACGGCGGCGTTATCGCCGGATTCATGATGACGTGGTTCGGCGGGCTGCGTGTGGACTGGTACCGCAAGGCGGGCACCGGCTATCAGGTGACGTTTGAAGACGGCGCGCCCGTCAGATGGGTGCGGGTGCCGGAGGACATATGATGGACATTTCCGCCCTGCTGGGGGTGGAAAAAGGCGTCACCGCCCTGATCGGCGGCGGCGGCAAGACCACCCTCATGTACACGCTGGCGGAGGAACTGCGCCGCCGGGGCACGGTGATCGTCACCACCTCCACCCACATTCAAAGGCCGGAGCAGTACCCGGTGCTGACGGCGGCGGACGACGTGGCCGCCGCGCTGGCGGAGCATGGCGCGGTATGCGTGGCCGGGGAAACGGCGGAGGGCAAGCTGTGCGCTCCGCCGCTGTCCTTTGAGGTGCTGGCGGCGCTGGCGGATTTCGTGCTGGTGGAGGCCGACGGCGCCAAGCGCCTGCCGCTGAAGGCCCACGCCCCACACGAGCCGGTGATCCCCGCCAATGCCCGCCAGACCATCTATGTGGTGGGGGCCGACGGCTTTGGCCATCCCATCCGGCAGGTGTGCCACCGTCCGGAGCGGTACGCCGCCCTGTGCGGCGCGGCGGAGGATGACATCGTCACGCCCGCATTGGAGGCAAAGGTGCTCCACGCGGAGTGCTACGATACCGGTTGGGTGTATATCAACAAGGTGGAAACGCCGGAGGACTGGCACAACGCCGAGACCCTGGCCGCCCTGCTGCCCGGTAAGGTGGTCGCGGGGAGCCTGTGGGAGCGGGCGTATCGCATTATTTTGTAGGGGTATTACCGATAGAATATTTGTAGGGGCGGCCCTTGCGGCCGCCCGTGAATGTCCGTTCGGCACCAGTTCGGGCGACCGCAAGGGTCGCCCCTACTTCATACGATGGAGTCCACACGCAAAAAGCGGACACGGAAATTTTTCCGTGTCCGCTTTTCGTTTTTTGATACCGAAATCAGTCCTCCAGGATCTCCAGCTCCTTCTCGTCGATCTTACGCAGGTTCTTCTTGCTGACCAGCTCGTACATGCAGGGCACCACGAACAGCGTCATCAGTGTGGCGTACAGCAGTCCGCCGATGCACACCAGCGCCACCGGCTGGATCAGGGACGTACCGGCGTTTTTCGCCAGCGCCGTGACGATCAGGCCCAGAATGGTGGTCAGGGAGGTCATGAGGATAGGCCGCAGGCGGGTGACGCCCGCGTCGATGATGGCCTCCCGCCGCTCCATGCCCGCAAGGCGCTGCTGGTTGATATAGTCCACCAGCACGATGCCGTTGTTGACGATGATGCCCACCAGCATCACGAAGCCGAT
>CAVHKA010000003.1:24113-33747 GCA_963636325.1 Agathobacter sp. | reverse complement strand
ATTGCGGGTTGCTTTACTGGTGACTTGCTCTCCCAGCTGAGCTATACCCCCATATAAGGGGTGCGCTGAGTAATTTCTTATTCAATTAGTGCGGGGGTTGTTTACCGCTTCAACCGGGCTCCCAGCTGAGCTATACCCCCATATTTTGTTGTCTTGTCGCTGTCGACTTGCTTAATATAGCAGATAGCCCGCAAAAAGTCAACCCCTAATTTTCAAATTTCTGCAAAAATTTTCTTTTGGGGAGAGATTGGCGTATGCGCACGCCTTGCGGTCGGGGGAGGATTATGCTATACTAAGCGGCAACGAGAGCAAGGAGGATGCCTTATGATGATAGACCGAGAGCGGCAGGAAGCCATTGACGCGGGTGAGCGTGCGCTGGACAGTCTGTACGGCGCACGGCAGAAACTGTCCAGCGCTGGAAACTGGGGCCTGCTGGACCTTTTTGGCGGTGGGCTGTTCAGCACCTTTGCCAAGCACAGCAAGATGGATGACGCGCAGCGCTATATGGAACAGGCCAAGCGTGACCTGGCGGTTTTCAGCCGCGAACTGGCGGATGTGTCCGAAACACTGAACATAAACACCGGTGATTTTCTCACCTTTGCCGATTACTTTTTTGATGGCTTCATTGCGGACATGATGGTGCAGTCCAAGATCCGTGATGCACAGCGTCAGGTGGACGACGCCATTTATCGGGTAGAGTCGATTCTTTCCAAATTGAGAACGCAGGAGTAACTATGACAGATTATTTTACCATACAGCTGCCCGCTGACGAGATCAGGGGCATCAGCAGCATCGGCCTTGCCCATCTGGGGGACGGCGTGTACGAGCTTCTGGTGCGTACATGGCTGTGCGCCCACGGGAAGGCCACCGGCAAGGGCCTGCACCGAGCCACCATCGAGCTGGTATGCGCGCCGAAGCAGGCGGAGCTCAGCGAGAAAATATTGCCGCTGCTGACGGAGGAGGAGCACGCTGTGTTCAAACGGGGCCGCAACGCCAACGTCCACTCCATCCCGCACCATGCCAGCCGCGCCCAGTACCAGCAGGCCACGGCGCTGGAAGCGCTGCTGGGCTGGCTGTATCTTAACGGACAGCGGCGGCGGATCAACGAACTGTTCAACATCATGATGGAGGAATGAGCCATGCCTTTGGATGCCGTTTGCCTGCGGGCAGTGGTGGATGAGCTTGCGCCGCAGCTGACCGGCGCGCGGATCGAGAAAATTCAGCAGCCCGCCCGGGATCAGGTGGTGCTGCTTCTGCGGGGCAGCCGGAGACTGCTGCTGTGCGCCAACCCCAACCAGCCCCGCATCCATATGACGGAAAAACTGCGGGACAACCCGTCCCAGCCGCCCATGTTCTGCATGCTGCTGCGCAAGCGTATCGGCAGCGGACGTATCGTGTCCATCGAACAGGCACCGCTGGAGCGCGTGGTGACGCTGCACATTGAGGCCACCGACGAAATGGGGGAGCAGAGCCGCTTTGCTCTGATTTTAGAAGCCTTAGGCCGTCACGCCAATCTGATATTGTGCGACAAGGAAGGACGGATTCTGGACTGCCTGCGGTGCGTAGACCTGGAGATGTCACAGGAGCGGCAGGTGCTGCCGGGTCTGTTCTACCACCTGCCGCCCCGGCAGGCGAAGCGCGATCCCTTGACGGTGACGGGGGAGGAATTCGCGGCGCTGCTGCCCCGTGAGGAAGTGCCCCTGGACGGCTGGCTGCTGGACACCTTTACCGCCATGCCGCCGCTGGTGGCCCGCGAGATCGTCAGCCGCGCCTACGGTGAAAGCGACCACCGCGCCGCCGACAGCCGCCTGTGGGACAGCTTTGCCGCATGGCAGACACAGGTCAATGGCGGCGCGTTCGCGCCCACGGTGCTGTACCGCAATGGGAAGCCCTTCGACTTCACCTACGGCCCCATCCGTCAGTACGGCGACTACTGCGCCAATGTGACCGCCGACAGCTTCAGCGCCCTGCTGGACAGCTTCTACGAGGAGCGGGAGCAGGCGGAGCGGGTAAAGCAGAAGGGGCAGGATCTCATCAAGACCGCCACAAACGCCCGCGACCGCGTGCGCCGGAAGATCGCCGCGCAGGAGAAGGAATATGCCGCCTGTCTTGACCGGGATCACCTCCGCATCTGCGGTGAGCTGATCACCGCCAACCTGTACCGCATGGAGCGGGGCCAGCGGAAGCTGACGGCGGAGAACTACTACGAGGAGGGCTGTCCCGCCATGGACATCCCGCTGGACGTGCGCCTGTCGCCCCAGGAGAACGCCGCACGGTACTTCAAGCAGTACGCCAAGGCCAAGACCGCCGAAAAGATGCTGACGGAGCAGCTGACCAAGGGCCGTGAGGAACTGCGGTATCTGGAGAGCGTGGTGCAGGAATTGCAGCAGGCGGAGAGCGAGCAGGACTTCAACGACATCCGCACCGAGCTGACCGACGGCGGCTACATCCGCCAGCGTGGCAAAAAGCAGCCTGGCTTCCAGCGGGCCTCCAAGCCGCGGGAGTTCCACTCCTCGGCGGGACTGCGTATTCTGGTGGGCCGCAACAACCGCCAGAATGACAAGCTGACCACCAAGGAGGGGCAGAAGTGGGACATCTGGCTCCATACGCAGAAGATCCACGGCTCCCATGTGCTGCTGTGTACCGACGGCGCGGAGCCGGACGAACAGAGCCTCCACGAGGCCGCCGTGCTGGCCGCCTACTACTCTCAAGCCCGGAGCAGCACGAAGGTGCCGGTGGACTATACGCCGGTAAAGTTCGTGAAGAAGCCCGCCGCCAGCCGTCCCGGCATGGTGGTGTATACCACCTACCAGACCATGTACGTCGATCCCGACGGGGAACTGGTGAAGAAGCTGAGCGGGAAGTAAAAAGAAGGGGGCACCGGCCTCCCTTCCTTTTACTTCAGTTTATTCAGTCTCCACTTCATCGTCCCGGAAGATCATGGTGATGCCCCACAGGCCCGCCACGCCCACCAGCGCGTAGATGACGCGGCTGATGGTGCCCATCTGGCCGCCGAACAGAAACGCCACGCAGTCGAAGCCGAAAAAGCCCACGCTGCCCCAATTCAGCGCGCCGATGACGATCAGCACCAGCGCGATCTTATCAATGATCTTCAAAATGTGACCTCCCTAAAATAGCTTGGCGCGGATAGTTTTTGCGGCGGATGGCCGTTCTATGCAAAAATTTTTGTCAGTTTGTCTTAAAAATTTTTGGAAACCGTTGCATTATCCGGTAAATTTATGGTATGATAGCGGTACATTACGGAACGAACCGCACCTTTATCACAAACGAGGAGGAACGACATGAATAACAAGTTTGAAAAGCTGGGCTTTTATCCCGCTGATATCCTGCTGCCCAAGGAGCAGGACATGACCAAGTGGGCCGTGGTGGCCTGTGACCAGTTCACGTCCGAGCCGGAGTACTGGCAGGCCGTTGAGCAGCAGGTGGGCGACGCGCCCTCCACCCTGCGTCTGATCCTGCCGGAGGCCAACCTGAAGGCTCCCAATGTGGACGAGTTCATCCAGAACATCAACGACTCCATGGCCAAGTACATTGCCGACGGCGTGTTCGAGACCCTGACCGACTCTCTGATCTACATCGAGCGTCAGCAGTCCGACGGCAAGATCCGTCATGGCCTGATCGGCATGGTGGATCTGGACGCCTATGACTTTACCCCTGGCTCCGGCGCGCTCATCCGCGCTACTGAGGGCACCGTGCTGGATCGTATTCCTCCCCGCGCCCGCGTGCGCCGCAACGCGCCCATCGAGCTGCCCCACGTCATGCTGCTGATCGACGACCCCGACAAGACCGTTATCGAGCCGCTGACCGCCGCTGCCGATACCATGGAGAAGCTGTACGATTTCGACCTGATGCAGAACGGCGGCCACATCAAGGGCTATAAGCTGTCTCAGGCCCAGATCGACGCCGTGGCCGCCTCTCTGGAGGGCCTGACCACCGACGAAGCCATGCAGAAGAAGTACAACGTCTCCGGCGTTGCGCCTCTGCTGTTCGCTGTGGGCGACGGCAACCACTCTCTGGCTACCGCCAAGGCCTGCTATGAGGAGCAGAAGAAGGGCAAGACCCCCGAGGAGTATCTGGCCCTGCCCGCCCGCTACGCCCTGGTGGAGGTGGTCAACAACCACGACGACGCGCTGCAGTTCGAGCCCATCCACCGCGTGCTGTTCGGCGTGGATCACGAGAAGTTCATGAACGCCTTCCGCGCCGCCTATCCCAATGCCTACGAGGGCAAGGGCGACGGCCACACCATCGAGTTCGTGTGGAATGGCGAGAGCCATTTCATCACCGTTCCCGATCCCAAGGTACAGCTGGCGGTGGGCACCCTGCAGGGCGTCATCGACCCGTTCCTGAAGGAGAACGGCGGCGAGGTGGACTACATCCACGGCGACGACGTGACCCGCGAGCTGGGCAGCAAGCCCGGCAACATGGGCTTCCTGCTGCCCGCCATGGGCAAGGAGCAGCTGTTCAAGACCGTTATGGCCGACGGCGTGCTGCCCCGCAAGACCTTCTCCATGGGCCACGCTCAGGACAAGCGCTACTACATCGAGGCCCGCAAGATCGTCAAGTAAAAAGACAGTAGAAATCCTTTGCGCGGTATAGTATAATATGAGCCGCCGGAGCATCTCCGGCGGCTCATTCTTTTCGTGAGGTATATTCTTATGCTGCGATTCTGGTTCCCCGCTTACGCGGTCTGTATATTGTATCTGCTGGCGGCGGCCCTCTGGCCGCTGCAGCCCCTGCGTCTGCGCCGTGCGCCGGAGGCGGAGCGGCAGGCGGACGCGGACAGGCTCTATCGCCGGATGCTGGTGCAGTTCGCGGCGCTGTTCGTGGTGGTGGACTTCATGCTGATGCGCATCCTGTGTCTGATGCCGGAAAAGGATCAGCAGCTGGCGGCGGTGGCCGTCACGGTATTGCAGGTGGCTGCCGTGTGGCTGCTGCCGCCATCGGTGCAGCGGGGCTTGCAGGCCGTACCGGTGGACGACAAGGGGCGCTCTGTCGCGGAGACGGCCTGCGCCAAGGTGAACCTGACACTGGCGGTAGGGGAGAAGCGCCCTGACGGCTACCATGAGGTGGAGACCGTCATGACCGGCGTTGCCCTCAGCGACACGGTGACGGTGGCGCGTCATTCCGGTATTCAGGACCAGCTGATCTGTGACGTGCCGGTGACGGCGCGGGCGGAGGATAACCTGTGCATGAAGGCGCTGCGGCTGTTCTTTCAGGAACTGGGCGTGAAGGAGGATTTCGTCACCATCACGCTGCAAAAGCGCATTCCCGCCCAGGCGGGGCTGGGCGGCGGCAGCAGCGACGCGGCGGCGGTGCTCCGCGCCCTGCGGACGCTGTACGCGCCGGACATGACCGACACGCAGCTGGAGGAGATGGCCGCGCGGCTGGGCAGCGATGTGCCGTTCTTTATCCGGGGCGGTACGGCGCTGGCGACGGGCCGGGGCGAAAAGCTGGCGGCGCTGCCGGATATGCCGCCCTGCTGGCTGGTGATCGTCAAGCCGGAGGAAAGCCATTCCACCGCCGCCATGTACGCCGCCATCGACAGTGCGCCGCAGCGTGTCAGCGGCGACAGCCGGACGGTGCGGGAAGGGCTGGAAAAGGGCGACCTGTCTGCCATCGCGGCGGGACTGGGCAACGACTTCCAACAGGTACTGCCGGAGGGCAGCGCTGTGTCCGCCATCGTGGCGGCCCTGCGGCGGCAGGGTGCATTGAATGCCCAGATGACCGGCAGCGGCAGCGCGGTGTTTGGACTGTTCTGCCGTCAGGAGGACGCGGAAGCGGCGGCAAAGGCGCTGAAAGAGACGTATCCCCGTACTTTTTGCGTGTCCAAGGTATAATATTCACAAAAACCGTCCATATTGTAGGAAAATTCCTGCGATAAGGACGGTTTTTGATATGACGCGATGGAAGAAATGGGAGCTGGCGCTGCTGCTGGGGCTGTGCGCCGCCATGCTGTGGGGCGCGTGGTCCATGCAGCGGCAGGACGCGCTGGCTCAGAAGATGATCCGCCTGCATGTCATTGCCAACTCCGACAGCGATGCCGATCAGGCGCTGAAGCTGGAGGTGCGGGACAAGGTGCTGGATTTCACTACCACCGTTTTGCAGCGCTCCGCCGATATGGAGGACGCGCAGGCGCGGCTTCGGGAGGAGCTGACGCGCATCGAGACCATCGCCCGGCGGGAGATTGCCGCGCGGGGCTACGACTATCCGGTGACGGCCCAGCTGGCCAGCGCGGAATTCCCCTTGAAGGAGTATGACGGCTTCTCTCTGCCCGCCGGAGAGTACATGGCCTTGCGGCTGGTGATCGGTGAAGGGGAGGGGCAGAACTGGTGGTGCGTGGTGTACCCGCCCCTGTGTACCGCCGCGGCCACGGATATGCCGCAAACTGCCATTCAGGACGGACTGACGGACGACGACGTGAACCTTATCACCGAGGAGGACACCGGCTATGTGCTGAAATTCCGTTCTGTGGAGCTGTGGGAGCAACTGCGGCAATGGCTGGGAAAGCGATAAAAGCAAAAGGCGCACCGGAGGGGAACCCGGTGCGTCTTTTGCTGCAAAAAAAATGAAAAAGAGAGGAGAAGTGAAGAAAGCGTTTAGGAAAAGACTTTGTTTCCTGAACGATGTATACATCATACCGTGAAAATCTTAAAAAATCCTGAAAGGGATGTAACGATTCTGTGAATCAAAATGAAACAATTTCTGAACGTGATCAGCCCCGTCGCAAAAGCGGCGGGGCTGATCTATGTGATCGCGGCCCTTACACAGAACCGCCGCGTGTGATGTGGCGGAGAATACCGCCAATACACAGCAGCCCTGTGACGCAGGCCAGCGTTACGGTAACATAGGCCAGCGCGGAGAACTGGGGGATCAGGATACCAACAACGGTGCAGATGAGGCACAGCACCACGCCCGCGGTGATCGGCAGCAGATTCTTCATGGCGATAACTCCTTTCAAAGTGTGAAGCGTTTCCTTTCCGTCCTTGTATGTCTTTATTATATGCGAAGGAGCGGTAAACATCATTACAGATCCGTTGCGCTTTGGTTACAGCTTCGGATACAAAATGGTTACAATCGGTAAGGGAATTTTTTCTTGTGTTTGCACCGGATGTTTGGTATAATTAACCTGTTATTGGTAATTTGGCATAGTAGCCCTTTCGATAGGAGTGACCCCTTTTTGAACTATTTGCAGAACCTTTGGAACGCGCTGGATCTGGGCTCGCTGCGGGACACCCTGCTGCGGGTGGCGGCAGTGCTGATCTGCCTGATCATCCACGAGACCTGCCACGGCGTCGCCGCGTTCTTTCTGGGAGACCCCACGGCCAAGCGGAACCACCGCCTGTCCCTGAATCCCCTGCGGCACATCGACTGGATCGGTCTGGCCGCCATGGTGCTGACCGGCGTGGGCTGGGCAAAGCCCGTGCCGGTGAACCCCAATTACTTCAAGCATCCCAAGCAGGGCATGGCCATCACGGCGCTGGCCGGGCCGGTGTCCAATCTGCTGCTGGCGCTGTGGCTGCTGCTGGGCGCGCGGCTGATGTATACCCACGCGCTGACCACCGGCCAGATCAACGAGACACTGTTCTATTTCCTGATGAACACGGCGCTGATGTCCATCGGTCTGGGGCTTTTCAACCTGATCCCCATTCCGCCGCTGGACGGCTCCAAGGTGCTGGCGGTACTGCTGCCGGACAGGCAGTATGACTGGCTGATGCGCTATGAGCGCTTCGGCATGCTGATCATCATGGCGCTGGTATGCTTCGGCGCGCTGTCCAACGTGCTGGATACCGCCATCGGCTGGGTGTTCCAGCTATTCTGCCGCATCGTCGGCTTTTATTGAGGTAAATACCATTGGATAATCCCATTTTCAAGCTGGAAAAGGTGGTGCAGGCCAAGGGCAGCGAACCGCTGGAGGATTTCGAGGGCCCGCTGGATCTGATCCTGTTCCTGCTGAGCAAAAATAAGATCGAGATACAGGACATCCCCATTTCACTGATCCTTGACCAGTATCTGGAGTATCTGGAGCGGCGCAAGCAGATGGATCTGGAGGTGGCCAGCGAGTTCATCACCATGGCCGCCCATCTGATGTACATCAAGACCCGCATGCTGCTGAGTCTGGAGGACGAGGAAGCCCAGAGCGAGATGGACGCCCTGATCAAGTCGCTGGAGGAACGCCAGCGGGGCGACACCTACGCCCGCGTCAAGCTGCTGACGGAGCGGCTGGGCCCCATGGCGGAGTTCGGCCGGGACATCATGACCCGCAATCCCGAGGTGATGGAGCGGGGCAGGATCTACGAATACGACCAGCAGCCGGGGGATCTGATCATCGCCATGCAGGAGGTGTCGGACCGCCGGGGCCAGCTGGACGGCCAGCCGGACATGAAGCCCTTTGACGAGATCGTGCGGCGGGAGCCGTACTCCGTGGAGACCAAGGCGCGGGAGATCTTCCAGCGGCTCAAGACCGGCGGCATCACCCGTTTTCTGCTGCTGTTCCGGGGCAGTCGCAGCCGCAGCGAGATCGTGGCTACCTTCATGGCCGTGCTGGAGCTGTGCCGCAGCCGCATCATTCATCTGGCGTCCGGCGTCAACGACTGCACCGTGGAGTGCGACGGCGACATGCCGGACGATTGGCAGGGAGAGGTTTGAGGAAGGTAAGATATGGATACGCTTGAAATGAAAGAAGTGGAGGCCGCCATCGAGGGCATCCTGTTCGCCTCCGGCGAGCCGGTGGCGGTGGACCGCATCTGCATGGCCATGGATATGGACCGTCCCACGGTGGAGCTGGTCTTGCGGAAGCTGGCGGACTACTACGCCTACGAGCGCCGGGGCATGCGGCTATTGAAGCTGGAGGACAGCTATCAGCTGTGCTCCGCGCCGGAATACGGCGACATCATCCGCCGCGCCTTCGAGGTGCGCAAGCCCGCCAAGCTGAGCCAGCCGGCGCTGGAGGTGCTGACCATCATCGCCTACTATCAGCCCACCACAAGGGCCTATGTGGATCAGATCCGGGGCGTGGACAGCTCCTATACGGTGGGGCTGCTGCTGGACCGCCATCTCATCGAGGAGTGCGGGCGGCTCCAGGTGCCGGGACGGCCCCGGCTGTACCGCACCACACAGGCGTTCCTGCGGGCCTTCCACCTGCGGTCGCTGGACGACCTGCCGGAGATGCCCGGTATGGAGGGCGATGGCCAGCTGCGGCTGGATGAGCAGGGGAATCTGCTGGAGATGCCGGAGGGCGTCACAGAGGAGAGCTGACCCGCGTTTGCGGATTACCGTTCCGAAAGGAGGAGAAGCCTTTGGTTGGATGGATCATTCTGGGTGTGATCGCGGCGCTGATCGTGGTGGTGCTGTGTCTGCGCGTGGGCGCACAGATCAGCTTCGGTGAGGAGCTGCGGGTCACGGCGCGGATCGGCCCCGTGAAAATGCAGATCATTCCGCCGCCGGAGAAGAAGCCCGCCAAGGAAAAACCGAAGAAAGCGTCTGACAAAGCGGAGAAGAAGCCCAAGGAGAAGAAGAAGCCGGACCTCCACCTGACGCTGGAGGACATCCGGGGCGCGCTGCACGCCGTATGGCAGTCGATCCAGGGCGCGCTGCGCCGGGCGGGGAAGCGCAT
>CAVHKA010000003.1:723-24040 GCA_963636325.1 Agathobacter sp. | reverse complement strand
CTGCACGCCGTATGGCAGTCGATCCAGGGCGCGCTGCGCCGGGCGGGGAAGCGCGTCCGCATCGACCCGCTGCGGCTGAGCTTCGTGTTTGGCGACGAGGATCCGGTCAATACGGCCCAGTGGTACGGCTGGGCCAACAGCGCCATGTGGGCGGTGATGCCCCGGCTGGAGGAAATGATACACATGCCCGACCCGCGCATCCACATGGAGATGGACTTCACCGCCGCGGAGACAAAGATCTCCGGCACCGTGGGCGCCAGCTACCAGATCGGTGACCTGCTGGCCATCGGCTTTGCCGCCATCGGGCCGGTGCTGAAATTCGGCATCCCCTTCTTGAGAAAGCAGAAAGCCTTCAAGAAGGCGGAGGCCGCCCGGCTTGCGGCGGAGCAGGCGGAACAGAAGAAGGACGGCGCGCCTGACAAGGCGGCCTGAGATAGTCTGAAACAGTAAGGAAACAAACTTGATATACAGAAAGGAACACGACCATGGAAATGAACGAAAAGAAGAACTCGATCACCGCTGTGATGGAAGCCTCTATGGCCAAGATCCGCGAGATGGTGGATTCCAACACCATCGTGGGCGAGCCCATCACCACCCCTGACGGTGTGACCCTGATCCCTGTGTCCCGTCTGAGCTTCGGCTTCGGCTGCGGCGGCGGTGACTACGGCAAGCAGCCCGACCAGATGGGCGCGGCCGCCGGCGCCGGCGTCCGTGTGGAGCCCATGGCGTTTCTGGTGGTCAAGGACGGCGTGACCCGCATGCTGCCGGTGGCCGCCCCCGCTATCACCACGGTGGATCGCGCCATCGAGCTGGTGCCCCAGGTGCTGGACCGCGTGGAGAGCTTCATCGACCGCAAAAAGGCGGAGAAGGAAGAATTCTAAAATCGGAAAACTAGGGACAAACCGCGCCCGCATAGGATGGTATCCGGGGTGATACCATGTGGAAAAAACTGTGCGGGGCGCTGTTGGCCCTTGGCCTGCTGCTGACACTTTTGCCCTGTCGGGCGGAGGCGGTGCAGCTTTCCGCGACGGCGGCCATTCTGATGGACGCCGACAGCGGAGAGGTACTGTACGAAAAGGACGCGGCACGGAAAATGCGGATCGCCAGTACCACCAAGATCATGACGGCGCTGGTGGTGCTGGCGCATGCCCGATTGACCGATACCATCACCGTGACCAATGATCACATGGTGGAGGGCTCCTCCATGTATCTCAAGCCCGGCGAGGTGGTGACGGTGGAGGAGCTGCTGTACGGCCTGCTGCTGTGCAGCGGCAACGACGCGGCGCTGGCGCTGGCGGACTGCTGCGGCGGTCTGGAAGCCTTTGTGGCGGCCATGAACGACAAGGCGGCGGCGCTGGGCATGACGGGCACCTCCTTTGCCAACCCCAACGGACTGGATGATGAAAACCACTATTCCACCGCGCGGGATATGGCGGTGCTGGCGGCCTACGCGGCGCAGGACCCTACGTTCCGGCGCATCTGCTCCACCCGCACGGCCACAGTGGGCGGCAGGACCATGACCAACCACAATAAGCTGCTCTCTCAGGTAGAGGGCTGCATCGGCATGAAGACCGGCTATACCAAGGCTGCGGGACGCACGCTGGTGTCCTGCGCGGAGCGGCATGGCCGCCGTCTGGTGGCGGTGACGCTGTGCGACGGCAACGACTGGGCCGACCACAAGGCACTGTATGAAATGGGCTTCGGGGCGATGGCGGAGAACACGGAGGAGACATGACGGAACGGCTGCAAAAACTGATCTCACGGGCCGGTCTCTGCTCCCGGCGGGCGGCGGAGGAGCTGCTTGCGGCGGGACGGGTGACGGTCAACGGAGCGACGGCGCAGCTGGGCGATAAGGCCGATCCGGAGACGGACGCCATCGCCATTGACGGAAAGCCGCTGACCTTTGCCGAACCGGCGGTGTACCTGATGCTGAATAAGCCCAGGGGCTATGTGACCACCCTCAGCGACGAGCTGGGGCGGGCCACCGCCGCCCAGCTGGTGGCGGACTGCGGCATGCGGGTGTTCCCCGTGGGACGGCTGGATAAGGACAGCGAGGGCCTGTTGCTGTTCACCAACGACGGCGCTTTGATGCAGGCCATGACCCACCCGAAGCATCAGGTGGATAAGGTCTACGAGGTGACCGTCACCGGTGCGCTGGAGGGCGCGGCGGCACGACTGGCCGCCGTGACCGTGCTGGAGGACGGCACGCCTGTGGTTCCGGCGCAGGTGGAAACGGTACGGCAGAAGGGCGGACAGGCCCTGCTGCGTGTCACCATCCATCAGGGAAAGAACCGCCAGATCCGCCGCATGTGCGCGCAGGTTGGCTTGCAGGTGCTGCGGCTGCGGCGCGTTGCCGAGGACAGACTGACGCTGGGCGGTCTGAAAGCCGGACAGTGGCGGTATTTGACAGACGCGGAGGTCTCCGCGCTAAAAGGAAGCGAGAGAGTATGAAACAGAGCGTGTTACATACGATACGCGCCAGTATGGACGGCTTTTCCAAGGGACAGAAGCGGATCGCCGACTATATTCTGAACAACTATGACAAGGC
The DNA here is from genome assembly GCA_963636325.1 of Agathobacter sp. Taxonomy (GTDB): domain Bacteria; phylum Bacillota; class Clostridia; order Oscillospirales; family Oscillospiraceae; genus Vescimonas. Next base: position 21,492 of record CAVHKA010000003.1, on the reverse strand, counting down.
GGCCTTTATGACCGCCGCCCGGCTGGGCCAGACCGTTCAGGTCAGCGAATCCACGGTGGTGCGGTTCGCCGCCGAGCTGGGATACAGCGGCTACCCCGCCATGCAGAAGGCATTGCAGGAGATCATCCGCGGCAAGCTGACCTCGGTGCAGCGGATCCAGGTGTCCCAGGATCAGATGACCGGAGACGATATCCTTGCCGCCGTGATGCAGCGGGATATGGACAGCATCCATACCGCCATCGAGCAGATCGACCGGGGCGAGTTCCAGCGGGCGGTGGAGCTGCTGCTGAACGCCCAGCATATCTACATTCTGGGTGTGCGCTCCAGCTCATTTCTGGCGGGCTATCTGAATTTCTATTTCCACCTGCTGTTCAAGAACGTGATCTATGTGCAGAACACGGCGGCAGGTGAAATTTACGAGCAGATGATCCACATCGGCCCCGGCGACGTGATGGTGGGTATCAGCTTCCCCCGCTACTCCAACATGGGCATCCACGCTATGCAGCTGGCCCATGACCGGGGCGCGGATGTGGTGGCCATCACCGACAGTCAGATGTCGCCCCTGTACCCGCTGGCCACCACGGCGCTGCTGGTGCGGTGTGAGGCGCTGTCCTATGTGGACTCGCTGGCCGCGCCGCTGAGCCTGATGAACGCGCTGATCCTGGCCGTCGGCCAGCAGAAGCGGGAAGAGGTGTCGCAGGTGTTTGCCGAGATGGAGCAGGTGTGGTCGAAATACAGTATTTTCGGGAAAGCGGAAGATGAATAAGGTAACGGTGATCGGCGGCGGCGCCGCCGGTCTGATGGCTACCATCGCCGCCGCGGAAGGCGGCGCGCAGGTGTGCCTGATAGAACCCAACGAACGGTTGGGCAAAAAAGTCAATATCACGGGAAAGGGCCGCTGCAACGTCACCAACGACACGGATCTGGAGGGCCTGATGGCCCACATCCCCCGCAACGGCCGCTTCCTGTACAGCGCCCTGTCCAGCTTTACCAGCCGGGACACCATGGCGTTTTTCCAGGGTTGCGGCGTACCGCTGAAGGTGGAGCGGGGCGACCGGGTGTTCCCGGTGTCCGACAGCGCCTTTGACATCACCGACGCGCTGAAGCGAAAGGTGAAGGCGCTGCATATCCGCTGGGCCCACGATCGGGCCACGACGGTGGAGACGGCGGAGGGCCATGTGACGGCGGTGACAGGGGAGAAGGGGACTTATCCCTCCGATGCGGTGATCGTTGCCACCGGCGGCGTGTCCTACCCCGGCACAGGCTCCACCGGCGACGGCTACAAAATCGCCGCCGCGCTGGGCCATACCATCGTGGAGCCCCGGGGCTCATTGGTGCCGCTGGTCAGTGATGATGACTGCTGCCGCCATATGCAGGGGCTGAGCCTGAAAAACGTGGAACTGACAGCCTATAACCAGAAGAATAAGGCGGTGTTCCGGGAGTTCGGTGAGATGCTGTTTACCCACTTTGGCGTGTCCGGCCCGCTGGTGCTGTCGGCCAGCGCCCATCTGCGGAACTGGGAAAAGGAGCAGTACCGGCTCAGCATCGACCTGAAACCGGCGCTGGATGAGCAGAAGCTGGAAGCCCGAATCCTGCGGGACATCAGCGAAAGCCCCAACCGGGACATGGAAAAGCTGCTGTGCGGTCTGGTGCCCCACAGCATGGCGCCGGTGCTCTCCCGGCGGCTGGGCCTTCCCTCAACGCTGAAGGCCAATTCCCTGACGAAGGAGCAGCGGCGCGCGCTGATCCGGCTTTTGAAGCATTTTGAGATCAATGTGACCGGCGTGCGTCCTGTGGCGGAGGCCATCGTCACCGCCGGCGGCGTGAAGGCCAGCGAGGTGAAGCCCAACACCATGGAGTCCAAGCTGGTGGCGGGGCTGTATTTTGCCGGTGAGGTATTGGACGTGGACGCCTATACCGGCGGCTTTAATTTACAGATCGCGTGGGCCACGGGCCATCTGGCCGGTGTGTCCGCGGCGGAGCGGGAGTGAATCAGTATGGTAAAGATCTATTCTGTGGCGGTGGACGGGCCAAGCGGCGCGGGAAAAAGCACCCTGGCCAAGGCCATCGCGGCGGAGCTGCATATCTTATATGTGGACACCGGCGCCATCTACCGCACCATCGGCTGCTATGCCCGCCGTCAGGGGGTGGACGCCGCCGATACCCAGGCGGTGATCGCTCTGCTGCCCCGGATAGAGATCGGCATGCGCTATGACGAAAACGGCTTGCAGCATATGCTGCTGCACGGCGAGGATGTGACGCGGGAGATCCGCCTGCCGGAAATGTCCCTGTACGCCTCGGCGGTGTCGGCCATCCCGGAGGTGCGTTCGTTCCTGCTGGAGATGCAGCGGGATTTTGCCCGCCGGAGCAGCGTCATCATGGATGGCCGGGATATCGGCACCGTGGTGCTGCCTGACGCGGATGTGAAAATATTCTTGCAGGCGGATGTGGAGGTGCGCGCCCGCCGCCGGGAAAAGGAGCTTATAGAGCGGGGCACGCCCCGGCCCTTTGAACAGGTGCTGGCGGAGATGAAGGAGCGGGACTATAACGACATCCACCGTGCCGCCGCGCCGCTGCGCCCGGCGGAGGACGCCGTTGTGGTGGATACCAGCCAGCTGGACTTTCAGCAGAGCAAGGAGAAGCTTTTGAAGATCATCCGGGAGAAGGTGGGCCTGTGAAAAAGAATCCTTTTTTTGCCTTTGTGTGGAAATTTCTGCGGCCGCTGCTTCTGTGGCTGTTCCCGGTGGAGGTGCTGGGCCGTGAAAACCTGCCCGATGAACCGGTGGTGCTGTGTGCCAATCATTCCAGCGCGTGGGATCCGGTGCTGATCGTCTGCGCCCTGTATGACGATGTGCCATTGCGCATCATGGCCAAGCAGCAGCTGTTCCGCATCCCCGTCGTGGGCGGCTTTATCCGGTATATGGGCGCGTTCCCCGTGGATCGGGGCAACAGCGATATCGGCGCTATCAAGACCGCCATCAAGAGCCTGAAGGACGGCATCAGCCTGCTGATCTTTCCGGAGGGCACCCGGGTGAAGAAGGGCCAGCATGTGCAGCCCAAGGGCGGCGCCACCATGATCGCCATCCGCTCCGGCGTGAAGATGCTGCCGGTGTTCATCAGCAGCACCCGGCGGCTGTTCCATAAGCTGTCCCTCATCATCGGCAAGCCCTACGCCCCGGTGTATACCGAGCGGAAGGGCACGGCGGAGGAGTATCAGCAGAACGTGGACGAGGTCATGCGTCAGGTGTACGAGCTGGGCGGTGTCCGATGAGGGTCATTCAGGCGGAGAGCGCCGGTTTCTGCTACGGCGTGGAGCGCGCGGTGAAGCTGGCGGAGGAAACGGCCCGTGAAAAGGGCGGCTGCGTCATGCTGGGCAGCATCATCCACAACGCCCATGTGGTGCGTGAACTGGAGGCGCTGGGTTGCCGCACCGTCAGCGGCGCGGAGGAGGTGCAGCCGGGGGAAACGGTCATCATCCGCTCCCACGGCGAGCGCAAGCAGGTGCTGGAGCGGCTGGCGGAGATCGGTGCGGTGTGCGTCAACGCCACCTGTCCTAACGTGCTGCGTATCCAGCATCTGGTGGCCCAGGCGGATGACGAGGGCCGCATCCCCGTCATCATCGGTGAGGAGCACCATCCCGAGGTACTGGGCGCGGCCAGCTGGTCAGCGCGGTCACGGATCTTTGAAACGCCGGAAAAGCTGCGGGAATGGTTGGATTCAGATGAAAAAAATCGCCGTCTGCCCCTGACCGTGGTGGCCCAGACCACCTGCATCCGATCCCTGTGGGAAACTTCTTCAAAAATTTTGAAAAAAGAGTGTACAAACGCGAAATTATTTGATACAATATGTAATGCTACGCAAAGACGCCAATCGGAAGCGGCTGAACTGGCCGCTAGGGTCGACGTTATGGTCGTGGTCGGAGATCGTAAGAGTGCCAACACCCAACACTTGACAGAGATTTGCAGCAAGAGGTGTCCCCGGGTCTATCAGATCGAAGGGGCCGGTGAACTTGAGCCAAACTTTCTTAAGGGATGTTCCGTGGCGGGGCTTACAGCCGGCGCGTCCACACCGGCGAGCATCATTAAGGAGGTAAACGAAACGATGAGCGAAGAAATCAAGAACACTGAAGCTATGGAAGAAAGCTTCGAGGAAATGCTGGAAAAATCTTTTAAGACTTTAAATACAGGAGAGAAGGTAACCGGTATCGTGACAGCCATCGGCCCCACCGAGGTGCAGGTCGATCTGGGCTGCAAGCAGGCTGGCTATATTGCCATCGACGAGCTGTCCGCTGATCCCAACGTCAAGCCCGAGGACGTGGTGAAGGTCGGCGACGAGATCGAGACTTACATCATCCGCGTCAACGACGTGGAAGGCTATGCCATGCTGTCCAAGAAGCGTCTGGACGCCGTGAAGGTGTGGGACGACATCGCAGAGGCCTGCGAGAACAAGACCACTCTGGAAGGCAAGGTCACCGAGGAGAACAAGGGCGGCATCGTCGTCAACGTCAAGGGCGTGCGCGTGTTCGTGCCCGCTTCCCAGAGCGGCCAGCCCCGCGGCGCCAATCTGTCCGAGATGATCGGCCAGACCGTGTCCCTGCGGATCACCGAGGTCAACCGTGCCCGCCGCCGCGTGGTGGGTTCCATCCGTGCCGTGCAGTACGAGGCCCGTCAGGCCGCTCAGGCTGAGATCTGGAACAACATCGAGGTCGGCAAACACTACAACGGTGTTGTCAAGTCCATGACCTCCTATGGCGTGTTCGTGGACATCGGCGGCGTGGACGGCATGGTCCACATCTCCGAGCTGAGCTGGAGCCGCATCAAGACCCCCTCCGAGGTCGTCTCTGTGGGCGATCCTCTGGACGTGTATGTCATTTCCTTCGATCCCGAGAAGCGCAAGATCTCTCTGGGCGTGAAGGATCACTCCTGCAACCCCTGGGATAAGTTCATGGAGACTTATAAGGTGGGCGACGTTGCCAACGTCCGCATCGTGAAGCTGATGACCTTCGGCGCTTTCGCTGAGGTCGTGCCTGGCGTGGATGGCCTGATCCACATCTCCCAGATCGCTGACCGCCGCATCGAGAAGCCCGGTGATGTCCTGTCCGAGGGCCAGATGGTGGACGCCAAGATCACTGCCATCGACGAAGAGAAGCAGAAGATCTCCCTGTCCATCCGCGCTCTGCTGACTCCCGCTGCCGACGAGGAAGCTGAGGACGAGGAGTAATTTCCAAGCATGATAAAAATGAGTGAGGCGGTGCCTCACTCATTTTTTATGCGCGAAAAGAACGGCCCGCGTTCCACCCGGAACGCGGGCCGTTTCTTTCAATTTACAGATCCAGCTTCAGGTCACCGTCCTTGATCCAGCCCCAGTTCCGCAGGGGGATGGCAAACAGCCACGTCAGCACGGCGGGCAGCACGAAGGAGATCAGGATCAGCCCCAGCCAGTCGAAGCCGGTGATGGCGGCCTTCGCGCCGCTGGCCACGTCGTTGACCCAGCCGGTGTATACGCCGATCTGGCCCACGAAGCCGCAAGTGCCCATACCGGAGGACACCGCCGCGCCGTTCATTTGCAGCTTGAACAGGCAGGTGGCCAGCGGGCCGGTAACGGCGGAGGCCAGCGTGGGCGGGATCCAGATGCGGATATTGCGGACGATGTTGCCCATCTGCAGCATGCTGGTGCCGATGCCCTGGGCCACCAGACCGCCCCAGCGGTTCTCCCGGAAGCTCATAACGGCGAAGCCCACCATCTGGGCGCAGCAGCCTGCCACGGCGGCGCCGCCCGCCAGACCGGTCAGGCCGAAGCTGGCGCAGATGGCGGCGGAGGAAATGGGCAGCGTCAGCGCCACGCCGATGATGACGGATACCAGAATACCCATGAAGAAGGGCTGCAGCTCCGTGGCCCACATGATGGCCTTGCCCACGGAGATAGCCGCCGCGCCGATAGGCCGCGCCACCAGTGCCGCGAAGCCGATACCGGCCAGAATGGTGACCACTGGCGTCACCAAAATGTCGATCTTGGTCTCCTTGCTGACGGCCTTGCCCACCTCGGCGGCCAGAATGGCCACAAAGAACACGGCCAGCGGGCCGCCCGCGCCGCCCAGCACGTTGGTGGCAAAGCCCACGGTGATCAGGGAGAACAGCACCAGCGGCGGCGCCTGCAAGGCGTTGCCGATGGCCACTGCCATGGCCGGGCCCACCATCAACGAGCACAGCCCGCCGATGGTGTAGCTGAGTACCACATCACCCTTGGTGATGGTCAAAAACGCATTGGTCAGAAAGCCGATGCCGAACTGCTTGCCGATGGTGTCCAGAATGGTGCCCACCAGCAGCGTGCAGAACAGGCCCTGTGCCATGGCGGACATGGCGTCGATGAAATAGCGCTTGGCGGAGAAGGTGATGTTCTTCCGCACCAGAAATGCCCGGACTTTTTCCATACTATGTACCTCATATCTCGTAAAATCAAATGGAGTGGACAGGTGTCAAGACACATGTCCACTCCATTATAAACAACTTGCGGGATTTGTCAATAGCGAGATCACACCATGCTGCCTTCATACAGCATCCCCATGTCGGCCAGAGTGGCTTTCAGGTGGGCAAAGGCATCCTCGCTGGGGCAGGAGAGGGTGTGCAGATGGACGCCGCCGGTCAGGGCACTGATGGGCTGGGCGTGGGAATCCGCCATCCGCCGGATGAATTGTTCCACATCGTAGCGGCTGGACAGCGCCAGCGGCGCGGTCAGTTGGCCGTACACCGGGTGCTCCACGATCACGTCCACCACCGTGCAGCCGCAGTCCACCATGGCGAAGAGCTCCTTCTGGGTATCCTCGCCGCTGTGATGGCAGGCGATGGTGCGCAGCAGGCCGGTCTCGGAGGGGATGACATAGCCGCGGGGCGTGGCGGTGATGCTGTGGCCCTCGGCCCGCAGCAGGGCGATGTCGCCCACGATGATCTGCCGGGTCACGGAAAAGCGTTGGGCAAGCGTGGTGGCGCTGATGGGTGCGTCGGCACGGGTCAGCTGTTCATAGATGGCGCTGCGGCGCTGTGCGGCGGTCATGGCGATCCCTCCTGAATATAATATAACATATTATATCCCAGATGCGGCGGCACGTCAACTATCGTTGATATGGGATTTTCCTCTTTTCTTTCGGCACGGATTGGTGTATACTATATAATGAATTGCTATATTGATTCAGGAGGTTTACTGTGTACGAGCATAGAAAAGAGATCATGCAGAACGTTTTCCTGACGTATCTGCCTGCCAGTAAATTCAAGACAAGCGTGCTCAGCGCCCATTTGGTGACGCCGCTGAGCAAGGAGACCGCCGCCGCCAACGCGCTGCTGCCCGCCGTGCTGCGGCGGGGCACCATGCGCTGCCCGGATATGGAGAGCCTGTCCGCCGCGCTGGATACCCTGTACGGCGCGCAGATCGACTATACCGTCCGCAAGAAGGGCGAGCGCCAGTGCGTGGGCTTTGTGGCCTCCGTCATTGACGATGCCTTCGCCCCGGCAGGGGAGAAGCTGCTGGAGCCGGTGGCCGACCTGCTGGGCGAGCTGTTTCTGGACCCTGTGACCCGCAACGGCCGCTTTCTGGCGGAGTATGTGGACAGCGAGAAGCAGAACCTCATCGACGCCATCCGGGCCATCCGCAATGACAAGCAGGATTGGGCCGACGTGCGGCTGATGCAGGAGATGTGCGCCGGAGAGCCCTATGGCGTGCTGCGTCTGGGCGACGAGGAGACCGCCGCCAGGATCAACAACCATAAGCTGTTCAGTCATTATCAGGAGCTGCTGGCCACCAGCCGCATGGAGCTGTTCTACTGCGGCAGCGCCAAGCCGGAGCGGGTGGAGGGTGCGCTGTGCCGCGCCTTTGCCGCGCTGCCCCGGGGCATGGTGACGGAGGGCGAGCCTGTCCGCCGTGTGGCCGCGCCGGAGGAGCCCCGGTATCTCACCGAGGAGATGGACGTGACCCAAGGCAAGCTGTCCATGGGCTGGCGCTGTGACACCGACGACGTGCCCGCCATGATCATGGCCAACCTGATCTTCGGCGGCACCAGCAATGCCAAGCTGTTCCTGAATGTCCGGGAAAAGCTGTCCCTTTGCTACTATGCCTCCTCCAGCTATGCCCGCTCCAAGGGCGTCATGACCGTGTCCTCCGGCATCGAGTGCAAGGACTTCCAGAAGGCCCATGACGAGATCCTCCATCAGCTGGAGCTGGTGAAGGAGGGCCAGTGGGAGGACTGGGAATGGCAGGGCGCACTGGCCACCATGTGCTCGGCGCTGACGTCGCTGTCCGATTCCCAGAATGCCATGGAGAATTACTATCTGGGCCAGACGGCCACCGGCGCGGAGGATACGCCGGAGGATCTGATGGCCGCCCTGCGTCAGGTGACGCCGGAGCGCGTCCGGAAGGCGGCACAAAGCTGCAGTCTGGATACTGTATTCTTCCTGAAGGGAAAGGAGGAGAGCGCATGCTGACCAATTATACCCGTATCGGTGAGACCGCCCGCTGGGAGACGCTGCCCAACGGCCTGCCGGTGTGCATCGTCTCCAAGAAGGACTTCCAGCGGAAGTACGCCCTGTTTGCCACCCGCTACGGCGGCATGGACATGAAGTTCCAGCTGGACGGCCAGTGGCTGGATACCCCCGCCGGCATCGCCCACTATCTGGAGCATAAGATGTTCGACACCGCCGAGGGCAACGCCTTGCAGGAGCTGGCCAAGAACGGCGCCGAGCCCAACGCCTTCACCTCCAACGCCATCACCTGCTACTATTTCAGCTCCACCGAGAAATTCTATGAGAATCTGAAGATCCTGCTGTCCTTTGTGTCCATCCCGTATTTCACCGACGAGTCGGTGGAGAAGGAGCAGGGCATCATCGGCCAGGAGATCGGCATGATCGAGGATAACCCCGAGTGGCAGTGCTATAAGCAGCTGATGCAGGGGCTATATCACCACAGTCCCGCCCGCACCCCCATCGCGGGCAGCGTGGAGAGCATCCGCCAGATCACGGCCCAGACCCTGTACGACTGCCATAAGGCTTTCTATACCCCCGCTAATATGTGCCTTGTGGTGGTGGGCGACGTGGATAGCGATGAGATACTGCGTCTGGCGGAGGAAGTCCTGCCCAAGACCAGCGGCCCGCTGATCCCCCGTGATTACGGCGTGGAGGAACCGCTGACGCCCTGCCAGAAAGAGACCCGCGGCCGCATGGAGATCGCTATGCCCACCTTCCTGGCGGGCTTCAAATGCCCGCCCCAGCACGGCGGCGAGGCGCAGGCCCGCAGCACCGCCCTGGGCGAGCTGGCCATCGACGTGCTGGCAGGCGAGTCCAGCCCCCTGTATGCCCGGCTGTACAGCCAGGGCCTGATCAACGGCTCCTTCGGGTGCAGCTATGACATTCTGCCCGGCGCGGCCTATGTCTATCTGGGCGGCGACAGCAATGACCCCAACGCCGTGGTGCAGGCGGTGCTGGAGGAGGCACAGCGGCTGGTGAAGGAGGGCATCGACCCCGCCTATTACCTGCGGCTGCGCAACGCCAACTTCGGCACGGCGCTGAAGGCCCTCAACAGCTTCGAGGGCATTGCCGTGTCCATGGCCGAGGGTAAGTTCCACAACTATGATCCCTACCGCTTCCCGGAGATCTACGACAGCATCAGCGCCGATGACGTGCTGAACTTCATCCGGGAGAATCTGGTGGAGGAGCGCTGCGCGGTGTCTATCATCGAGCCTGTTTCCGGCGAAGCAAAGGAGTGATCTTTTACGAACGGCATGATCATGACCGACAGTCCCATCCGGTTTCCGGGGCTGTTCGGTGATTGGGCGTTTACCGCGTCCTCCAAGGCCATCAACATCGGCCACGGTATCTACTGGTACGGCATCATCATTGCCTGCGGCTTGCTGCTGGCGGTGCTTTTCTGCCTGCATCAGCGGAAGAATTACGGCATCACTGAGGATGACCTGATGGACTGCATCCTGTGGGGCATCCCCTGCGGCATCATCGGCGCGCGGCTGTACTATGTGATCTTCTATCTGGATCTGTTCCGTGACGCGGACGGCAAGTTCAGCTGGAGCAAGGCCATCGCCATCTGGGACGGCGGCCTTGCCATCTACGGTACGGTCATCGCGGTGGTGATCCTGGCCGTCATCATGGCAAAGCGCAAGGGCTTCAAGCTCTGCGCCCTGACCGATCTGGTGGTGATGGGCCTGCTGATCGGCCAGATCGTGGGCCGCTGGGGCAACTTCATGAACCGCGAGGCCTTCGGCAGCGAGACCACCATTTTCTGCCGCATGCAGCTGACGCTGAAAACCGGCCAGCTGATCGAGGTGCATCCCACTTTCCTGTACGAAAGCCTGTGGAATCTGGTGGGCCTGCTGCTGTTAGTTTTCATTGTATCCAAGCACCGGAAGTTCGACGGGGAGAATACCCTGTTCTACTTCCTGTGGTACGGCATCGGCCGCTTCTGGATCGAGGGCCTGCGGACCGACAGCCTGTACCTGTTCGACTGGACCATCGGCGGCGCGCCCATCCGTGTGTCCCAGGCCCTGTCGGCGGTGATGGTGCTGGTGTCGGCGTTCCTGCTGGTGTGGAACCTGTGGGTGAAGCCCCACAAGCCGGAGGAACTGTACGTCAACATCGTGGCCGCCCGCCAGGCGGAAGAAAAGAAAACCGAAGAATAAACGAAAATCCGGTCCGCGAGCGATGCTCGCGGACCGGTTATTTTCATACCGTTTCTCATACTCTGTCCTGCTGGAACCGTTCCAGCCCGTTTTTCAGCAGCGCCGCCGCTTCCGCGCCCTGACGGTTACGGATCAGCTCCGTGAACTGCCGCAGCGTGTCCAGGCACGCTTCCACGCCGTAGGCCTCCACATACTCCCGCCAGAACTCCAGATTCACCTGGGTAAAGGCGTTGAAGATCAGCGGCGTGATGGTGTTGCCGCTGAGGAAGGTGATGCCCCGGTGATAGCGGAACAGCGCCTCGGCAAAGGCGGCGGTATCCTGCGCCGACTCCTCCGCCTGACGCTGCAAGTCCTCCAGCGCCGCCATATCCGCCGGTGTGTGGTGGGCGGCCAACAGCTCCATGGCAGGGCCTTCCAGATAGTACCGCAGCTTCAGGATGCTTTCCGCTGTCTTTTTGTCCGGCAGACCGCCGTGATACCGCATGATGGCCATCAGCGTGTCCAGACTGCCGGTCTGGGCATAGTCCGCCACCGTCACGCCCTTGCGGGACACGATGTCCAGAAACCCAAGGCGGTGCAGCTCCCGCAGACCGTCGTGTACCACCGTTTTGCTGACCTTCATGGCGTCGGCCAGCTCCCGCTCGGTGGGCAGCTTGTCGCCGGGCCGCAGCTGGCCCGACAGGATCATGCCCTCCAGCTGCTGGACAAACAGCTCCTTGATGGAGGGCGCGACGATCTCACGAAATTCCATGCCATCACTCCTTTGGTCAGACCAAGACCATATAATATGATAGCATAACTTTGTGGGAATAGTCAATGGATTTTGCCAACAAAAATTGCTACTATTTTACTGTATAAAGGACAAAATATGCCCCTTTCCGGTCTGAAATGAGGCAGATCGCCGGGGCAAGACAGATGGAGGAGAGACCATGCGCGATATCAACGGCAGCAAGCCTACCAACTTCCCTCTGGATGAGAGTAAGCTACCCTTCGAGATCCCCTGTCCCGACCGGCCGCCCCGGGAGAACCTGCTGAAGCTGGGCGCCATGATCACCAACCGCATCGGCCTGAAGACCACCGTGGATGACCCGGAATACTGGGGTCTGGACGGCGTGCTGACCGACGAGATGGTGGACGTGGCCCTGAAGATGGGCGTCCGCAAGCCCAAGACCATCGCCCAGATGATGAAGCTGACCAAAATGGAGCGGGAGCCGCTGGAAAAGCTGCTGGACGAAATGTCCTGGCGGGGCCTTCTGGAGTACAACTGGGAGGATCTGGACGGCAAGAACCCCGGCCACGAAAAGCGCTGGGTGCTGCCCCTGTTCGTGCCCGGCAGCGCCGAGTTCCTGAACATGCGCAGAAGTCAGATCGACGAACACCCGGAGGTGGCGGCCTTCTTCGAGCGCATGACCATGCTGCCCCTGGAAAAGATCACCCCCATGGTGCCTCCCGGAGGCGCGGGCATCGGCATGCACGTTATCCCGGTGGAGAAAGCCATCGAGACGGAGAACGAGGCCATCAGTCTGGAGAAGATCTCCTACTGGCTCCATAAGTACGAGGGCAAGTACGCCAAGAGCATGTGCTCCTGCCGCGCCAGCCGCGCCAAGCTGGGCGAGGGCTGCGGCGACGATGTGGAGAACTGGTGCATCGGCGTGGGCGACATGGCCGACTATATCGTGGAGACCCAGCGGGGCGAGTACATCACCTATGACGAGGTGATGGAGATCTTCAAGAAGGCCGAGGACAACGGCTTCGTCCACCAGATCACCAATATTGACGGCGAGGAGAAGATCTTCGGCATCTGCAACTGCAACGTCAACGTGTGCAACGCCCTGCGCACCAGCCAGCTGTTCAACACGCCCAACATGTCCCGCAGCGCCTATGTGGCGGCGGTGGAGACGGAGAAGTGCGTGGCCTGCGGCCGCTGCGTGGAGAACTGTCCCGCCGGTGCGGTGAAGCTGGGCCAGAAGCTGTGCACCAAGGACGGCTTTATCAAATATCCCCGGCAGGAGCTGCCGGACGAGGTGAAGTGGGGCCCGGAGAAGTGGGCCATCGACTACCGGGAGAAGAACCGGATCAACTGCCACGACACCGGCACCGCACCCTGCAAGACCGCCTGTCCCGCCCACATCGCCGTACAGGGCTATCTGAAGCTGGCGGCTCAGGGCAAGTACCGTGAGGCTTTGCAGCTGATCAAGCGGGAGAACCCGTTCCCCGCCGTGTGCGGCCGCATCTGCAACCGCCGGTGCGAGGACGCCTGTACCCGCGGCACCGTGGATCAGGCGGTAGCCATCGACGAAGTGAAGCGGTTCATCGCCCAGCAGGATCTGGACGCCGCCACCCGCTTTGTGCCGGAGAAGGTCATTCCCAAGGTGGACGGCGAGTTCAGCGAGAAGATCGCCGTCATCGGCGCGGGCCCCGCCGGTATGAGCTGTGCCTTCTATCTGGCGGAGAAGGGCTACCGGCCCACTGTGTTTGAAAAGGAAGAACGCCCCGGCGGCATGCTGATGAACGGCATCCCCAGCTTCCGTCTGGAAAAGGACGTGGTGCAGGCGGAGATCGACATTCTCCGGGAGATGGGCGCGGAATTCCGCTGCGGCGTGGAGGTGGGCAAGGACATCACCATCGCCCAGCTCCGTGAGGAGGGCTATCAGGGCTTCTATGTGGCCGTGGGTCTCCAGTCCGGCGGCAGGCTGAACATTCCCGGCGGCGAGGCCCAGGGCGTGCAGGCCGGTATCGACTTCATGCGCCAGGTAAACGGCGGCCAGTGCGGCAAGATGAGCGGCAGAGTCGTGGTCATCGGCGGCGGCAACATCGGCGCCGACGTGGCCCGCACCGCCCTGCGCTGCGGCGCGGATTCTGTGGATCTGTACTGTCTGGAGGGCTATGAGGACATGCCCATGGGTGAGGAGGACCGCGGCGAGTGCGAGCGCGAGGGCATCACCATCCACGCGGGATGGGGCCAGACGGAGATCGTGGAGCGGGACGGCAAATGCGCCGGTATCCGTTTCCGTAAGTGCCTGTCCGTGAAGAACGCCGAGGGCCGCTTTGACCCCAAGTTCGACGACGCCGTTACCGAAGAGACCGCCTGCGACGTGGTGCTGTACTGCATCGGCCAGAAGGTGGAGTGGAAGGAGCTGCTGACGGGCACGAAGGTGGAGTTCAACCCCAACGGCACCGTGAAGGCCGACCCCGTTACCTATCAGACCGCCGAGCCGGACATCTTCGTGGGCGGCGACGCCTACACCGGCCAGAAGTTCGCCATCGACGCCATCGCCGCCGGTAAGCAGGGCGCGGTGTCCCTGCACCGCTGGGTGCAGCACGCCACGCTGACCATCGGCCGCGACCGCCGCCAGTTTATCGAATTGGACAAGGAAAACGCCCTCATCGCCATCGACAGCTATGACAACACGCCCCGCCAGCAGATCGGCTATAACGAGGCGCTGCGCAAGACCTTCCGGGACGAGCGCGTGGCCTTTACCGAGGAGCAGGTGAAAAAGGAGACGGCCCGGTGCCTTGGCTGCGGCGCCAGCATCGTGGACCCCAACAAGTGCATCGGCTGCGGCATCTGCACCACCAAGTGCGCCTTTGACGCCATCCACCTGCACCGTGAGCGTCCCGAGTGCAGCACCATGTATAAGTGCGAGGACAAGATGAAGGCCATCCTGCCCTATATGATCAAGCGCAACTTCAAGATCAAGCGCGCCGCCAGAAAGAGCAAGTGATATGCACGAGCTGGGGATCGTATTTCACGTCATCAAGACCATCGAGCAGATGGGGCAGGAGCAGGGGCTGCAAAACGTAGCCTCCGTCACGCTGGAGCTGGGCGAGGTGTCCGGCGCTATCCCTCACGAGCTGGAGAGCTGCTGGGACTGGGCGGTGAAGCGGACGGAGCTGATGCCAGACGCAAAGCTGCGCATCGAGACCATTCCGGCGGTGACCCACTGCGGCAGCTGCGGGCAGGACTACGCCACCGTGCCACAGGGCCGTACCTGCCCCCATTGCGGCAGCGGGGATACCTGGCTGATCCGGGGCGATGAGATCAACATCAAGGAGATCGAGGCGATATAATGGAACGATACAAGATCATTGAAGTAAAAGAGAGCGTGTTTGCCAACAACGACCGTGAGGCGGCGCGTCTCCGGGAAGACCTGAAGCAAGACAAGACCTTCCTGCTGAACCTGATGTCCTCGCCCGGCAGCGGCAAGACCACCACGCTGCTGCGCACCATCGAGACGCTGAAGGACGAGCTGCGCATGGGCGTCATGGAGGCGGACATCGACTCGGACGTGGACGCGGAGAAGATCGCCGCGGCCGGCGTGAAGTCCATCCAGCTCCACACCGGCGGCATGTGCCATCTGGACGCGGGCATGACGGAGCAGGGTTTGAAGGAGATCGGCACCGGCGACCTGGATCTGGTGGTGCTGGAGAATGTGGGCAATCTGGTTTGCCCGGCGGAGTTTGACACCGGCGCGGTGAAGAACGCCATGATCCTCTCGGTGCCGGAGGGCCACGACAAGCCCCTCAAGTACCCCCTGATCTTCACGGTGTGCGACGCGCTGATCATCAACAAGATCGACGTGCTGCCCTACTTTGACTTCGACATGGACAAGGTGGTGGAGTACGCCCACATGCGCAATCCCAGACTGAAGATCTTCCCCATCTCCGCCAAGACCGGCGAGGGTGTGGGCGCTTGGTGCGACTGGCTCCGTCGGCAGGTAAAGGACTGGACAAACTGAAAAAAGGACGGTACTCGGCCGAGTACCGTCCTTCTTTTATCGCTCAGACCCGGTGCAGAATGGCGTCCAGATCCTGCTGGGGCGCAGTGATAGGCTGGAGCCCATAGGCATCCACCAGCGTTTTCACCACTGTCTCCGACAGGAAGGCGGGCAGGGTGGGGCCGAGATAGATGTTTTTGACGCCTAGCGCCAGCAGGCTCAGCAGGATGCATACCGCCTTCTGCTCGTACCACGACAGCACCAGCGTCAGCGGCAGGTCGTTGACGGTGCAGCCGAAGGCCTCCGCCAGCGCCAGCGCGATGCGCACGGCGCTGTATGCGTCGTTGCACTGACCCACGTCCAGAATACGGGGAATACCGCCGATCTCCCCCAGATCCAGATCGTTGAACCGGAACTTGCCGCAGGCCAGTGTCAGCACCAGCGAGTCCATGGGCGTGCGCTTGACGAACTCCGTGTAGTAGTTGCGGCCGGGGTGTGCGCCGTCGCAGCCGCCCACCAGAAAGATGTGCTTCACCGCGCCGCTTTTGATGGCCTCGATGATCTGGGGCGCCTTGTCCAGCACGGCGGCGTGGGCGAAGCCGGTGGTCACCATGTGGCCGCCGTTGACGCCGCTCATGCTCTGGTCGGCCTGATAGCCGCCCAGCGCCTGCGCCTGGCGGATGAGCGGGGAGAAATCCTTATGGCCCTGCGCGTCGGCGGAAATGTACCGCAGCCCGTCATAGCCCACCACCGAGGTGGTGTAGACCCGGTCGGCATAGCTGGGACGTGGCGGCATCAGGCAGTTGGTGGTAAACAGCACCGGCGCGGGGATGTTGGCGAATTCCTTCTGCTGGTTCTGCCACGCCGTGCCGAAGTTGCCCGCCAGATGGGGGTACTTCTTCAAACCGGGATAGCCGTGGGCAGGCAGCATCTCACAGTGGGTGTAAACGTTGACGCCCCGTCCGGCGGTCTGCTCCAGCAGCTGGTGCAGGTCATCCAGATCGTGGCCGGATACCACGATGAAGGGCCCCTTCTTCACGTCGATGTTGATGCGGGTAGGCACCGGATCACCGAAGGTCTCCGTGTTGGCCCGGTCCAGCAGCGCCATGCACCGGAAATTGATCTGGCCGAACTCCATAATGAGGGCCAGCCATTCCTCCACGCTGTGCTCCCGCGCCAGCGCGGCAAGACCCTTATAGAACCACTTCTCCACCTCCTCGTCACGATAGCCCAGGTTCATGGCGTGGTGGGCATAGGCCGCCATGCCCTTCAGCCCGAACAGCAGCGTGGCGCGCAGGGAGACGGTGTCCGTTTCCCCCTTCCAGAGCCATGCGCAGTCCTCGTCGGCGGTGGAGCCACCGTGCCGCCGCAGCGCCTCATTGACCCGGTCGGTAAAGGCCCGGATGGCGGCATTGTCGAAGTTCACGTTGGTCAGCGTGGTGAACAGTCCGTCCGCCAGCAGCCGCGTGATCTCCGGCGGATAGTCCTCCCGCTGGCGGCAGGCCTCCGCCAGACGGATCAGACGGCACACCAGCTTGTCCTGTAAGTGGGCGGTCTCCGGCTGCTTGCCGCATACGCCGGTCTTGACGCAGCCGCTGCCGCCGGCGGTCTGCTGGCACTGAAAGCAAAACATTTCTGACATGGTACATACCTCCTGTGATCGTTGCAGGTAGTATGTGCCATTTTGGAAAGGAATATCAACGGATAAATAGAACCGGCACGCTTTTGCGTGCCGGTTCTATTTGTTGTAAGAGAGAAAACAGGTTGTCGGTGTTATTTATGCGGCGGCGTGACTGGGCTTGAACACGCGGGCGTTGTTGCGCTCCTCGCGCTTACGCTCCATCAGATTGGCCTTTGCGGTGCTCCAGGTGAACACAGCGCCCAGCAGCAGGGGCAGGTAGCCGCCGGCTTCACGGATGGGGGCGTCGGCAGCGGTCATCAGAAAGGCGGTCGCCACCACCAGCATGAGGGAAACGATGGAGATCATAATGTAAGTGTTGATGTTTTTCATGGTAGTGTCCTCCTTGAAATTTTTTTTAGGGGTTTCTTTCTTCTGTGACCATATAGTAGAATAAATAACAAGAAAAGTAAAGCTATGAAATGTTACAACTCATATCAGTAACACTTTCAGCATAATCACGCATACCGGCCGGTAAAAACCGGGTTGAAGGAATGAAAAGAGTGTGATATCATCAAAACATAGAACAGATGCGGGAGGCAATGCCATGGGTGGCAGCGTCTCCCGGGCTTTCCCATAAAATTTGACCGATGAGGAGGAAACCGTAATGAGACAGTATGTGATCGACGCCTTTACCGACCATGTATTTGCGGGCAACCCCGCCGCCGTCTGCGTGATGGACAAATGGCTGGACGAGGAGAGGATGATGGCCATCACCATTGAGAACAACCTCTCCGAGACGGCCTTTACCGTGAAGGAGGGGGAGACGTATCATCTGCGCTGGTTCACGCCCGGCGGCGAGATCGACCTGTGCGGCCATGCCACGCTGGGAACGGCCTGCGCCATCATGAGCTTTGTGGATACCGCGCTGACGGAGGTCACCTTCACCACCCTGTCCGGCGATTTGACGGTGGTGCGCCATGGCGACCTGTACGAGATGGATTTTCCCGCCTATGAGCTGAAAAGCGTGCCGGTGACCCAGGCTATGGCGGACGCCATGAACGGCGCCATGCCCAAGGCCGCCTTCATGGGCCGCGACCTGCTGTGCGTGTTTGACGATGAGGACGTCGTCCGCAGCATGACGGTGGATCAGGAGAAGGTGCGGGCGCTGGACGGCCTGCTGCTCCACGCCACCGCGCCGGGCAAGGGCGTGGACTGCGTGTCCCGCAGCTTTGCCCCCAAGTGCAATGTGCCGGAGGATCCCGTCTGCGGCTCCGGTCACTGCCACATCGTGCCCTATTGGGTGAAGGCCCTGGGCAAGGACAGTCTGGTGGCCTATCAGGCCAGCCGTCGGGGCGGCACGCTGTACTGCACCCAGGTGGGCGAGCGCATCAAAATGAGCGGCAAGGCCGCCGTATACTCCGTGGCGGATATCAACATCGACTGAGAAACCGGTAACGGGGAGGGGAAAGGAGATATCTCAATGGAGGAATTCAAGAGAAATTTCGGCTTCGGCTTCATGCGCCTGCCCATGCGGGAAAAGGAAGTGGACATTGCCGAGACCTGCCGCATGGTGGATACCTTTCTGGAAGCAGGCTTCAACTATTTTGACACCGCCCACGGCTATCTGGAGGGCAAGAGCGAGCTGGCGCTGAAGGAGTGCTTGACCAGCCGCTATCCCCGCGACCGGTACATTCTGACCAATAAGCTGACCAACTTCTATTTCAAGAAGGAAGAGGATATCCGGCCCCTGTTTGAGAGCCAACTGGCCACCTGCGGCGTGGAGTATTTTGACTTCTATCTGATGCATGCCCAGAGTGCGGAGATCTTCAAGCATTTCAAGAACAGCCGCGCCTATGAGACGGCTTTTGCCCTGAAAGAGGAGGGGAAGGTACGTCATGTGGGCATTTCTTTCCATGACCGTGCGTCGGTGCTGGAGCAGATCCTGACAGAGTATCCCCAGATCGAAGTGGTGCAGATCCAGCTGAACTATCTGGACTTCAACGATCCCGCGGTGCAGAGCCGGAAATGCTATGAAGTGTGCCGGAAGTTCGGCAAGCCGGTGATCGTCATGGAGCCGGTGAAGGGCGGCAATCTGGTGAAGCTGCCGGAGGAGGCCAGAGCCGTGCTGGACGAGCTGCACGGGGGAAGCCCCGCCAGCTACGCCATCCGCTTTGCCGCCAGCTTTCCGGGGATCGCCATGGTGTTGTCCGGCATGAGCAATATGGAGCAGATGCGGGACAACATCAGCTTTATGCAGGCGTTCAGGCCGCTGGACGAGCGGGAGCTTGCCGCCGTGAAGAAGGTGCAGGAGATCTTCAAGGGGAAGAATCTGATCCCCTGTACCGCCTGCCGGTACTGTGTGGATGGCTGTCCCATGCATATCGCCATTCCCGACATTTTTGCCGTTATGAATACCAAGCAGCTCTATCATGACTGGAACGCCGATTACTATTATGACGAAGTCCATGCCCGTCCCGGACATAAGGCTTCCGACTGCGTGAAATGCGGCCGGTGCGAAAAGGCATGTCCCCAGCATCTGCCCATCCGTCAGCTGCTGATGGACGTGGCGGAGGAATTCGAGAAAAAAGAGAACTGAACCGCAACAAAAAATCCGCATGCCCCGGCATGCGGATTTTTTTGATGATGATGGTATCAAGCCAGCTTCAGCTGGAAGCAGGCGCGGCAGGGGACTGTGGCCGGTTTGCGGCGGAAGTCGCTGTCCATGGCGGCCAGCGCGGCCTTGACGGCACTCCAGGAAAAGACCAGACCGAACAGCAGCGGGATGCAGACGGCGGCGGAATGAGCGGCGCCGCTCAGCGAAAAGGCGGATACTGCCGCCAGCATGAGGGAAACCACGGCAGTCGTCAGGTAAGCACGGATGTTTTTCATGGCAGATTCCTCCTTAAAACATAATTTGGGGCTTGTGCTTTCTGTAATGATAGAGTAGAATATTTAACAAGAAAAGTAAAGCCACAGAGTATTATGACGGATGTAAGAGAGACTGATAACATAAGGAGGAAAAATATGGAAACAGCACGGTGCAGAGCCTTTCTGGCGGCGGCGGAGACAGGCAGTTTTTCCAAGGCGGCGGAGGCACTGAGCTATACGCCCTCCGGCGTGAACCAGCTGGTGACAGCGCTGGAAAAGGAGCTGGGTTTTCCGGTATTCCGCCGGAATACCAAGGGCGTGACGCTGACGGAGAACGGAGAACTGCTGCTGCCCACGGTGCGGGAGTTCCTTCGGCAGGAGGATCGTATCTTTGAATTGGCTGCGGAAATGAATGGCTTGCTGATCGGTACGGTCACCATCGCGGCCTATTCCAGCATCGCCACACACTGGCTGCCGGCGGTGATCCGGGCTTTCCAGCAGGACTATCCCCAGATCCGCATCAAGCTGATGGAGGGCATCTGGCAGGAGGTGTCCAAGTGGCTGGATGACCGGGCGGCGGATATCGGCTTCCTCAGCTATCAGGAGGGGATGCCCTATGACTTTATTCCACTGGCGGAGGACGCCATGCTGGCGGTGCTGCCGAAAAATCATCCACTGGCCGAGGCAGAGGTCTATCCGCTGGAGAACTGCAAGTATGACCGCTTCATCATGCCAGCGCTGGGCTGTGACGACGACGTGGAGGCGCTGTTTGCCAAGAACGGCATTGAGCCGAATGTGCAGTTCACCACGCTGGAGAGCTTCTCTGTGATGTCCATGGTGGAGCAGGGGCTTGGCATGAGCGTGATGAATGAGCTGATTACGGAAAAGCG
>CAVHKA010000003.1:0-713 GCA_963636325.1 Agathobacter sp. | reverse complement strand
CTCTGGAACACGTTTTGCAGCATGAAAGCGAAGGTGAAGCCGGTGACGATGCGGCCGTAGAGCACGCAGTCGGACATCATGGCGTCGGTGGCGCCCAGGAACCGGGAGACGACGGGCATGGCGGCAATACCCACCGCGGACAGCACCAGACCCAGCAGCAGGGTGAACAGCACCATCATGGAGAAGGTCTGCTGCGCGTCGTCGTCCTTGCCCTCGCCCAGCAGCTTGGAGACGAGAGCGGTGCCGCCGGTACCGATCATGAAGCCCATGCCGCCCAAGATCATGACGAAGGGCATGACCAGATTGATGGCGGCGAAGGGCGTTTTGCCCACGAAGTTGGAGACGAACAGGCCGTCCACCACGCCGTAGATCGACGTGAACACCATCATACAGATGGACGGCAGCGTGAAGCGCAGCAGCTTACTGTAAGAGAAGTGGTCGGAAAGGCGGATGGATTCGGACATAAAAACCTCCTGTCGAAAAAAGTAGCTCCATCGTAAAGATGGAGCTACATCATCCCGCCGAAGGCGGAGTTTGAACTTGGTGACCCGTACCGGATTCGAACCGATGTTAAAGGCGTGAGAGGCCTCTGTCTTAACCACTTGACCAACGGGCCGTATAGAAAATCACCGGCGGTCGGGTCGGTGATTCGCTATTACTGGTACACCTTCAGGGACTCGAACCCTGGACACCCTGATTAAGAGTCAGGTGCT
>CAVHKA010000002.1:31180-39553 GCA_963636325.1 Agathobacter sp. | reverse complement strand
ACCACCGGCCCCATGACGGTGCCCTTCATCATGGCGCTGGGCGTAGGCGTCGCCTCCATCCGAAGCGACGAAAAGGCCAAGTCCGACAGCTTCGGTCTGGTGGCCCTGTGCTCCATCGGCCCCATTCTGGCGGTGCTGCTGCTGGGCTTCCTGTATCCGGAAAACACGGCCGCCGCCAGTGAAACGGTAGTGGACAGCTTCGAGACCACCATCACCGTGGGCCACAGCTACTTAGAAGAGCTGCCCGCCATGATGGGCGAGGTGGCCATCGCCCTGCTGCCCATCTGCGTGTTCTTCCTGCTGTTCCAGATCTTCTCGCTGCATCTGCGGAAGCTGCCGCTGCTGCGCATCCTCATCGGTGTGGGCTATACATACGTTGGTCTGGTGCTGTTCCTGACCGGCGTCAACGTGGGTTTCTCTTCCCTGGGCTATGTGCTGGGCGGCGTTATTGTGGACGAGGGTCTGGGCCTTCTGCTGATCCCGCTGGCCACGCTGATGGGCTGGTTCATTATCAGCGCCGAGCCCGCCGTCCATGTGCTGAACAAGCAGGTGGAGGAACTGAGCGCCGGCGCCATTTCCTCCAAGGCCATGGGCATGAGCCTGTCCATCGCCGTGGCCGCCGCCATGGGTCTTGCCATGGTGCGGGTGCTGACCGGTATCTCCATCCTGTGGTTCGTGCTGCCGGGCTACATCATCGCGCTGGGTCTCAGCTTCTTTGTTCCCAGCATCTTCACCGCCATCGCCTTCGACTCCGGCGGCGTGGCTTCCGGCCCGCTGACGGCCACGTTCATGCTGCCCTTTGCCATGGGCGCGACGACGGCGCTGGGCGGCAACACCATGACCGACGCCTTCGGCCTTGTGGCGCTGGTGGCCATGATGCCCCTGATCGTGGTGCAGGTAATGGGCGCGATCTACGTGATCAAGACCCGCCGCAACAAGGCGCAGGAGTCCGCGCCCGTATTCAGCGACGAGGGCGTCATCGAGCTGTGGGAGGTGGCCTGACATGGAGCTTTACTACTTAATGAGCATAACCGACCGCGACCGGGCGGAGGATATGGCGGCCCTGTACCGGGACGCCGGACTGAATCTGGTGACCACCATGATGGGACGGGGCACCGCCACACCCCAGCAGCTGGCGCTGTACGGCCTGTCCCGGACGGAAAAGGCCGTCACCGGCGCGGTGGTGGGAACAGACACCATGAAGCAGCTGTTCCGCACCGCCAAGCGCAAGCTTTTTATCGACATTCCCGGCAACGGCCTGATGCTGGCCGTGCCCCTGAAAAGTGTCAGCAATGGACGAACGCTGGCGTATCTGACTGACAGCGGCAAGGCCGCCACCGGAGGAGGTGTACCGACAATGAATTTTGATTATGAACTGATCGTGGTGATCCTGAACGAGGGTCACTCCGACATGGTGATGGACGCGGCCCGCAGCGCGGGCGCGGGCGGCGGCACGGTGCTGCACGCCAAGGGCACCGGCGCTATCGGCACGGAGAAGTTCTTCGGCGTAACGCTGGCCAACGAAAAGGATGTGATCTACATCGTGGCCAGCGGCAAGGAGAAGGCCGCCATCATGAACGCCATCAACAAGGATGCCGGTCCTTCCACCCCGGCGGGTGCTATCAGCTTCTCGCTGCCCGTGTCCGACGTGGCGGGATTGCGGCGGCTGGACGACGAATAAAACCAGCTGGCATGAAATCTGACGATTTCATTGCCAAAGAGGAGTGCGTTTCCAAAGTTGTGCGTAGGGGGCGATGCCCACATCGCCCCGCCGGTTTACCGGAAATGCCATCATTCACCGCACGGGCCGATGTGGGCATCGGCCCCTACAAAATGATAAAAAGAGACTGGTTCTGTGAACCAGTCTCTTTTTATTTTATTGGGCAGTTCCTCAGAATTTCCTTTGCCGCCGTCTCATAGGCGGTCAGGTCGTTGGCCTTGCGGATGGCTTTCAGGGGCCGTTCCGTTCCCTCGTAATGCTCACTGAGATAGTTCCACAGCTCCCGCATCCGGTGCAGCACCGGCGGCGTACCGCTGAGACGCTGGCGATAGCCCTCCAGCAGCCGGTCGTGCAGCGCTTCCAGCTCCTGCCGGGAGGCCGCCGCGCCGCCATGGAGCCGCCGTCCCAGCGCGGGATCGGCCATCAGGCCCCGGCCCGCCATCACCGTATCCAGCTGGGGATACTGCGTCTGAAACGCCGTCACATCCTCCGCCGTGAACAGATCGCCGTTATACACCAGCCGCCCCGGATACGCCGCCAGCGCCCGGTCGAAGGCGTCCCGGTGGACGGCGCCCTTATAGAACTCCTTCTGGACGCGGGGATGAACGATCAGCTCATGGATGGGGTAGCGGCTGTACAGCGCCAGCAGCGTCTCCCATTCCGCCGGGTCATTCTTCCCGATGCGGGTCTTGACGGACACCCGCATGTCCGGCAGCGCGTCGAATATCCCGTCCAGACACCGCTCCAGCTCCTCCGGATAGGCCAGCAGGCCGGAGCCCTTGCGCTTGGCCGTCACCGTTCCGGAGGGACAACCCAGATTGAAGTTGACCTCGCCATACCCTCGCACCTGCAATTCTCGGGCCGCCCAGACGAAGTGCTCGCTCCGGTTGGTCAGCAGCTGCGGCACCGTGTCCGGCTCTCCCTGTATTTCGTCCAGCTCCTTCCGCTGAAAGCACAGGTTGGCGTTGGGCGACAGAAACGGCGTGAAATACTTGTCCACACCGCCGAAGATCTCCCGGTGGGCCTGCCGCCACAGATAAGTGGTCAAGCCCTCCATGGGCGCGGCGTATAGCGTTATGTCAACCATTCGATGCGTCCCTCCCCTGTTTTTCTCCATCATACCCGATATCGCGCCCCTTGGCAACTCCCCTAGCGGAAAAAAGCGCTGACCGGCGGCCAGCGCTTTTCTTATGCGAATACCGTCCAGATCAGCTTGCTGACGATGTGCAGCAGCGCATGGCTGAGCATGGCGTACTGGATGCCGTATTTCCGGTACAGCCGCCCGAACACCAGCCCGAAGCCGCCGTTCAGCAGGAAGCACCGCGCCAGGATCAGCGGCGTCAGCGTACCGAATACGCCCACCGTGGCGGGCAGATGCCCCGCCGCGAACAGCAGCGCCGCCAGCACATTGGCCGCTATGATAACGCCGCCGGGTACGCATTCCTCCCGGCGGAAGAACAGTTTCCAGCCCAGAAAGGCCAGCAGGCTCATGAGGAACAGCCGCATGAGAAACTCCTCTATCACGCCGCCATACAGGATGGCGGCGGACCACCCCCACACCGTCAGTTCCGCCGCCGCGGAATCCCGTACCGCCGTGTTGGGCAGCCATGCGCCGAACGTCCAGTAGTCCAGACTGAACAGCACGCCCAGTGGGACCGATACTGCCAGCGTCCGCAGCAGGGGCCGCTTTTCCAGCCGGAAAGGCCTCATCAGCCCCAGCTTTTCCGCCAGAATATACCCGAAAAAGCTGGCTGCGGCAGCGTAAACCACCGTCTGCACCGTACCCACGGCCAGCAGCGCCACAGTGCTGCCCAGCTGGGCCATCATGGCCGACAGCGTGGCCGGATCGTACAGCGCCAGCTGATAGCGGATCACCAGATAGCCCGCCGCCGCGGCGACAGGCAGCAGCGCCAGCGTAAAGCGCAGAGGTGCGCGATACTTGGTCAGAAACCGTTTCATGTCCCGTCACCTCCCATCGTCTCCACGCAGAAGCCGTGGTAGCCGCAGCAGGTGCAGGTCAGCTTCCGGGCCGAGGGCGTATGCCGGGCAAAGAACGCCTCCTTCAGCGCCGGACGGAACACCGTGTGGCATTGGGGACAGAGATAGGCCACCCGCCGGAAATAGTACCGGCTGATCAGAACGCCAAAGGGTACCGACAGCAGCAGGTACACCACAAAGGGCCACCAGACACCGGTGACGATCCACAGGACGATCCCCGTCACCTCCAGCAGCGACATGGGGACGCCCGCCAGCAGCATGGTGCCATGCACCCGTTTCAGTTGTGCGCGTCTCTCCATCAGATACGCTATGTCACCGATGGATTCCACGGAGAACGCCGGCTGCTGCTTCACCTGGCGGCGCAGCTCCTCCAGCTTTTCCAGCCGGGACTGGCTCCGGGCCAGCTCCTGACGCAGCGCCTGCTCCTGCTGCTCCAGCAGCAGCTCCACCACCCGGCCCGGCTCCTCCTCCGCCAGCAGCTGGGCGATGGCGTCGATGGGCAGCCCCATGTCCCGCAGGAAGCAGATGATCCGCAGCCGCCGCAGATCGCCGTCCGTATACAGTCGCCGCCCGCCCTCGGACAGCTCCGTGGGGATCAGGATGCCCCGGCTGTCGTAGTACTGCACCGTTCGCACGGTGACGCCGCACAGCTTGGCCAGCTCACCTGTGGTGTATTTGGACATAGCATTTCACCTCCTTATGGGGCCATGATAGCACATGACGCAGCGTCACGAGCAATACCCAACGCCGCGTCATGAGAGAATATTTTGTGTTTTTGAGCGCAAAGATGGTATGGCGGCGCGATGGGGGCATCGCGCCCTACGAAGTTCTATCGGTGGTTGGTGCGTAGGGGCGGACGACTCTGTCCGCCCTAATGACTGCTGTGCGGGCGGCCGCAAGGGTCGCCCGCACGAATGCTTACCGCATCTACCGCAGCGCGTCCACATACCGGCAGGCAGCCAGACCCGCCACCGCGCCGTCGCCTACGGCGGTGGTCAGCTGGCGGACGGACTTCACCCGGCCGTCACCGGCGGCAAACACGCCGTCACAGCCGGTCAGGGTATCCTCCCCCGCCTGATAGTAGCCGCCGTCGGTGTTCACCAGCGCTGCGAAGGGAGCGCTCTGGGGCAGCTGGCCCACAGCGGCGAACAGCCCCTCCACCGCCAGCTCCCGCACCGCTCCGGTCTTGACGTCCTGCACCGTGATGCCGGTCAGCTCGCCGTTGGCGGCATGCAGGGTCTCCACCGTATGGCTGTACAGGATACGGATGTTTTCCCGGCTCTCCACCTGCCGCACCAGACGCATCTCACCCCGGAACTGATCCCGGCGATGGATCAGCGTCACGCTGCGGCAGCTGTTTGCCAGAAACAGGGCGTCCTGCAGGGCGGTATCTCCGCCGCCCACCACCGCCACATCCCGACCGGTATAGAACGCGCCGTCGCACACGGCGCAGTAGGACACGCCGCAGCCCACCAGCTCCTCCTCGCCGTCCAGGCCCAGATGGCGGTGGGCCGCGCCGGTGGCCAGCACCACCGCGCGGCAGCGGCGTTCGCCGCCGTCGCAGCGGACGATAAAGCCCTCGCCGTCACAGGCAAGGCCCGTGACCTCGTCATAGATGATCTCCACGCCCAGGGCCTCCACCTGCTCGGTGAGCTTCTGGGCGAAGTCCGCGCCGGACATGGCGGGCACGGCGGGATAGTTCTCCACCAGCGGGGAATAGACGATCTGGCCGCCGGTATTCTCCCGCTCGGCCACGGCCACAGTCTTTCCGGCCCGGGCGGCATACAGCGCTGCCGTCAAACCGGCAGGCCCGCCGCCCACCACGATGATATCATGCATAGAGGTTGCCTCCTTATGTTGTCGTGTCATTCCGAGCCAGTGCTCACACTGGCGTGGGAATCCGCCTCCATTGCCGCAGGAATAGAAAAACGGATTGCCACAGCCAGTCTGCCGACTGGCTTCGCAATGACAGATTTTTGATAGCTTACGCAAAATGTCCACCTATTCGGTGGACATTTTGCATGGAATAACATCCAAAATAAAATCAGGCGTTGTACTCCGCGATGAACTTCCGCACTGCGCCGAGGCCCACATACTTATCCTCGCCGTCGCCCACCACCAGCGTGGGAGCCTGACGGATGCCAAGGCGGGTGGCCTCTGCGCCGTTCTCCTCCGCCAGCAGACGGGTGAAGGGGATACCGGCCTCGGTCAGCAGCTTTTCCGCCTGCTTGCAGTTGGGGCAGGTGCGGGTGGCGAACAGCTTCACCGTGCCGCAGGCATTGCCCGCAGGCTCCTCAGTGGGAGCGGCAGGCTGCTCCGGCTTCACGTCGGGATGCAGCACGCCCTGATGGGTCAGGTGGGAATGACCGATGTCGTAGACCTTGCGATCCTTGAACTCCTGAGCCTTACCGTCGTTCCAGTTCTGCACCGGGCGGTAGTAGCCGGTGATGCGGCTGTAAATTTCAGTTCGCTCGCCGCACTCGGGGCAGACAGACACCTCACCGGACAGATAGCCGTGGTTCTTGCACACGGAATAGGTGGGGGACAGGGTGTAATAGGGCAGCTTGTAGTTCTCAGCGATCTTGCGCACCAGCTGGGCCGCCGCCTTCCAATCCGGCAGCTTCTCGCCCAGGAAGGCGTGGAACACGGTGCCGGAGGTATACAGGGTCTGCAGCTCGTCCTGCACGTCCAGTGCGGAGAAGATGTCCTCGGTATAGCCCACGGGCAGGTGGCTGGAGTTGGTATAGTAGGGGGTGCCGTTCTCGTTGGCGGTGATGATGTCGGGATAGTGCTTCTTGTCGTGCTTGGCGAAGCGGTAGGTGGTGGACTCGGCAGGGGTGGCCTCCAGATTGTAGAGGTCGCCGTACTGCTCCTGATAGTCGCTGAGACGCTCACGCATGTGGTTCAGCACATCCTTGGCGAACTGCTGGGTCTCGGGATGGGTCAGATCCTTCCGCAGCCAGTTGGCGTTCAGGCCCACCTCGTTCATGCCGATCAGGCCGATGGTGGAGAAGTGGTTGTCGAAGGTGCCCAGATACCGCTTGGTATAGGGATACAATCCCGCGTTCAGCAGCTTGGTGATAACAGTGCGCTTGGTTTTCAGGGAGCGGGCGGCAATGTCCATCAGCTTGTCCAGACGGGCATAGAAGTCGGCCTCGTTCTCCGCCAGATAGGCGATGCGGGGCAGGTTGATGGTGACCACGCCCACGGAGCCGGTGGACTCGCCGGAGCCGAAGAAACCGCCGGACTTCTTCCGCAGCTCACGCAGGTCAAGGCGCAGGCGGCAGCACATGGAGCGCACATCGTTGGGCTCCATATCGGAGTTGATATAGTTGGAGAAGTAGGGCGTGCCGTACTTGGCGGTCATCTCAAACAGGAGCTTGTTGTTCTCAGTCTCGCTCCAGTCGAAGTCGCGGGTGATGGAGTAGGTGGGGATGGGGTACTGGAAGCCGCGGCCATTGGCGTCGCCCTCGATCATGATCTCGATGAAGGCCTTGTTGACCATGTCCATTTCCTTCTGGCAGTCGCCATAGGTGAAATCCCGCTCGCGGCCACCCACGATGGCGGGCTGATCCTTCAGGTCACGGGGCACGGTCCAGTCCAGCGTGATGTTGCTAAAGGGCGCCTGGGTGCCCCAGCGGGAGGGCGTATTGACGCCGTAGACGAAGGACTGGATGCACTGCTTGACCTCCTTCTGGGTCAGGTTGTCCACCTTGACGAAGGGCGCCAGGTAGGTATCAAAGGAAGAGAACGCCTGGGCACCGGCCCACTCGTTCTGCATGATGCCCAGGAAGTTCACCATCTGGTTGCACAGGGTGCTCAGATGGCTGGCGGGAGAGGACGTGATCTTGCCCACCACGCCGCCCAGGCCCTCCTGGATCAGCTGCTTCAGGCTCCAACCGGCGCAGTAGCCGGTCAGCATGCTCAGGTCATGGAGATGCAGGTCGGCGTTGCGGTGGGCCTCGGCCACCTCGGGATCGTAGATCTCGCTGAGCCAGTAGTTGGCGGTGATGGCGCCAGAGTTGGACAGGATCAGGCCTCCCACGGAATAGGTGACGGTGGAGTTCTCCTTCACGCGCCAGTCGTTGATCTGGAGGTAGTTGTCCACCAGATCCTTATAGTTCAGCAGGGCGCTGCCCACGTTGCGGACCTTCTCACGCTGCTTGCGGTACAGGATGTAGGCCTTGGCCACATCGGCGTAGCCCGCCTCGGACAGCACCTTTTCCACGCAGTCCTGAATGTCCTCCACGGCCACCAGCTCGTCCTTGATCTTGGGCTCGAACTCCGCCGTGACACGCAGGGCCAGCATGTCCATGACGCTGGGATGGTACTGCTTGCCCATGGCGTCAAAGGCCTTGGTAATGGCCGCGCTGATCTTGGCGATATCAAATTCGGCGATGGTTCCGTCTCGTTTCGTTACCCGGTACATGTGATGTTCCTCCTTTTCTTGTATACAGCGCCCGGTCATGGGCGGAAAATAAAATGGAGACGTGACTTGCGCAGTCACATCTCCAAGTATACCACATATATGGGCCTTGTCAAGGCGAAATGCCTATATCTGGTGTATAAGATTTTCTAATCGTCACAAGATATAGTGTTGTTTTGGGAGCGGTTTCGTGGCCCCGGCCACGAGATTTTCCTTTACGCCCCTCGTA
>CAVHKA010000002.1:11269-31151 GCA_963636325.1 Agathobacter sp. | reverse complement strand
CCCCTCGTAATGCCACGCTGGGTACCAGAGGTCTTACGATATCGGCCCAATGGGTCAGTTGCGCCTTGTCCGGCGCGTGGAGCCCCGTTTGAATCACGGAATCCCGGTCGGTGAAGCACTGGATATAGTACCGTTTCGCCCCGGCGATCCACTGGGCGATGCCCGCAAAGGAAGCGTCATTGTGGAACTCCGCCACGGCGGTGGTGCGGAATTCATAGTCCACGGCGCCGGACAGCAAATAGGTCACGCTCTCTTGAATGGGGTTCAAGTCAAAGGCTGGCAGGCCCACGGTGGCGGCGTACTGCTCTGGACTGTTCTTGATGTCCATGGCCACATAGTCCACCAGTCCCTCCTCCACCAGCGACCGCAGGGCGGCGGGATGGCTGCCGTTGGTGTCCAGCTTTACGGCGTAGTCTAAGTCCTTGACGGCCCGCAGCAGCGGCGGCAGATCCGGCCGCAGCAGCGGCTCGCCGCCGGTGACAGCCACGCCGTCCAGCAGGCCCTGCCGCTTGCGGAGGAACTCCAGCAGTCCGGCGTCATCCATGACCGGCTCCATGCCGCCCAGCACCAGACCGCCGTTATGGCAGAAGGGACAGCGGAAGTCGCACCCCGCCAGAAACACCGTACAGGCCACATGGCCGGGAAAATCCAGCAGCGTCAGCTTTTGCAGGCCGTGAATGTCCATACCGCTTCCCTCCCCTACTCAGATACCACATATTGTAGCGCGGCGGGATAAGATTGTCAATCAGCATTGCGCCGGAACGCCGGATATGGTACACTGGACACAGGAAACGGAGGTGAGGGGATGAGCGGAAAAGCGCTGCCGATCCAGCATTTATACTGCTCGCAGGCGGATTACAGCCAGATCTGCAAGGTCACCGTGGAGACCATCGACGCGCCCACCACGCCGCTGATCCACCAGATGTCCCGCTTCTGGCTGTTCACCGGCGGGCGCGGCGCCATTGTGTTGCAGGACCGGCAGTACGAGGTGCGGCCGGGCACGCTGGTATCGGTACTGCCGTGGCAGATCTCCGATGTGGTTCAGGTGGCGGAGCCGCTGCAATACTACCTGCTGACCTACTATTTTGACAACGTGAACATGGCGGTGAAGGCGCTGGGCCAGGCGGGCCATACGCCGCTGCATCTGATGGAGGACATGGCCGCCGCGCCGGTGGTACAGTGTACGCCGCGGGAGGCCGAGAGCCTGCGCCTGCTGTTTGAGCAGCTGCGGCAGGAGACCTCCGTGCCGGAGGCCGACGCCCTGTCGGAGCTGTATACCGCCAATAAGCTGGCGGAGGTGGTGATCACCTTTCTGCGGCTGGGCCGCTGTCAGGCGCAAAGCGTCCGCAAGACCATCGAAAAGAGCGATATCCTCCATTATATGTATACCCATCTGGGGGAAAAGCTGACGCTGGCCCAGCTGAGCCGCCAGTTCTTCCTCAGTGAATCCGCCATCAGCGCCTATATCACCCAGACCACCGGACTGTCCTTCTTCGACCTGCTGGGGGAGATGCGCATCGGCAAGTCCATCAGCTTCCTGCTGTATACCGACCTGACCATGGAGCAGCTGGCGGAGATTTTGGGCTTTGTGGACAGCTCCCATATCAGCAAGGTGTTCTCGGCACGGCTGGGCATGAAGGCCAGCCAGTTCCGTGAGGTCTATCGCCGGGTGGGCGGCCTGTGCGGTATTCAGGATGATCCCACCGCCTATGAGGTGGTATCGTACCTCTATCACAACTACACCCGCGACCTGCTGCCCCAGCACACGGCGGCCCGGTTCGGCCTGTCGGTCAAGGAGCTGAACACGCTGCTTCTGTATCAGGTGGAGAAGGACTTCTCCGATTTTCTGAACTTTCTGCGGATCAACCGGGCTTGTACGCTGCTGAAAACCACGGAGAAAAGCGTCACCGATATTGCCTTCGAGGTGGGCTACAACACCGTCAAGACCTTTAGCCGCAACTTTCTCAAGTTCCGCGGCATGTCCCCCAGCGCCTTCCGGCAGGAGATCGGATTGCAGGAGAATCAACTATGCAACTATGACCGGATATAAAAGGCCGCCGCTGGCGGCCTTTTATCGTATCATTCTTCGCCGGATATCACCATTTCCTCCGCGTCCCGCTGGGCCTTCACCAGCGTCTCCATCGCTCCGGCGGTTCGTTCAGCATCAGATAGCGGTGCGCATCGGTGATGGCGTTGAACAGCAGAAAATAGGGATCTTTATAAATGTCCATAGCTACCCTTTTCTCTACTATGTTTTGTAGTTCTAAAATAACTATATAATTATAATATACTATTTTTGCTTCTGTCAAGCTACACTATAACTGTAAATGAGGTGTGTATATGGCAGATGTGATCAAAATCAAAAAGAAGGCGGCACGGCGGGGCGACGACGGGTATAAGGTCGTTTCCGTCCGCATGAAGGACGAACTGATCGCCCGACTGGACGAACTGGCCGCAAAGACCAACCGCTCCCGCAACGAGTTGGTGAATATTCTTCTGGAAGCCGCCGTGGATATTGTAAAAATTGAGGAATAGTCGGATATGACAAATTATTACGCGCCGTTCTCCCTCCGGGTATCCGAGGAGCTGCTGGGGAAAATCAAATATATTGCCGCACAGAATAAGCGCTCCGCCAACAAGGAGATCGAATTCGTGCTGGAGCAATATGTCCGGGAGTACGAGCAGGAAAACGGAACCGTGGATATCGCTGAATAACCGCAAAAGACCGCTTCGGCGGTCTTTTTTTGCGCAGGGCCAAAGCCTCCCTTGTGTAAAGGCACCCCAGTGCGCACACTGGGGCGTGCACAGCTGAGGTGGTGCGAAGCGCCGGAGGGAGTCGACACGTTAAGAAAATATGCCAGTGGCATATTTTTAGTGTCGATCTCAGCGGCTATATCCTGTTGCGGTGCCCAAAATTTTGCTGCGGCATTTAAGCCGCCAAAATTTTGACCGCTGCCACTCGCTCACCTCGCTTTTTCTGCCACTGGCAGCGCTCGGATCGCTCCCCGCCGCAGCATCCATCTGGATTTGCGCCGCACTATCTTTTATTCTCTCCCCCAGTCTCGCTTGCGCTCGACAGCCCCCTCACAGAGGGGGCCAAATTGCACGGCTGTTTTTTCTTCGAGTCTGCAGACTGGCTCGCAATGACAGCCTTTTTGTCCAAAACAAAACCGCCCCGGTGGGGCGGTTTTGGTGCATACTCAGCTTTTATTCAGCTTATACAAATTCTTATCCGCGGCGAAGTTGGTCAGCTCGTACAGTACCAGCACATCGTCGGCCTGATCCGCCAGCGGCTGCACGCCCTCCCGGTAGAACCGGAGGTCCAGCACGGTGATGGTGTCGTAATCCTTCACCAGGAAGGGCAGGAAGCTGTTGGCAAAGCTGTCCTTCACCACCAGCAGGGACTTGCCGGTATCCGCGCCGGTGTCGATGACCACCTTGGCGTAGTTGCCGCCCATGAAGATCTTGTAGTGATCCTTTTCTTCCAGCGCCGCCAGACTGTATAAGCTGTCGGACACCTCGCCGTCGCAGTCCATGGAGCGGATGGCGGCGTTAGATGCGATGGTCACCCGGTCATAGGGGCTGTCCGGCAGCAGCACCTTGGAGTACAGCGTGCCCCGGAAGCAGGTGCTGGCCGTTTCCAGCTGCCAGTCCTGCTGCCCATGCCCCGTGGCGGCGCACCATACGCCGTAGGCGGTCAGCGCGCCCTCGGAGGTCCAGTGATGGTCGGTGCGGTAGTACATGTCCGCCGCGTCGGGCATCAGCGCCGCGCGCAGGTCGATGGCCTGCGTACCGAAGTCGTTCAGCAGCGTGTCGAAGCACCCTGCCGCGTCGAAGAGGGGCGCGTTGGCGGGCAGGTCGTCCCGGAGCATATAGGCGGGGGTGGGCACCATCATGATGCGGCAGTCCTTGCCGGAATTGTTGTCGAAGAACGTCCGCACCTGCGCCAGATTCTTCTCGTACAGGTCGGTATCGAAGGTGTCGGGCGTGACCTTGGCGAAATAGCGGCCGGAGCGTCCCAGCCAGGTATCGTTGATCTCCTGCCGCAGGGCTGAGCGCTGCACCAGCGAGGCCGCCTCCATCCAGGTGTCCCGCAATGCGATCTGATCGGAGACATAGTCCTCCGCCTTCTGGGTGAAGGTGCCGTCCATCAGCGTGGTCCAGCTCAGCTCCGGCTTCAGCTGGAGATAGCGGTTCTCGTTGGGGGAGAACGCCCGCTCCGGCGTCAGCAGCGAGGCCAGCGCCAGCACCACCAGAATACCAAAGATGGCGATCAGCGGAGCCAGCTCCCGGCGGTTGTGTTCACTTTTCATCAGGCGCGCGCCGCCTTTGTCAGGGTTGCTCATAGATGCTCCTCCTTAGAAGCGGAAGTAGAGGAAGGGGTTATAGCTGTCGCCCACCAGAAACGCGATGGACAGCAGCAGCAGTACCACCACGCCCGCGGTGCGCAGCGCCACGGCGGCGGTGTCGGACAGCCTGCCCTCCACACGCGCCCACAGCCGCAGCGGGCCGGTGGTGCAGCCGATGGCGGCGGCGATCAGCAGCACCGCGTTGGAGCGCAGCAGATACAGCGCCGTGCCGTCGGCAAAGTGTGCCGTGAACATGGCGGAGACGTACTGGCCCAGCTGACCGAAATCGGTAATGGCGAACAGCACCCAGCCCATGATGAAGGCGAAGATGGTGTACACATGGCCCACCCATTGGGGGGCCTTGTCCAGCCACCGCAGCAGGAACAGCTTCTCCAGGATCAGCAGCACCGCGTAATAGAGGCCCCACAGCACGAAGTTCCAGCTGGCCCCGTGCCACAGGCCCGTCAGGAACCAGACGATGGCCAGATTCAGGATCTGCCGGGCCTTGCCGTGACGGTTGCCGCCCAGGGGGATATACACATATTCCCGGAACCAGGTGCTGAGACTGATGTGCCACCGCCGCCAGAATTCCGTGACGGTGCGGGACTCGTAGGGATGCTCAAAGTTTTCCAGAAAACGGAAGCCGAACAGATGCCCCAGACCGATGGCCATGTCGGAGTATCCGGAGAAATCGAAGTAGATCTGGAAGGTGAAGGCGATGGCGCCCAGCCACGCCGTTACGGCGGAGGGCGCGGACATGGCGCTGATCTGCTCCCAGAGGGCGCCCACCTGATTGGCGATCAGCACCTTTTTGGCAAGGCCCACCACGAACCGCTGCATGCCCCGGCTGGCCTCGAACACGCTCTCCCGGCGGTACATCAGCTCATGCTCCACCGTTTTGTACTGGACGATGGGTCCGGCGATCAGCTGGGGGAACAGCGTCACATACGCGCCCACGTTGAGGATATTCCGCTGGGGCTTGACGATGCCCCGGTACACATCAATAGTGTAGGACATGGTCTGGAAGGTGTAGAAGCTGATGCCGATGGGCAGGGCCAGTCCCAGCGCGGGGATACCGGCGCTCAGGAGGCTGTTCAGGTTGTCGATGGCGAAATCTGTGTACTTGAAGAAGCCCAGAATGCCCAGATTGCCCACCACGTCCACGATCAGCACCGCCTTGGCGGCCTTCTGCTTTCCGGCGTCCTGAAAATGGCCGATGAGCCGGGCGTTGGTGTAGTCGAACACTGTGGAGAACAGCATGATCAGGATATACTTCGGCTCGCCCCAGCCGTAGAATACAAGGCTGAACAGCAGCAGCACGGTATTGCGTGCCTTGCGGGGACACAGGAAATAGATCCCCGCCACCACAGGCAGGAAGATCAACAGAAAGACGGTGCTGCTGAATACCATAAGGGTTCTCCTTCGTTTACGGTTTGTTTACGGCGCTTTTGCCGGAAAGTGGGACAGAGCAGCGCTCTGTCCCACAGGGGATGATCGGTTGTGCATTGGGGCGCCCAAGTCGCTCTTGTGTAAGATGCGGATGTAGGGGCCGACGACTCTGTCGGCCCGCGAATAACGTACGGTTGCCGTCAGGGCGGACAGGGTCGTCCGCCCCTACAACATATCGCCGGTATCTTTCTGCCGGCCGCAATCCATTTGGCAGCAAAATCGTCAGATTTTGCGCCAGCATCATACTACATTGTGCAGATATCCCACCAGCGCCGTGGAGCGGATGGCGGACAGATTGTTGACGAACAGCACGTCCTGCACGCCCTTATCCAGAGCGAACTGGCTGATGCTGCCCTTCCAGTACCGGTAGTCCAGCACATAGATGGTCTGATAGTGATCCGTCAGGAACGGCACAAAGGCGTTGCCGAAGGACTCCTTCACCACGATGCAGCTGGAGCCATCGGTCACGTCGGGGTTGTTGATGATGGAATAGGCGTTGTCGCCGGTGATGAACGCGCCGTATTTCAGGCTGGCGGGCGCGTCGGATTCATCATAGATGATCTTGCCCCGGGTCAGATTCGCGTTCTCGCTGTCTCCGTAATCCAGCGTGGCCTCGGTGCTGAGGGGATGATAGGCCACCACCTTGTCGGGGTTTTCTCCCATGGCGGCGTTCTGGTTGGAATCCCGGTAGAAGGTGCCCAGGAAGCCGTCATACTCGTCCACCTTATAGCTGGCGATGGGCGTGGGCGTGATGCCCTTGGTCTTGCAGAACTGCTCATAGGCGTAGTATGCGCCGGTGGCCGTCCAGTGATGGTCGGTGCGGAAATAGATATACTCGGTGCGGTGGGCCAGCAGCGCGTCATACAGCGCCACGGACTTCACGTTGCCGTTCATATAGCCGATGATCTTCTGCTCGGCATCCTTCTGGTCAGCGAAGATGTCTTTGCCGTACAGCTCGTCCGGCAGGCTGACGCCGGAGCTGAGGGGGATGGGCAGCATATACACGTTGGCCTTGCCCGCCAGCCTGTCCGCCACGGCGTTCACGTTGTCGGCGTACTTCTTGGCGGTGCTGTCCACATAGCTGTACATCTCATAGCCGGTGCCGCCTACCCGGTACACCGCGTCATACTGCTGCTGGTCGCCCTTCAGCTCGATCTTCTGATAGGCGGGGGCGGGGACGTCCGCTGTATTGTCGCCGTCGCCGCCGTTGGGATCGCCCGTGTTGCCGGGATCGGTGGTATCGCCGGCGGCGGGCGGGGTGTTCGCGTTGTCATTGGCGGGCGTCTTATTTTTCCCCAGATTGATGACGATCAATACCACGGCGGCGATGGCCACCACCAGCGCGATCAGCAGCATCAGGGGAGAAACGCCCTGGCGGCGTCCTCTGTACCGGCTCATTTTACATAGCCCTCCACGATGGCGGTGGCGGCGGCGGTATCATCGCTGACGCACAGCACCACCACAGCGCCGTCCTGCCGCAGCAGCGCGCCGTCCAGACGGGCCTCCTCCTCAGGCTGATAGAGGTTGGCCTCCCGCTTCAGGTCGTCCAGATAGGTCTGTACATTGGCGTACAGCGTCTTGGCGTCGTCGGCGCTGGCGCACTGGGCCACCACGATCATGTCGGCGGTGTTGCCGTCGGCCATGTAACCGGCGATGGTGGTGCCCTCAGGAGGATCCAGCTTGTAGTTCAGGTCCTCCACAGCGGTAACGATCATGTCGGCGCTGTAAGGCACGTTGTTTTTCAGATCGTCGGCCAGCTTCTGGACGTCCACGGTCTTGCCGCCGCTTTCACCGCCGCAGGCGGCCAGCGTCAGCATCATCATAGCCGCCAGCAGGGCGGCGAGCATTTTTTTCATCCAAGATCCCTTCCTTTGTATCCTGCCCGTTTCCGGGCGTTCTTTTGTTTGTTTTGATTACCATCGATTAACAAGGGCAAACACGCCTGCCAGTGCGTCTTTCCAGCGCTTTTCGCCCTTTTCGCCTTGGTGGGCGTCAGCCCACCTGCGTCTCAAAAACCAAAAATCACTCGGAAATCCATCGCTGGCAGGTGCAAGACAGTTTTGCCGGAGCAGAAATGTGTCCAGACAAGAAAAGCCCGCAGAGAATACTTGCCGTATTGTCAAGGGGCTTGACGCAGTATGGGCGCATTTCTGCCCGTCAAAACCGTGTCTGCCCTTGTCAATCGATGGTACACGGCGCATACCGCGCCGGTAATCAGCATCATACCACAAGTATAGACGAATTTGAAGGGCAATTTGTTCCCGCCGTGAAAAATTTTACATTTCGTTCACAGCCACTAGTATGTGCCGTCAGGCCGGGGCTCTATTCCGTCAATAGACCCGTTTTTCCAGCGCGTGACACAAAGGCGCGAAGGTCATGGGCCATACCGCTCCGGCAAACAGCACCATCACGGCGTAGCGCACCGCGCCGCCCGGCCCCGGGCCCAGCAGCGCCGCCAGCGGCGCCTTCAGCGCGGCCCGGATGGCCACGATCAGAAGCAGGCCGCCTACCAGCTTGATGAGCTGCACATACCACACGGCCCGGGTGTCAAAGTGGATGAATCTCAAATCCAGCCACCACGCCGCCAGCAGGCCCACCGTGGCACCCATCAGCTTCCATGCGTTCTCCGCGCCGTGGGCCAGATTGTCCGCGTCCACGTCGGCGGGGAACTGGTACAGCGACACGAACAGCAGGTATCCGATCGCCAGCGCCAGCATCACGCCGATCACCGCGGCCATGACGCCGTGGCGGATGTCGCTGTGCTCCATGACGGGATAGAGGACGAACAGCAGCACCACCGCCGTCACGGCGGCCACGCCCACGTCCAACGGCGTGTGGACGCCCAGATACATCCGGGAGAAGGGCACCAGCACCGCAATGACGATGCAGATGACCCGCACCCATTTCCGGCGGGTGGACCGGGCGATGCCGCCGAAGGTGCCTACGGCGTTCTGGGTGTGGCCGCTGGGGAAGGAGTAGCCGGTAGCCTGGGCCCGGGCGCTCTCCACGATGGTGAAATTACTGTCCAGCAC
Organism: Agathobacter sp.; assembly: GCA_963636325.1. Lineage (GTDB taxonomy): Bacteria > Bacillota > Clostridia > Oscillospirales > Oscillospiraceae > Vescimonas. The sequence goes on along the minus strand of CAVHKA010000002.1, from coordinate 22,321 downwards.
CCATGGCCGGGGGATGCGGCACAGCAGCTTCAGAAACTGGTTCAGCACCGTTCCGGCAAAGCCCACCGCCAGCAGGTAGTAGCCCTCCTTTTTGCTGACGCACCAGAACACGAACAGCGCCACCACCATGAACACCATCTCCTCGCCCAGATGGGTGATCAGGGAAAAGACGGTGTCCAGAAACGGCGTGCGGATGGACTCCAGCGCGTATAAAACTCCCATAAGCGCACCTCCCGTGTGGATTTTTCTTCAGTATAGCCTGTTTTTGCCGCCTTTGCAACCGCCAAAGCGCAAAAAAGCAACGTCCCCGGCGGCCTGCCGGAGACGCTGCTTCGGGCTATGAAAAGCTTACTTGACGCAGATGGTCTCGATCTCCACCAGCGCGCCCTTGGGCAGCGCGGCTACCTCCACGGCGGAGCGGGCGGGATACTGACCCTCGGTAAAGAACTCGGCGTACACGGCGTTCATGGCGGCGAAGTCGCCCATGTTCTTCAGGAACACGGTGGTCTTGACCACGTTGTCCATGGTCAGGCCGGCCTCGGTCAGGATGGCCTTCACGTTGGTCAGGGACTGACGGGTCTGCTCGGTGATGCCGCCGGGCACGAACTCGCCGGTGGCGGGATCGATAGGCACCTGGCCGGAGGTGACGATAAACGTGCCGCAGTCGATGGCCTGGGAATAAGGGCCGATGGCGGCGGGGGCATTGGTGGTGGAAATGATCTTCTTCATGGGAACATCCTCCTTTATTTACTGTATGTCCATGGTACACCAATGAGCCGAAAATGTCAACGAGTAACCAACGGGTCAGCAACTCAATATACTGATGCAGGGAGAGACCTTTTCTCCCGCGAAGCGTTCAACACGCAAAAGGGAGGCGCATATGAACCAAATCATTTCGATCCGGGACGCCGCCCTGACGTATCAGGCCCGCAACGGCGAGGTAGAGGCGCTGCGGCGCGTCTCCTTCGACGTGGCGGAAGGGGAGTTCGTCAGCATCGTCGGGCCGTCCGGCTGCGGAAAATCCACACTGCTGGGCGCGCTGGCGGGTCTGGAGACGCTGGACGGCGGCACGGTGACGCTGTGCGGCGCGCCGGTATCCGGGGCCAGCGGCCATGTGGGCTTCATGCCCCAGCGGGATCAGCTGTTTGAATGGCGTACCATCCGGGACAATGTGCTGCTGGGACTGGAGATCCGCCGCGACCGCGACGGGGAGCACCGGGCCCATGTGGACGCGCTGCTGGAGCGCTACGGGCTGGCGGAGTTCGCCGCCAAGCGGCCCGACCAGCTCTCCGGCGGCATGCGCCAGCGGTGCGCCCTGATCCGCACGCTGGCCACGGGGCCGGATATCCTACTGCTGGATGAGCCGTTCTCCGCCCTGGACTATCAGACCCGGCTGGCGGTGTCCGGCGACATCTGGCGTATCATCCGCGGCGAGGGCAAGACCGCCCTGCTGGTGACCCACGATATCTCCGAAGCCGTCAGCATGTCGGACCGGGTGGTGGTGCTGTCCCGGCGGCCCGCCGTGGTGAAGGCGGTGTTCGACATGGGGGAGCTGCGGACGCTCACGCCCATGCAGCGGCGGGAGAACCCGGCCTTCCCCCGGTACTTCGACGCCATATGGAAGGAGCTGGAGCTGCATGAATGAGGCCCTGTCGCCCAAGCGGGCGCGGTATCTGCTGGCGCTGCGGCGGCAGACCCGGCGGGTGCGTATCTGGCAGATCTCCGTATTGGTGGGCTTTTTCGCCTTCTGGGAGCTCAGCTGCCGCGTGGGGCTCAGCGACGGCTTTCTGGTCAGCTGTCCCAGCCGCATCGCCGCCACCTTTGTCAACCTGTGCCGGGGCGGCGACGTACTGGTGCATGTGGGCACCTCCTGCTGGGAGACGGCGGTGGGGTTCCTGCTGGGCACCGCCGCCGGTACGCTGATCGCCGTGGCCATGTGGTGGTGGCCCACCCTCAGCCGGGTGCTGGACCCGTATCTTGTGGTGCTCAACGCCCTGCCGAAAACGGCGCTGGGGCCCATCTTCATCGTGTGGATGGGCGCGGGCACCGGGGCCATCATCGTCATGACGCTGGCCATCTCGCTGATCGTCACCATCCTGAACATGTACGAGGGCTTCCGCGCCACGGACGCCCAGAAGCTGCGGCTGATGGCCGCCATGGGGGCCAGCCGCTGGCAGACGCTGCGGATGCTGGTGTTCCCCGCCAACTACGCCACGCTGCTGAACACCCTGAAGGTCAATGTGGGCCTCTCGTGGGTGGGCGTCATCATGGGCGAGTTCCTTGTCTCGCGGGCCGGTCTGGGCTACCTGATCGTCTACGGTTCTCAGGTGTTCAACATGGATCTGGTGATGACCAGTGTGCTGCTGCTTCTGGCGGCCGCGGTGATCATGTACCGGCTGGTGCTGTGGGTGGAAAAAATACTGTATCGTTTATTGGGGGTAAAAGCATGAAAAAGATCTTCGCGCCAATTCTTGCCGCCCTGACGCTGCTGCCGCTGCTGTGCGGCTGTGGCGCGGGGCAGACGGAGCAGGAGCTGACCACTGTCCGGCTCAACGAGGTGACCCATTCCGTGTTCTACGCGCCGCAGTATGTGGCCATGGAGCTGGGCTTCTTCGCGGAGGAGGGCCTTGCCATCGAGCTGACCAACGGCGGCGGGGCCGACAAGGTCATGACCGCCGTGGTGTCGGGACAGAGCGACATCGGCCTTGCCGGGCCGGAGAGCTGCGTCTACATTTACAACCAGGGCAAGGACGACTATCCTGTGGTGTTCGCCCAGCTGACGGCCTGCGACGGCGCGTTCCTCATGGGCCGGGAGGATGTGCCCTTCGACTGGGAGAATCTCCGGGGCAAGACCATCATCGGCGGCCGCAAGGGCGGCGTGCCGGAGATGACGCTGGAATACGTCCTGCGCCAGCACGGGCTGGAGCCGCAGGTGGACGTGATCGTGGACACCAGCGTCCAGTTCAACATGATGGCCGGTGCCTTCACCGGCGGGCAGGGGGACTATGTGACCCTGTTCGAGCCTGCCGCCACTCAGGTGGTCGCCTCCGGCGAGGGCTATATCCTCTGCTCCATCGGCGCGGAGAGCGGCCGCATCCCCTACACCGCCTATTTCGCCTCCCAGAGCTACACGGCGCAGCATGACGACGTGATCGCCGCCTTCTGCCGCGCCGTGGCGAAGGCCATGGACTGGGTGGATTCCCACACCGACCGTGAGGTGGCGGAGGCCATCCTCGGCCAGTTCCCCGATACCAGCCTTGACACGCTGACCGCCGTCACCGCCCGCCACCGTGAGATCGGCGCGTGGAACACGCCCCTTACCATGGAGCAGGCGTCCTTGGAGCGGCTGGAGACCGTCATGACCCAGGCGGGCGAGCTGACGGAGGATCAGTGGGTGGACTTCGACAAGCTGGTGGATAACCACTGGGCGGAAGCCGCACGGTAAGGGTGAAACTCCGTAGGGCGGGGTGCCCTCACCCCGCCGCAAAAGCCTCCCTCACAGAGGGAGGCAACAAAAAACCCGCTCCCCCATGGGGGAGCGGGGGTCGTGCGTATCTTCCTGCTCTCTTGCGTTTTTACTTTCTCTTTTTCCCAACGACCCACGCGCCGCCGGTCATGCTCAGCAGCGCCATGCCCGCGTACAGGGCCACGCCCATGTCGCCGGTGTTGCCGGACTTGACGGTCTTGGTGGTGTTGGAGGTGTTGGAGGTGTTGGCCGCGCCGGAGCCGCCGGAGGGCTGCCGTCTGATGCCGCCGCCGCTGGCCAGCTGGCCATAGGGCTGGCCGCAGACCTGGCAGACGGCCTTGGCGGTGCGGGTGGCGGTGCCGCCGGAGCACTTGGCCGTTTCGGTGACGCCGCAGGCGCAGGCGCGGGAATGGGTGCCGTCGCCGTTGGACGTCCACTTGCCCCAGGTATGGGTATGGTTATTGTTCTGCCATGTGAATCCGGGCAGAACCTTGCCGTCCCCCTCCTTTGACACGCTGTCCCAGGGGTTAGTTCCGTTGTGCGTGCCAGCCTTCAGCAGCTTTAGCACCGTACCGTTGGAAAATTCTTCGGCGGTCTGGGCTGTTGCTCTGGCATCTGCCCGTGTGCCTTCCAGATAGTAGCAGTTCTGAATCGTGATCTCAACAGAGGCGTCGCCAAAGCCGCCGCCAACGATTCCGCATACTGTTTTGTTATCATCTTCAGAGTTCTCTGCTTCAATAACGTCGCCCGCATTGTAGCAGTTATAGACAAAAACCGAGCCGCTGACCGCCCCTACGATACCGCCGCGTTGGCCTCTGTAGCCCTCAACTTTCCCAACGTTATAGCAATCATAGATTTTCACATTCTCGCCTTTTCCGACGATGCCGCCGCCACTACTACCGTCGGGCTTAAAGACCCTACCGGCGTTATAGCAGCCGGTAACCGTCAGACCGGAAGCAAAACCGACGATACCGCCGCCAGGATTCGATCCATGAGCAATTACCGCACACAGGTTTCCGCAGTTTTCGATGGCGCCGCCGACAGCATAGCTAACGATACCGCCGCCAGCTGTGCTGCAATTTCCTCCGCCTACCGACCCGGCCACTGTCAGATTCTTAATAGTGGCATCTTTCGTATAACCGAACAGACCGCTCACAGAAACAGCTACATGTAGTCCGCTGATGGTATGACCCTGTCCGTCAAAGGTACCGGAATATGCCTTCGTCTCGTCATATTCAGATGCATATCCAATCGGTGTCCATGCTTCGTTGCTGTCCAGCACGATATCCGCCGTCAGCACGGCGCAGATTTTGGTTTCTTCCATGCTTGTGGCATCGTTCACCTTATCCCGGAACCATTCTAGTCCAATGGCGGTGCTGATCTGATAGGGGTCGTCCTCCGTGCCGCTGCCGGTGGCAAGCGCGGGGGTACCGGTGATCCCGCCCTTGAACGTACCGCCGGTGATGCGGCCGGGGTTGGTCACCTGGCCGTTAAAGGTACCGCCGGTGATGGTGCCGACGTTGCGCACCTCACCGTTAAAGGTGCCGCCGGTGATGGTGCCGCCGCTGGTCACTGTGCCGTTAAATGTGCCGCCGGAAATAGTGCCGGAAACGAGCATGGCGCTCCAAAGGGGAGCTGTGCAGCCGGTGATCTCTACATTGTCGCTGATATTGAGAATGCTGTAGTCATAGATACCGCCGCCAGCGTTTGCCGCCTGACAGTTACGGATCTTCGCCGTGCCGGACAGAGTGGTGCGTCCCGCGTTGTAGATGCCGCCGCCGGAAGCACGACCGTCTTCCGAAGACGCCTTGCAGTTCTCAATACTGCCGCCGGACATGTTGAACGTGCCCTTATTTGCGACATACACACCGCCGCCAAATGTCGCATTGCAGTTCCGGATCGTGCCGCCGGTCATGGTGATGGTGCTGGCCTTCGTGGTTTTTATATTAGTATACCCTGCCTCCGCCAGCACGCCGCCGCCCGTAGCACCCGTGCAGTTCTCGATCGTGCCGCTTGTCATGTTGAACGTGCCGCCACTCAGCTTCACGCCGGTGGCCTGATTTTTGATGCTGCCGCCGTTCATATTGACCTTGCCGAGCACCGCCTTGACGCCGGTTCCTGTGGGGGGCGTGGTTTCATTCACGGTCGAATTGGTGATCGTACCGCCCTCAATGTTCAGTATGCAGTTGCGCCCGACATAGATGCCGACCGCGTTCGCGCCCTGTACGTCCAGCACGCCGGTCTTGTCCGTGCTGCTGTCCGTCAGTGTCAGTTGATACTGCAATGAAGCAAAATCGACCTTGGAGAAAACAATAATACCGGCGGGGGATGTATCTTTAGGAAGATTTCCAACTCCGCCACTTCCGCTGCTTCCGTTATAATATGGGAGATCGGCGCTTGGCGGATTCTTGATCGTCAGCGTATACCCGTTCAGATCGAGTATCGCGGTCGACCCCGCGTGGCTTTCTAAAACCTTCAGATAGCCGCTTCCGATGGTCACAGGACCGGTGAGCCGGTATGTGTTGCCACCGAGCAGCGTGGTAAAGCCGTAAGTATCTACATACGTCTGATCCACTTCGGTGATGTTACTCTCGCCCGCGCCGTTCAGCACCACCGGTTCTCCCACCGACTGGGCCGGTTGGGGCGCGGGTTCCGCTTCTTTTTCTTCTGCTGCCGGTTTTGCTTCCGGCTCCGGCTGCTGCTCGGGCTGTTCCGGCTGCTCCGGCTCGGCCTTGACTTCCGGATTCGCTGCCGGATCGGCTGCTGGCTGCTCCTGCCCCGCCTGTGCCGCGCCGCCATCCTCCGTGGCGAAGGCCGCCACCGGCAGCAGCGTCAGCGCCAGACACAGCGCCAACAGGATGCTCAGGATCTTTCGCTTCATGGGTGTCCTCCTTGTTCTTTTCCGGCGTCCGGCTGCCGGACGCCCGCTCTCTGCTTTGCGTTTCGCGGCGTGTCCCCGCCGCCCGTTTTTTCTGGTTTGTCTTGTCCTTGTTCTGTCCCTCTGTCGCTGGCCGCGTCCCAAATAAGCAAAATCTGGTACACATACCAACAACTTCTGTAATTGTACCACACTTCCCGCCCTTTCGCAAGGGGGCAGATAGAAATATTTGCCATCGCTTCCATTCGTTTACATAATGGCAGACCGGCGGTCCGGCCCGTTTGCAGGCGCCGCCCGCCAGCCGTGGACACCTGCCGCTAAATATGGTGCCTGACCGACAAAATCTCCCAATTTTTTGTGTTTTTTTCGCTTTTTCAGTAGACAAGCCTGTTTCGTGATGCTATACTTTCTTTTGAATAGCATTATGTAAATCATGTAAATCGGTGGAGAGGCATTGTACCTCCCCTGCGTTTGCATGTCTGCGTATTCTGAACGGAGAGCGAGGAAAACAGTATGAAGCTATTGCGTAAGGGAACCGCCCTGCTGCTGAGCGTGGCCATGGTGGTGGGTCTGGTGGCCGGCGGCCTGCTGATCCATACTGTGGCGGATACCGCCATCCAGTGGTACGACGCCGATCTGGACGATCTCAGCCGGTTCTATGAGACCGGCAACGCCCGCAGCCCCGGCATGATCTCCACCGTGGACGGCGACGCCGGCGGCAAGTCCTACGGCATGTATATGTTCGCCAGCAACGCCGGGACCCCCCACGCCTTTGCCGAGTGGTGCAAGCGCTATCCCGAGGGCAGCACCTATCATGACATCGGCGCGACGCTGGACGAGGCCTATCATTATATCTCCGACGGCTACGGCGCGTTCTTCGACGCCGCGTGGGAGAGCATCGCCTATATCTATGGCAGCACCTTCGCCAGCGCCCAGTACGACTACACCAAGGCCACCATTTATGACGAGGCCGTCAGCAAGGTGGAGAGCACCGTCGCCGGTTTCGACATCGACAACTATTCCGTGGCCCTGAAGAACGTGTTCTGGAGCCGCGCCGTGCAGCACGGCGCTTCTGGCGCATGCTCCCTGATCGTCAAGGCCTTCAATACGCTGGGCGGCTTCGCCAACCAGCCCGAGGCCCAGCTGATCCAGGCCATCTATGCCGAGAGCGGCCGTCTGGTGACTGCCGCCCAGCTCAGCAGCGAGACCAACGGCCGCAGCGGCCCCGCCATGTCCGGCGACACCGCCAACAAGTACGGCACCTCCGGCCTGACCCTGCGGTACTTCTTCGGCTGCTCCGGCGATGTGCAGATGGGCGTTTACCGCCGTCTGGCGGTAAACGAGCCCTCCGACGCGCTGGTGATGCTGATGAACAACGGCTACAGCGGCGCACTGCGCGCCGACGGCAGCTATCGCCTGCTGTATAATAAGGACCAGCGTCTGGCGCTGGACGCCGCCAACGGCGTCGCCAGCCTGAACGCGGCCAGCGCGGAGGGCGCGACCCAGGTCTTTACCATGAACTACTACGCCGGTGATTTCTACACCTTCAGCATCAAGGTGGGTGACCGCACCCTGCGCCTGAGCGCGGAGGGCGGCGCGGTGACCGTTTCCGCCCCCTCGGCCTCCTCCTCCCAGCTGTGGGAGCTGGTGCAGGGCGGCAGCGGCTATCTGCTGAAAAATAAGGGCACCGGTACATATCTCAGCGCCCAGGACGGTAAGCTGGTAATGACCTCCGAATCCCCCGTGGCGTGGGAGCTGTCCTCCGCCGCCGCCAACGCGGCGGAGTGGATCACCTCCGGCCTGATCTATCCCACCACCAGTACCGTGCTGGTGGCCGGACGCTCCTCCTTCCCGGTGCGCGGCGTGGTCTCCTGCTCCGCGGCCATCACCTCGCTGAATATCTCCATCCTCTCCGGCGGCCGCGCCGTGATCAACAAGACCGTGGCCCCCAACGGCACGGCCTATGACCTGAAGCGGCTGGATGACTCCATCGCTTACAGCGCCCTGACTCAGGGCAGCTATACCTTCGTGCTGACGACCACGGCCAACGGCCAGAATGTGGAGCTGGTCCGCTCCGACTTCACCGTCAAGCCCAATGACGGCTCCAACGTCAGCGACGAATCCTTCCTGATCACCTTCGACGCACAGGGCGGCACCATCAACGGCAGCAGCACCAAGCGCGTCACGCTGGACGATACCGTCTATGGCGAGCTGCCTACCGCCAGCCGTCAGGGCGCGCAGTTCCTGGGCTGGTTCACCGAGGGCGGCGAACAGATCGTGGCCTCCACGCCGGTGCGCGCCGCCAACCTGACGCTGTATGCCCGCTATGCCGGTATGCACACCTATACCTTCCTGGATGCCTCCGGCGGCCGCTATTACAGCAGCACCGCAGCCTCCGGCGAGCTGATCATCGCCCCCGCCGTCTCCCCGGCCAAGGCCCCCGACAGCCAGTATGCCTACACCTTCAAGGGTTGGGAGGGCTACACCTTCGGCGTGACGGTGATGGGCGACAGCGACATGACCTTCAAGCCGATCTACGAGGCGGTGAAGCTCAGCGACATCACCGCGCCTGAGGGCGCTTACTGGCCCGGCCTGACGCCCGGCACCACCGTGTCCCAGCTGGGCGGCGCCGCCGTATACAGCGGTACCACTCAGGTGACAGAGGGCCTGCTGGCCACCGGCATGACCGCCACCACCGGCGGCAAGACATACACCTTGGTGGTCACCGGCGACGCCAACGGCGACGGCAAGGTCACCATCACCGATGTGGTCGCCCTGCAATCCCACGTGGTGGGTAAGCAGACGCTGGAGGGCGCTTACGCCAAGGCCGGCGACCTGAACGGCGACGGAAAGATCACCATTACCGATGTGGTCAAGGCTGCCCGCGTGGTCGTGGGCAAGGATACCATCAGCTGATAGGAGAGTATCGCCATGAAAAAGAGAGCATCTTCCCTGATAAAACTGCTGCTGGTGCTGGCGCTGGCATTCGTGCTGCTGCCCCAGCGGGTGGAGGCGGCCGAGGCCGGTCTGTCCGGCAGCGGCACCGTACAGGCCGGCAGCACCGTCAAGCTGACGCTGAGCGTCTCCGGCAGCAACATCATGGGCGTTACCGCCACGCTGGACTACGACAGCAGCGCCCTGGAGTTTGAAAGCTACAGCCAACTGGTCAACGGCTGGTCCATGGACGTCAACGGCGTGAATTTCCTGCTGTACGGCGTCAGCAACCCCATCAATTCCAGCACGGGCGTGGTCTCCGTGACCTTCCGTGTCAAAAGCGGGCTCAGCGCCGGTTCGGCGCTGACCGCCAGCTTCAAGAACATCACCGTGACCGACGGCAGCAGCGAAAGCAACATCGGCACCGCCTCCTGGAACGGCAAGGTGGACGCGCCCCTCAGCAGCAACTGCGACCTCAGCTCCCTCAGCTGCTCCAACGCCACCCTGAGCCCGGCCTTCAGCAAGAACACCACCAACTATACCGCCACGGTGCCCTATTCCGTGGAGTCCCTGAACCTCAGCTATAAGGCGGCGGACGGCTCGGCCAAGGTCTCCGTCAGCGGCAACAGCCTGGTGGTGGGCAGCAATACCGTCACCGTTACCTGCACCGCCGCCACCGGCGCCAAGAAGAGCTATACCATTTCTGTCACCCGTGAGCAGGATCCCAACTACAAGCCCAGCACCGACGCCATGCTGAAGGAGCTGACGCTGGATGTGGGCACCCTCAGTCCCGGCTTCTCCGGCGCGGTGACGGACTATGTGGCCTATGTGCCCTATGAGACCCGCTCCGCCACCCTGACCGGTGTGGCCCGTGACGAAAAAGCCCTGAAGGTCACCGAGGCCAGCGCCCAGCTGACCCAGGAGGGCGACACCGTGATGACCGTCACCTGCACGGCAGAGGACGGCACCACCGCTAAGACCTACACCGTCCATGTGTACCGCATGCCCAAGTACGAGGGCATCATCCCCACCATGGAGATCATTGACCCCAATATCCCGCCTGAGCCGCCCACCTACTCCATCCCCATGACGGTGACGCTGCCGCTGGTGGGTGAGATGGCCACCACCACCGCACTGATCATCGGCGCGGCGGTGCTGATCGTGATCCTGCTGCTGGTGGGCTTCCTGCTGGGCCGCATCGGCCATGACGGCGGGTACGATGACGATGATGACGGCAATGATAACGATACGCCGCCCCAGCCGCCCCGTCCCCGGAACGACGCGGCACGGGCCGAGCGCTCCGCGCCCCAGGCCCAGACACGGCAGCAGGCCACCCACGCGGCGCCCTCCCGGGCGGCCCGCCAGCAGGCGGCCCAGCCGACGCAGCGCACAGCGGCCGCACCCGCCCGTCCGGCACAGCGTCCGGCGGCAGCGCCCGCACTCCAGCAGCGCAAGGTGTCTGACGATACCCTGACCAGCCCCTTCGTGGAGGATCTGTCCGCCAAGATGGAGCAGGAGATTGCCCAGCGTCAGGCGGAGGCCGCCCGTCAGGCAGCGGCGCAGCAACCTGCCGAAGCGGCGCCGGAGACCAAGGTCCCCATGGACACCATGTCCCTGGACGAGCTGTTGAAGGACATCCACAACATGTAAACAACAATAACGCCGCCCGGTTGGGCGGCGTTATTGTTGTTCAGATAAAAAGTGAAGCGTGAAAAGTTGAGGTGTGCCGCCGTTGGCGGCACGATCAAAAAACGGCGGGGTGAGGGCACCCCGC
>CAVHKA010000002.1:0-11259 GCA_963636325.1 Agathobacter sp. | reverse complement strand
GTGTACCACACCCCGCCGCGTGTATTTCCTGTTCTGTCATTGCGAGCCAGTTCGCAAACTGGCGTGGCAATCCGTTTTCTTTTCGAGAATTGAAGGGTACGGATTCCCACGACAGTGACATCGGTCACTGTCTCGGAATGACAATGTAGGGGTGGACAATACAATTTCATGCCAGTAGTCTTAATAATCCACCTTCATCAGACACAGGCCCTCCGGCGGGGCGGTGGGGCCGGCCTGCTTGCGGTCGCGGCTTTCCAGAATGGCCTGCACCTGCTCCGGCTCCCAGAAGCCCCGGCCCACCTCCAGCAGGGTGCCCACTAAAATGCGCACCATGTTCTGCAAAAAGCCGTTGCCGTGGAAGGTGAAGGTGATGCGATCCTTCCGCTGCTGGATGTCGATGGTGTCCACCGTCCGCACGGTAGACTTTTTCATGCGGGGATTGCCGCAGAAGGCGGCAAAATCATGCTCGCCCGTCAGATAGGCGGCGGCCTGCCGCATCCGCTCCACATCGGGAACGTAGGGCAGCATGGTCACATACCTCCGGTCAAAGACGGGCTTGACCTCCCCCACGAACACCGTATAGCGATAGGTCTTGCCCAGCGCGTTATACCGGGCGTGGAACCGGGGCGCGCAGGGCTTCACCTCCCGCACGGCGATGGCGTCCGGCAGATAGCGGTTGCAGTAGTCCCGGATCTCCTCCGGCGACTCCTTCACGTCCATCTGCACGCTGGCCACCATGGCCCGGGCGTGAACGCCCGCGTCGGTGCGGCCCGCGCCGGTGATCTCCACCGGCTGGCCCGCCAGGCGGGTCAATACCGCCTCGATCTTCCCCTGAATGGTCTCCCGATCCGGCTGGCGCTCCCAGCCGAAGAACCGTGTGCCATCATAGGCGATGGTAAATTTATAGTTCTGCATATTATTTCAGCTTCTTGATAAAGCAGCGGCGGCGCTTGTGCTGCTCGATGTCGAAATCCTTCCACTGGGACTGCACCTTCTCGTTGGTCTCCAGCATGGGGCCGGTCTCGGCCTCCTTGATGCCCAGCTTGAAGCAGCCCTGCATGGCGTGATACAGGATCATGGCGTTGACGCCCTTTTTCTGGTAATCGGGCCGCACGGCGATCAGCAGCAGGTCGATGGTGTCGTTCTTCCGGAACGCCTTCAGCAGATCCACCCAGCCGGTGGGGAAGTACTTGCCCCGGCTCTTTTTCAGCGCCTCGGCAATGGAGGGCGCGGCCACGCCCATGGCCACCATATCCTCGTGCTCATCCATGATGAAGAAGGCCAGATTAGGGTTCACCAGCGGCGCGAACTTGCCGCTGTACCGCTTGATCTGCTTATCCGACAGCTCCACCGTGCCGTACAGCGGCGCGTAGCAGGTGTTCACCAGCTGGAAGAACCGGGGGATCAGGCCGAAGTAGTCCAGCCGCGTCCGGGGCCGGAACACATGCAGGTTGCAGCGCTTTTCCACAAATTCCGACAGCTTCCGCCACCGTTCGATGATCTTCTCGTCGGTGGGCACCTGAATGAGATTCTCCACCCAGTCCACGTCCTTCACATAGCCCAGCCGGGTCAGGTGATCAATGTAGTAGGGATGGTTATAATAGGTGAAGAAGCAGCTGCGGCGGTCAAAGCCCTCCACCAGCATGCCCTCCCGGTCAAGGTCGGTAAAGCCCAGGGGGCCGTGTACCTCGTCGCAGCCCTTTTCCTTGGCCCAGCGCTCCACCGTGGTGAACAGGGCGTTGGCCACCTGCTCGTCGTCGATAAAGTCCACCTGGGTGAAGCGCATGCGGTTGGTGTGCCACTTCTCGTTGGCCTTGTGGCTGAGGATGGCGCCGATGCGGCCCACCATCTCGCCGTTGCGCATGGCCAGCCAGCAGCGGGCCTCGCAGTATTCAAAGGCAGGGTTTTTCTTTTTGTTCCAGTCGCTCATGTCATCGTCAAAGGTGGCGGGAACGAACTGGGGCACGTCTTTATATAAAATGTTGGGGTATTCCACAAACTGGCGCAGCTGCGCCTTTGTGGTCACTTCGATAATGGAAACCATGCTTGCTCCTCCTTAACAGACACAAGCTCAGTGTACCGCAAGATTCCCTAAAAAGCAACACAAAAAGAGTGGAAACGGCGCGGCGTATGTGATATACTCATTACCAATAATATTATGATATCGTCATTATGATATCGCGGAGGTAATCATATGGAGCTTTTCTGGTACAATATCAAGGAGATGGACGCCGCGGCCTATGACGCCGCCCTATCCATGATGGACGTGGCCCGCCGCGCCCGCGTGAAGGATCTTCCCAACGAGGACGACCGCAAGCGCAGCGCCGCCGGTGAGGTGCTGCTGCGCAACGCTGTGGCCCAGCGCCTGAGCACCACGGCGGAGAGCGCGCCCCTGCGCTGGGACGACAACGGCAAGCCCTTTGTGGAGGGCAACCCCTTCTATGTCAGCGTCAGTCACAGCGGTCCCTATGTAGTGGTGGCCGTGGGTGAGAAGGTGCTGGGCGTGGACGTGGAGGTCATTCGCGGCGCGGAGGAAAAGTTCATGCGCCGCGCCTGCTCCGAGGCGGAGATGGCCTATATCCGCTACGGCGACGCCGGGTGCTTCCAGCGGTTCTGGGAGTGCTGGACCGCCAAGGAGGCCCTGTTCAAGCTGACGGGCAAGGGCCCGCTGCTGTCCCTGAGCCGCCTGGCCCTGCCGGAGGGCGTGGCGCTGGATCACATCATGCAAAACGGCTGCGCCGTCACCGTGGCCATGTATCTGTAAGCGGGAGGAAAACGCCATGTATCGTATCGGTATCGACCTGGGCGGCACCAACATCGCCGTGGGCGTGGTAGATGACCACCATACCATCATTGCCGAGGCCAGCGTCCCCACCGGAGCCTTCCGTCCGGCGGAGGAGATGGTGGCCGACATGTGCCGCGCCGTGGAGATGGCGCTGGAAAAGGCGGGGCTCATCGCCGCCGACTGCGCCAGCATCGGCATCGGCTCCCCCGGCACCTGCGACAGCGAGGCGGGCGTGGTGCTGCGGGCCTATAATCTGGGCTGGTTCAATGTGCCGGTGTGCAAAATGCTCCACGAGCGCTTCGGCATCCCCGTGCGTCTCAGCAACGACGCCAACTGCGCCGCTCTGGCGGAGACCGTGGCGGGCGCGGCGGTGGGCTGCCGCGACATGATCCTCATTACGCTGGGCACCGGCGTAGGCGGCGGCATCATCATCGACGGCAAAATTTACGCCGGTATGCGCTCCATGGGCGCGGAGCTGGGCCACACCCTGCTGGTGCTGGAGGGCGAGCACTGCACCTGCGGCCGTGACGGCTGCTGGGAGGCGTATGCCTCCGCCACCGCCCTGATCCGCCAGGGCAAGCGGGCCGGTGAGCAGCATCCCGAGTCCGCCCTCCATGGCCGTGAGGAACTGACGGCGCTGGACGTGTTCCAGGCCGCCGACGCGGGCGACGCGGCGGCGCAGGCGGTCATTGACCGGTGGTGCGTCTATGTGGCGGCGGGTCTGACCGATCTGGTCAACAGCCTGGCCCCGGAGATGATCCTGCTGGGCGGCGGCATCAGCCGCCAGGGCGAGCGCATCCTGGCCCCCATCCGGGCCTATGTAACGGAGCACTGCTTCGGCGGCCGCGAGGGCGCCATCCCTGTCATCGCCGCGGCGCAGCTGGGCAACGAGGCGGGCATCATCGGCGCGGCGGCGCTGTAAAAACAGGAAACAAGCAAAGGCCGGGAAGCACCTTCCCGGCCTTATGTCACACTTTTCGCGTTCGTCCGTCTTTAGATACAGAAGGTGGTGAGCAGGCCATGGACAGGGACATATACGAACAGCTCTATCAGAAATATTACGCCCCGGCGCTATTGTATGCCCAGTCCCTGTGCCGCAGCCGCCATCTGGCGGAGGACATGGTGCAGGAGGCGTTCTACCGGGCGTGGCTGTCCCTGCCGGAGGATGTGGTCAGCTTCCGGGGCTGGCTGTTCCGGGTGCTGCGGAACCTGATCATCGACCACCAGCGGCGGCAGAAGCATCTGGCCGACGTGCCGCCGCCGGACACCATAGACGAGACCACACCGGAGGGCCTCCTGCTGAAGCGGGAGGACGCCGCGGCCCTGTACCGGGCCATGGAGGCCCTGCCGGAGAGCGACCGGGAGCTGCTGGCCCTGTACTGCTTTGCCCGATTGTCTGCCGCCGAGCTGGCGGAGGCCCTGCGGGTGACGCCTGCGGTGATCCGTCAGCGGCTGCGCCGGGCCAGAATACGGCTGCGGCAGAAAATGGAGGAGGATGGCTATGAATTTTGAGGAAGCCTTTGCCCGCTATCAGGCCCATACCGCCACGGCGGAGGAGACGGCGCTGGTGGAGCGGGAGCTGGAAAAATTCCGCCTGCTGGAGGACTATCTGGCGGCGCGAGAACTGCCGGAGCTGCCGGAGGTGCCTGCCGGAACGGCGCAGGCGGAGGCGAAGGCGGTGAAGCGCCGCATGAACCGCCGCACCGGCTGGACGGTACTGGCGGCGGTGGCGGCGGTGCTGGCCATTCTGGCGCTGCTGCAATTCGTGATCTCGCCGCTGGTGAACCGCCGGGTGTACTACGTCCCCTGGCGGGATGAGGAAAGCTACAACTTCGACACATACAGCGAGTTTGACGCGGGCATGTCTGCCATCACCGCGCTGTATATGCCCCTGGGCAGCTATGGCGGCAGCCTGATCGCCCACACCGGTTTTATGAGCGACACCGTGGACCTGGGCTTTTTCGACAACACCGGTGCCACCCGCTCCGGTATCGGCAGTCAGGTGACGCTTCGCATGGGAAAGCTGGGGCAGCTGAACATCAACGATTTGTCTGTGCTGGGCTACGGCTATGTGGGTTTTCAATCCCAGCGTACACAGGACGGGCACTATGAGGCCGCGCTGGAGCAGCTACCGGACTACTATTCCGTCACCTCCGCCGTTACCTTTACCCGTGATCTGACCGCCGATGAGTTGGCGGCGCTGATGGAGCGCCATCCGGAGCTGACGTTCCTCTCCGCCAAGGTGGAGGGCAAATTCGTTCCCCAAGCGCTGTACTGCTCCCTTCAGACCACGGGCGTGTATTACGGGGCAGACCTGAACCGGGACTATCCCGATTTCCAGCTGGAGACCGTCACCGGCGAGAGCCTTCAGCAGCATTTCGAGAGTCTGCTGCAATACCTGATCGACCATCCCGGACTGGCCGGTATGGCCAACATTATGGCCAGCAGCCGCCAGTATCAGCTGATGCTGGACACTGCCCGGGAAGAGGGGCTCATGAGCCGGGGCGTATGGGTGCAGGGTACGCCCTCCGCCATTCTGGCCCTGCTGGAAGAGAGCTGTGCCGCCGGGGTTGTCAACCATGCCGCCGTCACGGTTTTGTACCAATAAGCGTCGTTCGCCCGCCGGAGGAGCCCTCTGGCGGGCGCTTTTTGCCCGAAATGGGCCAAAATTCATAATTTTGACTTTTCTTTTCCTTTATTCTCTGGTATATTAAAGTGTTGTAATGCATTTTACCCCGGAGGAGGAACCCCATGAAACGTATCATTTTACTGCTTCTGGCCCTTGTGCTGACGCTGGCCCTTATAGCCTGCGGCGGCAAGGCGCCGGAGGATACCGCCGACGCAGTGGATAACAACACCCTGTCCAACAGCGCCCAGCTGCCCATGACCGAGGCCAGCTATCTGGAATACGACAACAGCCAGATCACCTGCCGCTTCCGGAAGGACGAGGATACCTGGAAGTGGGTGGACAACGAGAGCTTCCCGCTGGATGCCGCCTATATCGAGGAGACGCTGGCGGAGCTGGACGCCATGTCCGCGACCCTGACGCCGGTGACGCCCGCCGTCGAGGCGGCGGACGCCGGTCTTGATGACACGGAGCGCTATCTCACCGTTACGGTGGGAGAAGAGACCACCACCCTGCGCTTCGGAGACCAGAAGGACGACGGACAGTGGTACATGGCCATCGACGGACAGGAGGGCACCTTTCTGGTGGCCGACGAGTTCGTACAGCGGATGAACAGCAACGTATACAGCATGGCGGTGCTGCCCACCCTGCCGGAGCTGACCGACGACAACCTGACGGTCATCACCCTTCGCGGCGGCGCGGAGGACAAGACCGTCCGCCTGACCAAAACGGACGAGGGTTGGTTCCGGGATGACCGGGAGGTCACGGAGCAGGTGCAGGCCATGGAGGCCGCGCTGGCGGATTTCACCTTTGACAGCTGCTTCAACTTCGATCCCTCACCCGACGCCGCGCCCCTGTGCGGCCTGGACGCCCCCACCGCGACGGTCACCGCCGCCTATGTCAACACCGTGGGCACCGAGACCACCCTGACCCTGACGCTGGGCGCGCTGCGGGAGGACGGCAGCTATTACGCGACCTTGAACGACGACACCACCGTGTATCTGGTGTCTCAGGATAAAGTGGCGGCGTTTCTGGCGCTGCTGTAAGTAAGGAGGCGGTCCCATGCGCCTGTTGATCGTGGAGGACGAGACCCGTCTGGCGGACACCCTGCGCCAGCTGCTGCACCGGCAGGGCTATACCGCCGACGTGTGCTATGACGGCGTCAGCGGTCTGGACAACGCCCTGACCGGCATCTATGACCTGATGGTGCTGGACGTGATGCTGCCGGGCCTGAACGGCTTTCAGGTGGCCCGGCAGCTCCGCGACGCCGGTATCGCCACCCCCGTGCTGATGCTGACGGCCAAAAGTGACCTGAGCGACCGGGTCCACGGGCTGGACTGCGGCGCGGACTACTATCTCACCAAGCCCTTCGAGCCGGAGGAACTGTTGGCCTGCGTCCGCACCCTGCTGCGGCGGAGCGGCGGCCCATTGCAGGAGAGCGATACCCTCACCTGGGGCGACCTGTCGCTGGAGCGCGGCACGTTCACCCTCAGCTGCAATGGCCGGGAGGTGCGGCTCAGCCGCCGGGAGTATGACCTGATGGAGCTCCTGATGCGCAACGGCGCCCAGGTGGTCACCAAGGAGCAGCTGCTCATCAAGGTCTGGGGCTATGACTCCCAGGCCGAGGACAACAATGTGGAGGTCTATATCTCCTTCCTGCGGCGGAAGCTGACCCACCTGCACTCCCAGGTGAAGATCAAGACGCTGCGGATGCTGGGCTATTGCCTGACCCAGGAGGTGGACGCATGATCCGCAAACTGCGCTGGAAGATCACCGGCGTAACGCTGCTGGTGTCAGCGCTGGTGCTGACGGCGGTGTTCGCCTGTGTGTACCTCTTTTCCCGCAATAACATTGCCGAAAGCTATGAATACCAGCTGCGGCAGGCGGTGGTCTCCGGCACGTCCGAGGCCCGGGTGCCCTGCTTCGTGGCGGAGGTGCTGCCCAGCGGCACCGTCCGCGTCTCCGGCAGCAATTACTATGATTTGCAGGACGAGGATACCCTGCTGCCGCTGGTGACGGCGGCCCTGTCCGCCGACGCGGACAGCGGCGTGCTGCGGACGCAGCATATGCGCTACTTCCGCTTGGAGGGCGCCCTCACCGTCCGCATCGCCTTTATGGACAGCACCTTCGAGCAGGCCACCCTTCGCGCGCTGGTGCGGGTCTGCCTGCTGATCGGCGCGGCGGCATTGCTGGTGCTGTTCGGCCTCAGCTGGCTGCTGAGCGGCTTTGTTACCCGGCCCGTGGCCCGGACGTGGCAGAATCAGCAGCAGTTCCTCTCCGACGCCAGTCACGAGCTGAAAACGCCCCTGACGGTGATCCTGTCCTCCGCCGACCTGCTGAAGACCTCTGCCCAGCCGGAGCAGCGCCAGTATGTGGACAACATCTCCGTGGAGTCCCGGCGCATGAAGGCGCTGGTGGAGGATATGCTGACCCTCTCCCGGACGGAGAGCGGCCGCGCCGCGCCCTTCGCGCCGCTGGATCTCAGCGATCTGGTCACCGACGCCGCCCTGCGGTTCGAGCCGGTGGCTTTTGAGGCGGGGCATCCCCTGCAATACGACATCCAGAACGGCGCGTCCCTGTCCGGCGACCGGCAGCAGTTGGATCAGCTGCTGGATATCCTGCTGGACAATGCCGTAAAATACGCCGCCAAGGACGCGCCCATCCGCCTGACGCTGGATATCTCCGGCAAAAGCGTAGTGTTGGCGGTGGAAAACCCCGGTGACCCCATCCCGCCGGACAAGCTGCCCCATCTCTTTGACCGGTTCTACCGGGTGGACGATGCCCGCACCGGCGCGGGCGGCTTCGGCCTTGGCCTTGCCATCGCCCAACAGATCGTCCGCCGCCACAAGGGCGCCATCACCGCCGCCAGCGACGCAAGGGCCACCCGCTTTACGGTGACGCTGCCCCTGCGGCACTGATCTCATAAAAATCGAGGTTTATCCCTGTGTTTGATACACTTCTGCGGGGCGGTACTGTCATTGACGGTACCGGCCGCGCCGCGTTTGCGGCAGATATCGCCATCGAAAACGGAAAGATCGCCGCGGTGGGACAGCTGTCCCAGGTCGAAGCTCGCCGGGTAGTGGACTGCACCGGCCTGACCGTCACCCCCGGCTTTATCGACATCCATCGCCACGCCGACGGCGCGGCCTTCCGCCCCGGCTTTGGGGAGTGGGAGCTGTGTCAGGGCCTGACCACCATCGTCAACGGCAACTGCGGCCTGTCCGCCGCGCCCTTCGGCCCCGATAACGAGACGGCCATCCGGGCGTATTTGCAGCCCATCACAGGCACGCTGCCGCCCCAGCTGGATACCCGCTCTATGGCGGGGTATTTCCGCTCCCTGCCCGCCCTGCCCCTGAACGTGGCCATGCTGGTGGGCGCGGGGACCCTCCGGGCCGACGCGGCGGGCTATCAGCTGACGGAGCTGGAGAACGGCCACTTCGCCGCCATCCACCGCCGGATGGCGCGCTCCCTTGCCGACGGGGCGCTGGGCGTCAGTCTGGGCCTTGGCTACGCGCCGGAGTGCTTCTACTCCACCGCCGACCTCATCCGGGCCTTACAGCCGGTGGCCGGGACGGATATCCCCGTCACCGTCCACATGCGGCAGGAGGGCGGCGGCGTGGTGGAGTCGGTGCGGGAGATGATCGACGTGGCCCGTGCGCTGAACTGCCCCGTCCACATCAGCCATCTCAAGGCCATGGGCCGGGATAACTGGGGCAAAAAGATCCCCCGGGTGCTGTCCCTGCTGGTGCAGGCGCAAAGCGAGGGCCTTGCCGTGGACTGCGACGCGTATCCCTATACCGCCGGCTCCACCCAGCTGCTGCACATTCTGCCGCCGGACTATCTCACCGGCGGCATGGAGGCGGTGGTGGAGCGCCTGAAGGATAAAGAGGTGCGCCGCCAGCTGGCCGCGCGCATCGAAAGCGGCGTGGGCTTTGACGACATCGCCAAGCTGGCAGGCTGGGACGGCATCTATCTCACCTCCCTCCACTGCCCGGAGGATCACCCCTATCAGGGCCATAACCTGATGGAGATCGCTGCCCTGATGGGACAGGATCCCCTGTCCTCCTGCTGCGAGCTGCTGGCCCGTGAGCATGGCCAGATCACCATGATCGACTTCATGGCCTCGGAGGAGGACATCTGCGACATTCTCCGTTTGCCCCTGTCCTGCGTCATCTCCGACGCCACCTACCCCACCGAGGGCCAGCTGCATCCCCGCGTCTGCGGCAACGTCACCCACCTGCTGGAGCACTTTGTCCGGGAGAAGGGCGCGCTCACCTGGGAGCAGGCTGTCCACAAGCTGACGGATCGTCCCGCGCAGGTGCTGCGCCTGACCGGCAAGGGCCGTCTGGCGGCGGGCTATGACGCCGACGTGTGCGTGTTCGATCCCCAGGCCCTTCACGAGCGGGCCACCTATACGGAGCCGCAGCAGACCTCGCAGGGGATGTCTCTTGTGCTGGTCAATGGCGAGGCCGCACTGGAAAACGGACGCCCCACCGGACGCTGCGCCGGGCGGGCCATCAGGAGGTAACGTATGCTGGAAAAGATCATTGCCATTGTGCGTCAGGCGGGCGACATGATCCGCGACGCCCATCATATCGAGCGGGACACCCGGGAAAAGACCGGCGCGGCGGATCTGGTGACGAAATACGATGTGGCGGTGCAGGAGTTCCTGCGGCGAGAGCTGCTGGCCCTCTGCCCCGAGGCGGATTTCTTCGGTGAGGAGGGGCAGCACGAGGCCCTGACGAAGGACTGGACGTTCATCGTCGATCCCATCGACGGCACCACCAACTTTGTGCGTGAGCTGCATTACAGCAACATCGCCGTAGCCCTGTGCCATCAGGGACAGGTGCGCTATGCTGTGGTGTATAACCCCTTCGTGGAGGAGCTGTACGCGGCGGAGCGGGGCCATGGAGCCACGCTGAACGGGCGGCCCATCCATGTGTCCGGTCATGACGCGGGCCACGCCATCTGCATGTGCGGCAGCACCATCTATGACCGCCGCTATACCGACCGGAGCTTCGCCATCATGCGCTGGCTCTATGACCACACGCTGGACTTCCGCCGCTTCGGCTCCGCCGAGCTGGACATCTGCCAGGTGGCCGCCGGGCGCATCGAGATCTTCTTCGAGTGCCGCCTGTCCCCCTGGGACTTCGCCGCCGGCAGCCTGATTTTAGAAGAGGCGGGCGGACACCTCACCCGTCTGGACGGCAGCGCCATCGACCCCCGGCAGCCTGGCAGCGTCTGGGCCACCAACGCCAAGTGCCGCGAACTCTACCGCCAACTGCCCCAATAAGAAAAAAGCAGAAGAAAAAACCGCCCACGAGGGCGGTTTTATTCTTCTTCCAGATTTTCCAGTGCCACGCGCACCGCTTCTACCACAAATGCAGAAAATGTGCAGTCAGTCCCGCGGATGGCTTCCTCTACGGCCTGGATCAGCTCATTGGGAAAGCGAATGGATTTGTTGGTGGAACCCGGAGGTTTGGGAATCTTGAATTTTGCCATAATGCACCCCGTAATACAAATTTATAAGAAAAATGTATTGCATTTTGCGTTATAATGATGCATTATATTTTGTAGCACAAAATGCGAGGTGATATACATGGGAGATATACCCAAGTACTATACGGTGTTATTTAACGCCGTTACGGATGCGATCGAACTCCTTGCCCGTTCCGAAGTGGCGAAGGCAATGGAGTGTCTGATCGCGGCCCAGCAAAAGGCGGAGGAACTCTACATTTCCGAAAGCTAAAAACCGGCCGCAAGGCCGGTTTTATTCTTGAATGATGCGCAGCAAAAGCCTCCCCTGTGTAAGGGGAGGTGGCAACGCGAAGCGTTGACGGAGGGGTTG
>CAVHKA010000001.1:27720-39847 GCA_963636325.1 Agathobacter sp. | reverse complement strand
GTATAACACACAAAATATTGCATTGCAATATATTTTTTCAAAAAACTATTGACAACGCTATATCGTTGTGATATTTTATTATTGCAAAGCGATAATACGGAATAACATTGAAGACTTTGGCGATGGGAGGTAAACAAATGCGAGAGACGATAAAAGAATTAGTTTCTTGGCAAAAACAGATAAATGATTACAAATATCCACTCGACTATTTTTAGGAGCTTGCGGCGGAAAAGGAGAGAATCGAGGACGGAATTCATAAAAAGAGTTCGCTGTTTCAATACATGGTAGACGAACGGGTCAAATGGCTCAGAGGAAAAGTAGGGGGCAAACTCCAGCTCCTCCAGTTCCTTGTAGGTAACAGGGAAACCATTTGCCGCTGCGTGGTCGCAGCAAAAACGAAGTGAAGAAACTTTCACAGTATCGTACTTAAATTGCCACGGCAGAATTTGGTAGACAAAGGACGAAGCAAAATAAAAGGCTACGGGCAGAACAACGGCCAGCGCGACAAAGATCAACAGGAGAACCACTCCGTGCCAATAGGCCATAGGACGCTTAAATACTCGCTCAAATGCACCGCTACTTTCGAGCCAGTCCAGCAGACCGAGCCAAGCGAATGTGTAAATGAGACAGTAGAATCTTTCGAGGATTTCCATGAATTTATCCATTGTATCACGACCTTGCATTAATTTTTTTCGACACAAACTTGCATTTAAGGGAGCGCCCAACATGAGAAGACGGGAGGCTGCCACCTCCCGCATCTCGTCTGGCTCAGTCTGCACCATGTTGCTGCTGCTGGCAGCCAGCACTGGGCATGGCCGCAACGCTTACGCGCCGAACGGGTGGGGCCACCACCTCTGCCGAGCGGTTACCGCAGACACAGGGAAGGCAAAATGACGCCGGAGAGCATCCCCTCGATGGCAATCACATCCTTTCCCGCCCATGGGCGTTCCCTTAAGGGCGAGTACAGTATGACAGATTCCGATAAAAAATGCAAGTAGGAGGTGATGGGATGAGTGAAGCGACGAGGGCGCAGGAAGTCTTGAAAAGACTTGCCAACACTACGGAGGACGAAAGCGGAACCTGGCTGACGCTGCGGTTAGCCGATGGGGCCGCCGAAGATGGGGACGAGCCGATTGTAGGCAAAACTGAATGAATAATAAACGGGAGGTAAACAAATGCGAGAGACAATTTGGCTGAGTGAAAAAAATAAAGAGACGACGAAGCAGGTGGCCAAGGTGCTTGCTGAGGCAAAGGCCACCTGCTCCGATGTGCGAGCAATCCTGAGCGCCGTATGGGACTATTTAGAGGTTACGGCTGCTGAGGACGCGGGCGACGCACGGTAGTGTCCGCGATGGCGGTCAGCGTGGACATATTTCCGGCGAGAGAGGCAAGACTCGCGGCGGCGCAGACCGGCAGACTATCCAGAGATGCGCTGATGTTCCACGCACAGTTGACATGGCAGGAGACCTCCTGCTGCGCCGTAGAACGGAGTGGACAAATCTTTACACTGGCCACATTTATCACCTCCTTTATATGTGATACATCCACTGTACCGCATAAGGGGGAGAAAATCAAGCAAGGGATCGACATTGAAAACTACTTGGCGAGGGGAGGCGATTTGAATGAGCGAGACGACGAGGGCACAGGAAGTCTTGAAAAGACTTGCCAACACTACGGCGGACGAAAACGGCACCTGGCTGGCGCTGCGGAAACGATGCTGCCGGGGAAAGAACGGGTGCGAAATTGCTCGGGCGATGACGGAAAAGCCGCCACGGAAGAAGCGGGAGAACCACAGGATGCGCAAGGCGCTTATTCGGCGGAGGAAATCTTACGGGAGTTCTTAGGCTTCGGCTGACTGCGGCGCAAACGGAATCACCTGCCCCGTGATGCCACACGGGGCAGGATCCTGCGCACTGAACATTCTGCATCGAAACTGTCAGGCTGCACCATTGCATTTCTTGTTCGCCTGCGCAGTAACGCAGGCCCGGCTACGACGGGCTGATCTCCCCGCTGGGCATCAGTGAGGCTAACGATGCAGGGTGCCTACTACAGACGCGAACCGGCGGCAAATGCCGCACCAAAGGCACCGGCGGGATGGTTCCCGCCAAGGTTCTGGGATAGGTGCATGACCTTGAAGAGGAAAAGAGCGTAAGCAAAGTAGAAGTCTACCGCCGCGCTGAGATCACCTGTCATAGTTATGCACCCCCTTCCTGTAGCCCGGGCGTGATAGCCCGAATCGGGCTATGACAAGAATAACAGAAATTCGAGGTGCCGTCAAATGCGTTTGCGCCGCAGTCAGGCGAGGCTTAATGAGTACGAAAGGGGCGATGGCCATGAAGTGGCGAGAACTGAACCTGAGAAAGGCGGACGGGCGCCCGGAGGTAAGGCGGCTGTGCGTGATCCGGCGGAGGGTGAAGGGCTTCGGGGACAGCGGGAGAGTGCAGTACATTGTGGGCTACTTCTTCCGGGACGAGCGAGACCCGGAGAGCCGGAAGCTGTGGTGGCGGGACGGCGACAGCGCCATAGCTATGCAGAACCCGGCCCGGTGGAAGGACCACTACACCGACATGGAATGGACGGACATGGACGAGGAGGTGAGAGCATGAGCGAGCAGGAAAAGGCCATGCTGGAGACGCTGGCGGTGAAAGCCAGCCGGCTGAGCGCCGAGCAGGAGAACATGGCGCTGGCCTATGCGGCGGGCCTGGCCGATGGGGCCAGGAGCGCACAGAGTGGCGAAAAGGCCGGATAAGACAGGCCGGGGACGGCATAGGACAACCCGGAGACCGCATAAACAGGAGAAGGAGGTGGAGTGTATGAGCAAAATGCCGGACCTGATCAGCAAGACAACCACGGACACGGAGGACGGGTACATCGTTACATGGGACTACGGCAAGGGCGGGACCACCCGAGTGCGGGTATACATTCCACCGCACGACCCGGAACGAGCCGCCCGGAACCGGGCAGAGCTAAACCGGGTGCTGGCCCGGTACGGATACAAGCTCTGCGAAAGAGACGAGGGGGCGAAAAGATGACAAGTGGATACTGCGCCCTGTGCGGAAAGCCCGGGACCAGCCTGGACCCGCTGGACAAGCACCACATCTTCGGCGGGAGCAACCGGCGCAACAGCGAGAGGTACGGCCTGGTGGTGCCGCTGCACCACTACGAGTGCCACATATTTGGCGAAAAGGCCGCACACAACTGCCGGGAATCCATGGACAAGCTCCACGTTATGGGGCAGAGGATGGCCATGGAGCAGCAGGGCTGGACGGTGGAGGAGTTCCGGCGGATCTTCGGCCGGAGCTATCTGTGAGGAGGTGATAGGCATGGCCAAGAAGGAGATGCGCTGCTGGGAGGTATCACACCCGGACCTGGGCAAGGTGTGGGTAGCAGCGGAAAGCTGGGAGCTGGCCACGGTGGAGGCCGCCAAGGTATGGGGCCTGCCCTGGGGCAAGCTGGTGGCCGAGATGCGCTGCGTGCGCAGCTGGCGGGCCATGCGGCACGTATGCCAGCGGTGCGGCCGATTTTTTAACGCGGAAGGCATGCTGTGCGACGCCTGCAAAAAGACCCTGGAGACCGAGCGGGAACAGACCGCGCTGCGGCTGAAAAAGACCTGGTACATGGGGGCGAAAGAGGCCCCCTTCGGGACGTAAGTAAGGAGGACAAGCCATGATCGAAGAAAAAGCCCTGTGTGCCGCCATGAAGGCAGCCTGGAGAGGGGCGGGCTATGAGGTGTACGCGGCCGGGGACACACTGGTGATCACCACAGACGAGATGGGCGTGGAAATGAGCCGCAGGAATGTGAGCCGAAAGGTGCTGTCGCTGCTGGCGCTGCACCTGGGGGAAATTCCCGACGGCACGGCCTACAGCGTGCGGAAGGACGACGTGCAGCAGGAAATGCTGGACGTGGCCATGAGCCACTGGGACGGCGTGCGCAACCGAGTAGACGGCGCGGAGCGGCGCACCCTCCGGCGGACGCCCATGAGCTGGAAGCACCGGGGCGTATGGCAGGAGGAGGGCACCGGCACGGTGCATACCTTTGACGAGGGCCTGGCGAACATCATCGTTGCAGAGCCCGACGGGATCGAGATCGCGGACGGGCTGATGGTCTGCGACGATGGCGGCGGCCTGGCGGTCATCTATCCGGCGGAGGGCGTGATGGCTGAGGCTGTGCGTTACCTGCTGGAGCAGGTAACATTGGCGTGAGGAGGGCGGAATATGGAACTGTTTGGGATCATCTGCTCGGTGCTGGGCGCCGGGACCATGGCGCACCTCTTTATGCGGCTGCTGGAAAAAACGGAAGGGAGTGTGGGCCATGAGCTGGACCATGACGGACAGTGAGATCGAGTCCATGTGGAGGACCTGTAAGGACCGGAACGCGCAGGTGCGCATCCTGGCGGACCTGAATATAAAGACAAAGGCGGAGGTGCTGGACAAGCTCCGGGAGCTGCAGTGCGACCTGCGGGGCGTGCAGATGGCCAAAACCGGAGGCGGAGCGCCAAAGAAGCCGCCCATGGACGAGCTGCGGGCTATGAGCCTATATCGGGACGGCCTGGACGACCTGGCTATTGCGGAGGCCCTGGGCGAGACGCAAAACAGAGTAAAGGATTGGAGACGGAGAATGAAATTGAAGCCCAACAAAACGGAAGCCGCTCCGGCGGAGAGCCCGGAGCGGGAGAAGGAACCGGTGTGTGAGAAGCCGGCAGAAAAACGGAGTCCCATGGACGCAAGCACCCTGCTGGAGGTGCTGCGGTGCGTGTGCGAGTGCTACGACGGCAGCAAGGTGGAGATCCGTGCCACCGGTGACGGCGAGACGGTGGACAATGCGCTGGTGCAGGTGCGCTATGACGTCGGCGGCGTGGCCGGCGTGGAACTGAGCCTGCAGACCGGCTGACGGAGGGCTGCGGGATGGACAGAAGGATCGGGGTGGCGGCACTGCTGCTGGCGGCCCTGGGGGTGATCCTGGCGGCGGGAGTGCGATGCGCCGATGAGAAAGACGCCGAGCCCATGGAATGTGTGCTCATCCGGGAGGAGCCGGAGAAGCCGGACGTGCAGATGATCTCCCTGGTGTGCGAGCTGACAGCCTATTGCCCATGCGAAAAATGCTGCGGCCAATGGGCCGGGGGAAACACCGCTTCCGGCACTGTGCCCACGGCCGGGCGGACGGTGGGCGTAGATCCGGAGGTGATCCCGCTGGGAACAACGGTATACATAGACGGACAAGCCTACCGGGCGGAGGACACGGGCGCATTTACCGGGAACATCATAGACATCTATATGGATTCCCACGAGGAGGCCCTGCGGTTTGGCAGACGGGAGGCCACAGTGACGTGGGCGGGCTGAAAAAGAGAGATTGCTGCCTGAACTGCACGGACCGGGCTGTGTGCCACGGGATGTGCGTGCGGTACATGGGCATTGCGGCGGCGGAGATCCGCCAGGCCAAGGCGGACATAGAAAGCATGATGAGGAGGAGACAAAATGGCAGAGAGACAGGAAGGACGCTCGGCGCTGAAGCGGGAGTGGACGGTGCAGGAGATCCTGGACCAGATGGCGCTGTGCGTGGATGACGACCACTGCGCCGAGCGCTGCACGGAGGAGCCGTGCGTGCTGCAGGACACGGCGTTCCTGTGCAGCATCGCCAGGGGGCTGCAGGTGCAGCGGGCGGAGATCGAGGCGCAGCGCAGAGCCAATGAGGGACACAGGGTGATGGTGGTCAAGCTTCGGGAGGAGCTGCAAAGAACGAATGAAAAGTATGTGGATCTGCGCCGGAGAACCCTGGAGGAGATCCGGAACCTGCTGGAGAAAGGAACGGAGGCATAAGCCATGGGATATACCAACGAGCTGGATGAGCTGATGGAGGACATCTGCGACAGGTGCCGCTACCCACTGGAGGTGGGGGAGCAGGAGCAGCTGGACGACATCTGCTTCGGATGCCCCATCCGGGATGAGATCGAGAGCCTAATGCGGCAATAAGAAAAAGCCCCGGCGGAATACCACTTCCACCGGGGCAAAGAGATCAATGCGTATCAAATCTCTACGCTGACAGTATAGCACAGCGCAGAGGGAAAGGCAAGGAAAACTATGAATGAATTTACCGACCAGGCGCTGGAGCGGCTGAAAAAAGAATATGACAGTGTGAAGGGCGCCAAAGCCGGGGCCATGAAGAGGGCTGTGCGGGAGGCGCTGGAATCCTTTATCCGCCAGGACGATGAATTTGCCCAGGCGGTGGCCCAGGGCGGGAGCTTTGGGGACTGCATGGCGGCGGTGGAGAAGGGCGTGGGGACGTCCATCTCCGATATGGATGCCTACCGCAAGGCGGTACAGTACTACTTCAAGGGCGCGGAGATCCGCATGGTGATGGAGATCGATCTTTGCCCCAACCGGGTGACGGAGGAGGCCCACAGCCGGAAAGTGCTGGACCTGGCGGACTTTTTGTGAGGTGGCCGGCATGGAATCCAATGCGGAGAAGCTGGTGCGGCTGGCACCGAAGCTGACGGAGAGGGAAAAGAAGCAGATAAACGCCCGGTTTCAGGCATACATCTTCCGGCGGAGCAAGACGGTGGAGGTGTGGACCACCTGCTGCGGCGTACACAAAAAGCTGTACGGCGCGGTGACGGACCGGGAGCTTACCCTGCTGACGGCACCCCATGCACCGGCCCCGGACGTCCGCTGGGGCAAAGACAAGAATGCACCCAACAGCCAGGCCCGGGTGGAATGCCCCTGGTGCGGAGCCCAGGCGGCTGTGAAGGAGATACAATACACCGGAGGGCGGAAAAACCTGTGGGAATTCCGGCGGGTGCTGACGCTGCGGCAGTGGCGGGGCGCCCTATGGGCCTGCGCCTACGACTGCACCAAGGACTACGGATGTGTAGAGCGGTCCACGGAAGGACCCGACATAAAGCTGCTGCGGATCTACCGATTCCGGCCTGGGAAGGCGGAGTGCGCCGGGCGGGATTACGGGTGGTATGGCAACGGCCCCATAAAGCACTACCAATGCCAGACGGAACCGGGAAAAGGCAAGACGCCGTGGGAAACGGAGCGTCCCTTCGGCTGGTGCCAAGAGTATGGCCTGGGCTATGAGATCATCGGCATGGAGGAGATCGGAAAGAGTGAATTCCGCTACTGCGGCGTGAAAAAGGTGGGGCTGAGTGACGAGGTGACCCGGACGCTGACGGCCTGCTGCTTCTATCCCCGACAAATCGAATTCTTGATGAAGTGCGGCATGGAGGATGCTGTGAGGGACCTTGTAGCAAATGGCAGGAAAAACGCAGCCGCCATCCACTGGGATGCGGAGACGCCGGCGGAATTTTTGGGTGTGAAGCCCAGGGAGCTGCGGATGCTGCAGGAGGCCGATATATACTCCTGGATGCGGATAGAGGCCCTGGGGATCTACCGCAGGCAAAAGGGGAAAAGCACGCTGGAGGATTGCCTGCGCTTTGCGCAGATCCAGATGGACGGGAACAAACAGAAAATGCTGCTGAAGCGGATGCGGGAGCACGGCGTGAGCATCGGGAAGCTGCTGCGGTACATGGATAAGCACTGCTTAGAAAAGCGCACCTTACGCGGTGCGCTGGACACCTATGTGGACTACCTTGTGGCGGCGGAAGGGGTGGGGCTGGACCTGAACAACCCCATATTCCTGATGCCACGGGAATTTGAGGAAAAGCATGACCAGGTGACGGCGGCCTGGTCCGCTGTGCTGGCCGAACGGCGCCGAAAGGCGGAGGCGGAGCGCCGGGCGGCATTCGCCGAGGAGAGGAGGAAGAAGCTGGAGAAATTCCGGGGGCGGGTAAAAAGCCTTGCCCGGAAGTACACCTACACGGACGGAGAGCTGCTGGTGCGTCCGGCGGTGAATGCGGAGGAAATCGTGCGGGAGGGGAAGCTGCTGCACCACTGCGTGGGCGGCTATGCTGACCGGCACATCAGCGGCGCCACCACGATCCTGTTCCTGCGGCGGCGGAGCGCCCCGGGAAAGCCGCTGTGTACCATTGAGATTTACGGCAGCACCATCCGGCAGATACACGGCTGGGACGACGAACGGTCCGCCTGCAAGGACAATCCCCAGCGGAAGGACCCCCGGGAGATCTATGCGGCATTTTTGGACGAGTGGCAGAGATGGCTGGAGGGCGGCAGCAAGCGGGACAAGGCCGGGCGGCCCATCATCAAAAAACGGAAAGTGAGGAAAACGGCATGAGCGAGACCATCAGTGTGCCCATGGCGGCACAGAGAGACATCCAGACGGTGACAACGGAGATACGGACCCTGCACAGGCAGGCCCAGGGAATGATCCTGAACTACGCCATCGAGATCGGACGGCGGCTGAAGGAGGCCAAGAGCCTGCTGGAGCACGGCGAATGGGGCGAATGGCTGGAAAATGAGGTGGATTTCAGCCGCTCCACGGCCAA
Organism: Agathobacter sp.; assembly: GCA_963636325.1. Taxonomy (GTDB): domain Bacteria; phylum Bacillota; class Clostridia; order Oscillospirales; family Oscillospiraceae; genus Vescimonas. The sequence continues at coordinate 31,445 of CAVHKA010000001.1, read as the reverse complement.
CAATTTCATGAAGATCTTCGAGGAATACGGAGCTAAGCAGGTATCCCTTTTCGGGGATGCAAATTCCCAAGCGCTTGGGAATTTGCCCTATACCCACGCCCTGAAGCTGCTGGCTGTGCCGGCAGAGGAGCGGGAGGAATTTGTGGAGGAGCACCATGTGGAGGACCTATCCAGCCGGGAGCTGGACAGGCTCATCAAGGAGCGGGACGCGGCGGTGCGCCGGGCGGAGGAATCCGAGGCCCGGGAATTGGCGCAGGCGGACGCCCTGGCGGAGCTGGAAACGCTCCGGGACAAGGTGGAGACCCAGGAACAGATGGCAGGGGAGGGCCGGGCGGCCCTCCATCAGATGGAGGGAAAGGTGGCCGCCGCCCAGCAGCGCCTGGAGCAGGAAAAGAAGAAGGCCAAAGAGCGGGAGGAGCAGCTCCGGCGGGAGCTTGAGGAGGCCCGGAACAACCCCCATGTGCCGGAAAGCGTCCTGGCGAAGATCCGCAGCGAGGTGGAGGAAGCGTCCTCTGCATCCGTGGAAAGGGCCCGGCGGGAGGCCCAGGAGGCCGTGGAGGCCCTGGCACAGGCCCGGAAGGACCTGGCCCTGGCGGACGGGGACATGGCGGTATTCAAGGAGCTGTTCCGGCGGGTGCAGGAGGACTTTGGCCTGATGACGGATGCCATCCGGCGGATCCGGGGAAAAGACCCGGAGAGCGCAAAAAAGCTGCAGAATGCCGTGCAGGCACTGGTGAAGCAATGGGCGGCATGAAAAGCCCCTGTGTGAAGGACTGCCCGGATAGGCTCCCCTGCGGGGCCTGCCGGAAGGCTTGCGAGGCTTTCCGGGAATATGAAGTCCGACGGCTGGAGGAAAAGCCGTGGGTGGATCAATCCAACACCGCCGCCCGGGAGCGGTATGTGCGGCAGAGCGCAAGATTTGCAGCGGGCGGAAAGCGGCGTATGAGATAGGAGATCAACCATGAACATGAATGACCCGTATCTGCTGACACCGTGGGCGGTACTTATCAGCATACGCCCGAAGTGGTGCGAGAAGATCCTGCGAGGAGAGAAAACCATTGAAGTGCGAAAAAACCGGCCAAAGCTAAAGGCTCCGTTTAAGTGCTACATCTACTGCACAAAGCCCAAACGCGAGTACGAGGACTACATCGAACTGGAGTATCCACTCCCTAATTTTTTCGGCGGCGGAAAGGTTATTGGAGAGATCACATGCGACAGAATTTTTCCAATCGATGTGCTTGATAACGGCTGTATTAGGGATTGGAACTACGAACACCTGGAGATGGCGTGCTTGGATTATGACGAGCTTGCTGCCTATATCGGTAAAGGGAATCGGGGCTATGGCTGGCATATCTCTGACGCGCGCGTCTTTGTAGAGTGGCCTAAAATTTCCGAGGAGGAATATCCGTTGCCGCGGTATAGGCCGGCGCTGTATGAGGTAGAGCGTCCGCCGCAGAGCTGGCGCTATATGCAGGAAATGGAATGAGAGAGGGTGGCGCGAGATGAATCGACTGACAGTGCCTGACGAGCGGATCAACGAGCATACGACGCGGAGGACGATAATTGACTGTACCGCCGTCAGAGAACGTGCGATGGAAATTTATTGGCGGCTCAAGGCCTACGAGGACACCGGCCTGGATCCAGAGATCTGCGCCGAGTACAAGAAGTTTGAGGGCGAGATCGTGGCCGGCGGGAAGGACCTTAATCACCTGATCGAGCTGCTGCGGGTGGAGAAGGAGGGGCGCGCGGCGGCGAATGGGTGTTGGATGATTGGTGAGATCGGCCCTGTGGGTTGTGCGGTGAAATGCTCTGTTTGTGGGTGGGGGTTTGACAATGTGGACCCGGTTTTGTGGGCAGATTATGCCGGACACAAGTATTGCGGAAACTGTGGGGCAAAGATGAACGGTGAAGGAGAACGCGATGTGTGACAAGGATCTACTGCAAGCGCTGCGGCGGCTGAAGGTGGAGACCGGAAGCATCGCCTGCATGGGATGTGGACATGAGCGCAGCTGCGGCGTGCATGGGTGCGCTATTATCCGGGAAGCGGCGGACCGCATTGAGGGGCTGCTGAAAAATGAGGCACAGCTCCGGAGAGAACGGGCGCTCCCCTGTGCATACTATCGGCTCGACGGCGTATGCGCATATTATTCGGAGCCGGGAATAACAAGCTACTGTGTGGAGGGGCCATGCTCGGCGTATGAGCCGGACAGAATCCTGTATGGGGACTATTTGGCCTTGGCCGGCACAGAAACTCCGACGGAAATCCGAGAAGCGACAGAATTGCTGGCGGAACAAGCCGGGGAGTGCGTGAAAAAAGCAATACTCGAGGGAAAGTTCATCCGTAGCCCGCTTGGCATCGGGTGGAAAGTGGAAATACACAGGACGGAGAGGAGGACAATCGATGATTAACGTACGCATTGACAATGGCATACAGCACTTCGACGTGGAAGGGACACCGGCTACGGTCGTGGCCGAATTTGGATTCATGATCAACCAATATTGCTCGGCGGTAAAAAAATGCTGCCCGCAGGTCCTGCCGGGCTTGCGTGAGGCATTTGCGGCCCTTACTGCGCCGGAAGGCCCGGTATGGGCCATGGATGAGAGCGTGGAGGGAATTTTTGTGAGCAGGAAGGTGGGCAAATGAAGGTCTACATAGCCGGAAAGATCACCGGGAACGAGAACTACAGGGCAGAATTTGCCGAGGCGGAGGAGAAGCCGCGGGAGCTGGGGCACATACCACTGAATCCGTCGGTGCTGCCGGAGGGGCTGGAGAAGGCGGACTATATGCGTATATGCCTTGCTATGCTGGACAGCGCCGACGCCATTGCGCCGCTGCGCAGCTGGACGCGCAGTGACGGGGCGGCCATTGAGATGTCGCTGGCCCGGTATACAGACAAAAAACAGATCGCCATGTGGTGGATACCGTAATAAAAACCAAGCAGCTGCCGGCCACGGGCCGGCGGTCGCTCCGGGGGCCGCAGGGCATGCGACCTCCGGAGGGGCCCGGCGGGAAAGATCCTGCCGCCAAAAGAGAACGAAAAACAGACGCACCTATATATGTACGCGCGCACGCGTTCTTTTGTTGGTTCTTAAAGGGCTAACTTTGAGAGTGCAGCCGGGAAAGGACGGAAAAAGAATGGGGGGCTATTACGTGATCCGCACTTACAGAGCCGGGCAGATGGTGGAAAAAAGCAAGGTTTGGGTACCCAGCCAGGCCAAGGTCCGTGCCGGCCGGGTGAAGGGCAACACCTCTGCGGCCAAGCGGGACCGGAATGCCATGCAGGCCGTGCGCGTGCTGGCCCGCAGCATGAACTGCAACTGCGACCACAAGTGGCTCCACATGGTGTGCAGCCTGGATGACGCACACCTGGAAGATTTTGAAACGGCGCCGGAGAAGGCCCTGAAGAACTTCCGGGCCCGGATGCAGCGGGGTGTGAAAAAACTGGGGGGCGGACAGATCTCCTATTACGAGGTGGTGAGCCGCAAGGACGCGGAGACCGGCGCGGAGAAGCGCCTGCATGTCCACTATGTGATCCGCCTGGAGGGCGTACGTTTTGAAAACGGCCGGTGGATGCTGGGAGACAAGGTCCTGGAGGACATCTGGGGCATGGGCGGCGTGTGGGCGGAGCCGCTGCACCGGCAGCCGGACTACACACCCCTGGCCCTGTACCTGCTGCGTCAGGCGGACCGGGACGGGAAAAAGGCATACAACCCCAGCCGGAACC
>CAVHKA010000001.1:0-27710 GCA_963636325.1 Agathobacter sp. | reverse complement strand
CACCGAGACCCTGGCCCTGACGGGTCGACAGCTGCGTGCGCCGGCCGGGGCGGTGATGATGGAAAACAGATGGGACGCTGTGAACGGCGCAAATTACATACGCTACAAGGCACCGGCAAAGGAGGCGCGGCGTGAAAAAACGAAGAAACAGAGGGAGTGAGCGCCGGTCCCGGTGGGACGCGGAGGCGAAGTGCCCGTACTGGAAGTTTGAGAGCGGGCCGGAACGGCGGGAGGTGATCTGCCAGGGCGTGCTGCCGGGGCAGTCCATCCGGACGCATTTTGCCCTGGAGGAGCAGCGCCTGGAATGGATGCGGGGGTACTGCTGCAGCTTTGACTTTGGCAAGTGCCCGCTGTGCCGGGCCATTGAGACGGATTGGACGGAAAAAACCGGGGGATAAGTGCGCCCATTGACACAAGCAAAAAAACAAGCTCGGGGAGGGATTCCCGGGCTTTTGCTGCATGCGCGGAGGGGGTGGGTTAAAAAACGGCAGATGTGCGTGATACAATTCGGACATCGAGGGGGGTGAGGGCATGGCCAAAAAGCAGCTGAGCACGCGGAAGAAAAACCAGATCATTGCGGACTACGTCCGCACCGAGAGCTACAGCGCCACGGCCAGGCTGCATGGGGTATCGCCCAACACTGTCAAGCGCCTGGTGGCCACGCGGCCGGAGGTGGCGGAGATGTGCGAGGCCAAAAAACGCGCAGACGCGCGCGAGGTGGCCCAGTACATGGACCAGCAAAAGGAGATGGTCTGCCGGATCATAGGCAACGGCCTGCAGGAGCTGGCAAAGCCGGAGAAGCTGCAGGGGGCATCACCCCGGGACATCACCACGGCCCTGGGTACACTCATCGACAAGTGGACCATGATCACCGCCCTGCGACAGGATAAAGACGCGGTGCAGGTGGAGCTGGCCCCGGAGCTGCAGGATTACGCCAAATGAGGATACAGATCGACCCACCCAACGAGCGGCAAAAGCTGTTTTTGGCGGACAGGCACAAGTACGTGGCCTACGGCGGCGCCCGAGGGGGCGGAAAGAGCTGGGCCGTGCGGGTAAAAGCCATACTGCTGGCCTATGCGTGGCCGGGCATCCGGCAGATCATCATCCGTAAGACCTACCCGGAGCTGCAGGCCAACCACATAAAGCCCATGCGGGAGATGCTGCCCAAGGGGAGCTACCGCTACAACGACACCAAAAAGGAGCTGACCTTCCCCAACGGGAGCCAAATCCTTTTCCGGTATTTGGCCACGGAGAGAGACATGGACCGATTCCAGGGCACCGAGTGCGACGTGCTGTACATCGACGAGGCCACACACCACACGGAGGACGCCTTCAAAATGCTCATTGCCTGCGTCCGCGGTGTAAATCGGTTCCCCAAGCGGGTATACATCACCTGCAACCCCGGCGGGATCGGGCACCAGTGGGTGAAACGCCTGTTTGTCAAGCGGCAGTTCCAGCAAAACGAGGATCCGGCGGATTACTCCTTCATCCCAGCCCGGGCGACAGACAACAAGGTACTCATGCGCCGACAGCCGGAATACATCAAGCAGCTGGAGGGGCTGCCCCCGAAGATCCGGGAGGCGTGGCTCAACGGCAGCTGGGATGTGTACATGGGGCAGTTTTTCGAGGACTTTTTCGACATCCCGGAGCACTACGGCGACAGGATAGGCACCCATGTGATAGATCCCTTTGAGATACCGGACGGGTGGAAGATCTACAGGAGCTTCGATTGGGGCTATGCCAAGCCCTTCTCCTGCGGCTGGTGGGCGGTGGACTACGATGGTGTGGCCTACCGCATCCTGGAGCTGTACGGCTGCACGGACACGCCCAACGAGGGCGTGAAGTGGACGCCGGAACGGGTGTTCGCCGAGATCCACCGGATCGAGTGCGAGCACAGGTGGCTCAAGGGTAAGACCATCATCGGCGTGGCGGACCCGGCCATATGGGACGCCCAGACCGGCGAGAGCATTGCCGAGCGGGCGGCCAAGCACCAGGTGTTTTTCAGCAAGGGCGACCACGAGCGATTAGCCGGGTGGATGCAGGTGCATTACCGGCTGGCCTTTGACGAAAACGGCTATCCCATGATGTACGTGTTCCGCAACTGTAAGGCGTTTATCCGCACCATCCCACTGCTGCTGTATGACGAGCACCGGGTGGAGGATCTGGACACGGACGGGGAGGACCACGTGGCCGATGAGACACGGTATTTTTGCATGGCGCGGCCCATTAAGCCGCGGATGGCGGCTAAGGCCGACGAATACAAGCAGTCGCCCCAGGCGCTGTTTTTGGACATCCCAAAAGAGGATATACTGCCGGCCCAGCGGATCGGCAAGATGGAGGTGATCGAGTGACGGAGGAGAGGACCATGCAGACGGCTCCGGTGGAGCAGGATGAGGTGACTACCTGGGAAAAGCCCATTGACCGGGACGCCATACTAAAGGCCGGGGAGACGCTGCAGCGATACAAACAGGGGAAGATCAACCTGGAGCGGCGGATCGTGGACAATGAGCAGTGGTACAAGATGCGCCACTGGGAACAGATGCGGGATAAAAAGCACGCGGTGCAGCCTGCCAGCGGGTGGCTGTTTAACTGCATTGCCAATAAGCACGCGGACGCCATGGACAACTACCCGGCCCCCAACATCCTGCCCCGGGAGGAGAGCGACAAGGCAGAGGCGGAGATGCTGACGGCCATTGTGCCGGTGATCCTGGAGCAAAACGAGTTTGAGCAGACCTACTCAGACGCCTGGAACTACAAGCTAAAGAGCGGCACAGGCGTATACGGCGTATTTTGGGATCAGACTAAGCTCAACGGCGTGGGAGACATCTCCGTGCGCAAGGTGGACCTGCTGAACCTGTTTTGGGAGCCGGGTGTGGAAAACATCCAGAGCAGCCGGAACCTATTCCAGGTGATGCTGATGGACAACGACCTGCTGGAGCAGGAGTACCCGCAGCTGGCCGGGAAGCTGGGCGGCCAGACGGGTGAGGTGAGCCAATACCTCTACGACGACAGCGTGGACACCACGGACAAGAGCGCCGTGGTGGACTGGTACTACAAAAAGCGCACCACCGGCGGGAGGACGGTACTGCACTACTGCAAGTATGTGGGCGACGAGGTGCTGTACGCCACGGAGAACGACCCGGAGACAAAGGAGCGCGGATGGTATGACCACGGGCTATACCCGTTTATCTTCGACCCGCTGTTCCCAGTGGAGGGCACGCCGGCAGGCTTTGGCTACATCGACGTGGGCAAGGACTCCCAGGCCTACATCGACCGGCTGAACCAGGCCATCACGCAAAATGCACTGGCAAACGCGCGGCCCAGATTTTTTATCAAGAACGACGGCGCCGTCAACGAGGAAGAATACGCGGACATGACCAAGGATTTTATCCACGTGGACGGGAACCTGGGCCAGGACAGCGTGACACCGGTGCAGGGTAAAAACCTGCCGGAGATCTATGTGGCCGTGATGAACAACAAGATCGACGAGCTGAAGGAGACCACCGGAAACCGCGATATCTCCACCGGCGGAACCACCAGCGGCGTCACCGCCGCCAGCGCCATTGCCGCCATGCAGGAGGCCGGCAGCAAGCTAAGCCGCGACACCTCTAAGGCGGCCTACCGGGCCTATAGGCGGCTGGTGCTGATGGTGATCGAGCTGATCCGCCAGTTTTACGACCTGCCACGGTGCTTTAGGATCATGGGACAGAACGGCGCGGAGCGGTATGTGCAGTACAGCAACGCCGGCCTGCAGCCCCAGGACCAGGGCGGAACGGAATACGGCGTGGACATGGGCTACCGGGTGCCGCTGTTTGACATCGAGGTGACGGCCCAAAAGCAGAGCCCCTACAGCAAGATGAGCCAAAACGAGCTGGCCCTGCAGTTTTACAATGCGGGATTTTTTAACCCCCAGCTGGCAGACCAGGCCCTGGCGTGCCTGGACATGATGGACTTTGACCGCAAGCAGTTTGTGATGCAGAAGATCGAGCGCAACGGCACCATGTACCAGCAGATCCAAATGCTGCAGCAGCAGATGCTGCAGCTGGGCGCAATGGTGGATGCAAGAGGTGGCGGCGGCGAGGTAACGGCGGGGCTGCTGAATCAGTTTGGCGCAGCACCTGCGGCCGCTGGCAGAGCAGAAGGCGCGGAAAAGACAGAGGCCCTGGGCGGCGAAAACGAGACGGAACCGTCCTCCACGAAGAAGGCACGGCAGCGCGTGGCAGACGCCACGGCGCCGACATGAGAAAGGAGCGCGAGAAATGAGTAAATCGGTAAAGATCCCGGCGTGGCCAGACCCCTGGGTATGCCACATCAACGAGAAGACCTACTCCTACCCGGCGGGCACCACGCAGACGGTGCCGGACGGTGTGGCGGCGCTCATCGCCGCCAACCAGGCCATGGAGCCCAAGGAGACCACGGAGAATGTGGGGAAATACCTGCGCAAGACCAAAACCGGCACCGAGTGGGCCGATGTCACACACCCGCAGGGGGCGGCGGTGGCCGATGCGGCCGGGGACGCACCCACGGCGGCGGAGTTTAAGGCGCTGCTGGATTCCCTGCGGAATGCCGGCCTGCTGAAAAGGGGGTAAGGCATGGTGAAGGCACGATTTGAGCTTACCGGCAAGGACTCTCTGGTGCTGACGCTCTCCGGCCACGCCGGGGCGGCTCCGGCGGGAGCGGACACGGTGTGCGCGGCAGCGTCCATGCTGGCCTACACGGTGGCCCAGGAGGTGCTGGAGATGGAGGGCAAGGGCAAGCTGCGGAAGAAGGCGCGCATCCAACTGGACAAGGGCGAGGCGCTGATTACATGCAAGCCGAAAAAAAGCGCATGGAGTGAAGCACTCCACCTTTACAAGGTGGCACAGACGGGGTACAGGCTGCTGGCAGCGAATTTCCCGGAGAATGTGCAGGTAAAGACGTTCTGAAAGGCCCATGGCCTCGAGGATATAACAGGCTCGCCCACTCACGGGCAGACATACAGGGTCGCTCACTTACGGGCAGAAAGGGTAGCATATGAATTTTACGGATCGTTTCGACATCGATCTCCAGCTGTTTGCCGAGGGCGCTGGAGAGGGCGGCACAGCAGAAGGAACGAATGCGGGCGTAACGGAAGCGGTCGCCGCGCTTCGGGAAAAAGGCAGAAAAAGCAATCCTCTGGCGGATGTGAAATACGGCATCCAGGACGAGGAGCCGCCTGTCGCTGAGGCGGAACAGGAGACCACCGAGCCGGACCGGGAGAAGGCCTTTGAGGACCTCATCAAGGGGGAATACAAGGACCTGTACGACCGGCGGGTAAGGGAGACCCTCCAAAAGAGACTCAAGGGCACACAGGAGACCGCAGAGCGCCTGCAGGCTCTGGCACCTACCATGGAGCTGCTGGAGAAAAAGTACGGCGTGAAAGCGGGGGACCTGGAGGCCCTGAACCAAGCCATTGAGGAGGACACCGGTTACTTTGAGGACGAATCTGCCAAGACCGGAATCCCTGTGGAGCAGCTGAAGCAGATGCGCCACATGGAGCGGGAGAACCAGCAGCTGCGCCAGACCATGGAGGAGCTGCGGGCGCAGGAGAGCGCCGACCGCATGTACCGGCAGTGGCTGGAGCAGGAGCAGGACACGCGCCAGGTATACCCCCAGTTTAGCCTGGAGGAGGAACTGGGCAACGAGAAGTTCTTGCGCCTGATGCGCAGCGGCGTGGATGTGAAAACCGCCTACGAGGTGGTACACAAGGATGAGATCATCCCGGCGGCCATGCAGTTTGCGGCCAAGACGGCTGAGCAGAAGGTCGTGAACAAGATCCGCGCCGGCGGCGCCCGCCCCATGGAGAACGGTGTACAGGATCAGGGCGCAAGCCTTGTGAAAACGGATGTGTCGCAGCTTTCCAAGGCGGACAGAGCGGAGATCATCCGCAGAGCAGAGAGGGGCGAAAAGATCCGGTTTTAGGGCCGGGCGCTCCCCTCGCATGAAAGACAAAGAAGGGAGATTTACCTATGAAACAGATGAAAAAGATCATTATGATGCTGGTGGATCTGCAGCTGTTTGCGACGCAGACCAGCACCCTGGCGACCAGCGGCAACTCGCTGAGCGCCGAAATGAAGACGTTTTACGACATGACCCTGATCGACGAGGCCGGCCCCCGGCTGGTGCACGATCAGTTTGGCCAGAAACGTCCCATCCCCAAGAATGGCGGCAAGACCATTGAGTTCCGCAAGTTCACCCCGCTGGCCAAGGTGACGGGCGCCCTGACCGAGGGCGTGACTCCGGCGGGCAACAAGCTGGACGTGACGACCAAGACCAGCACCGTGAAGCAGTATGGCGATTTTATCGTCATCTCCGACGTGCTGGACCTGACGGCCATCGACCCCGTGCTGGCCGAGACCGTGAAGCTGCTGGGCGACCAGAGCGGCCTGTCCATGGACACAGTGACCCGGAACGTGATCAATGCCGGCACCAACGTGAGCTACTGCCCCAAGATCGGCGCTGGCGGCGCAAAGACCGAGGTGGACAGCCGCTCCGGCATGGACACCACCTGCAAGCTGACCGTGGACATGGTGCAGCGGACGGTGGCAAAGCTGCGGGCGCAGAACGCCCCCACCTTTGACGGCAGCTATGTGGCCATCATCCACCCGTATGTGGCCTACGACCTGATGCGCGACCCCGAGTGGACCGAGGCGCACAAGTACGCCCAGCCCGAAAACCTTTTTGCGGGCGAGATCGGAAAGATCGGCGGCGTGCGCTTTGTGGAGACCAGCGAGGCCAAGATCTGGCGCGACAGCACCTGCCCGGCGCAGAGCGGCGCTACGCCCGCCTATTACGGTGTGTTCAGCACCCTATTCCTGGGCAAAAACGCCTACGGCGTGACCGAGGTGACCGGCGGCGGTCTGCGGACCATTGTCAAGCAGCTGGGCAGCGGCGGCACCGAGGATCCCCTGGATCAGCGCGCCAGCGCCGGCTGGAAGGGCATGAAAACGGCGGAGATCCTGGTGGATAACTACATGGTGCGCGTGGAGAGCATGAGCCCCGTGTACTCCGCCAACGTGGCCGCCAACTGAGAAAGGAGCACAGCATGGACATTACCCAGGTCAATGAGAAGACCCAAGAGACCCAGCAGACCCAGGAGACTCAGCAGACCCAGGAGACCCCGAAGACCCCGAAGAAGGCCAAGGAGAAGACGGTGAAGATCCGCCTGCCCATCACGCGGGAGGAGCGGGCTCCGGTAACCGTTTGGGTCAACGAGCGCAGCTGGATCATCCAGCGCGGGCAGGAGGTGGAGGTCCCCGCATGCGTGGCGGAGGTGCTGCGCAATCGGGATATGATGCTGGAATACGGCATCGCCTATGACGATGAGCACCAGGCCAGGGAGCCGAAGTGAGCCGAATATGACGATGTGGGGGAGGGCGGAAGCCTTCTCCCACTTTTTATCAGGAGGGGAAACTATGACGATCAAGGAAGCGCTGGACAGTATTGACGCTCTGAAGCCCAACACATACGAGGAGGGCGAAAAGCTGCGGTGGCTCTCGACGCTGGACGCGCGGATCCACAAGGACGTGGTGCTGACCCACGAGCATGACGCGGCAGCAGAGAGCTTTACGGGCTACACGGCCCAGACGGGCAAGGACACGGAGCTGCTGGTGGGGGCGCCGCATGACGAGCTGTACCTGTATTACCTGGAGTCTAAGATTGACTACTACAACGGGGAGATGGGGAAATACAACAACTCGGCGGCCATGTTTAACAACGCCTACACGGAATACGCGAACTATATCAACCGGACAAAAAAGCCCCTGTGCAAGGCGGAGATCCGGTACTTTTAGGAGGAGGGCACCATGAAATTTCCAAAGCTGGCGGAACAGCCCACAAGCCGCAGCATCACGGACGTGTTTGCCGGCTACAACCACAACCTGCGCATAGGGGACGGGGAATGTTACGACGAGGAGAACATGTGCTCGGACAACTACCCGCTGCTGTCCGTGCGGCGGCAGCGGGGCGTGTATGCCTCTCCGGCGGCGCCCCAGGGGCTCATTGCCAAGGATGCCCTGTGCTATGTGGACGGCAGTAAGTTTGTCATCAACGGCAAGGCCATAGAGATGGACCTGTCCACAGCGGCGGCAAAGTGCCCCAAGAGCCTGATCTCCATGGGGGCCTATGTCATCATCATGCCGGACAAAAAGTATATCAACACGGTGGAGACCAGCGACCGCGGCAGCATTGAGGCCAGCTACCAGTCTATGGCGGGTGTGAGATTCGGCCTTTGCACAGCGGAGGGCGCCGGCGTGGAGGCGGTGGCATCGGCGGCGGCACCGGAAAAGCCCAGCAACGGGGCGTACTGGCTGGACACGTCGGGGGAAAAGCACGCCCTGAAGGTCTACAGCTCCGCCGCGGACATATGGACCACCGTGGCCACCACCTATGTCAAGATCTCCGCCACGGGCATTGGCGCACAGTTTAAGCAGTATGACGGCGTGACCATCGCCGGCATCACCAAAAAGACCGTGAAGGATCTGAACGGCTCCGCCGTCATATGGAGCAAGGCGGACGACTATATCGTGGTGGTGGGGCTGCTGGACGCTGCCGTGGAGCAGACGGCGGAGGAAGGGACCATAACGGTCAAACGCACCATGCCGGACATGGACTTTGTGGTGGAGAGCGGCAACCGGCTATGGGGGTGCAAGTACGGCTATGTGGATGGCAAGGCCATCAACGAGATCTACGCCAGCAAGCTGGGCGACTTCAAGAACTGGAGCTGTTACATGGGCATCTCCACGGACAGCTACACCGCCTCCTGCGGCACGGACGGACCGTGGACGGGGGCCATCACGCACCTGGGCTACCCGCTGTTTTTCAAAGAGAACTGCCTGCACAAGGTGTACGGCACATTTCCCAGCAATTTCCAGATACAAACCACCACCTGCCGGGGCGTGCAGAAGGGCAGCGCCAGGAGCATGGCCATCGTCAACGAGGTGCTGTACTACAAGAGCCGGGGAGGCGTGTGCGCCTACGACGGGAGCCTGCCGGCGGAGATCTCGGCGGCATTCGGGGAGGAGAGTTATTCTGACGCCGTGGGCGGCGGGCACCGGAACAAGTATTACATATCCATGAAGGACTCCGGCGGGACGTGGCACCTGTTTACCTACGACACCAGGCTGGGCGTGTGGCACCGGGAGGACAATACCCACGCGGAGGCATGGTGCTCCTGCCGGGACGAGATGTACTACATCGACGCGGCGGACAAAAAGATCCGCACGGTGCTGGGCAGCGGGACCAAGGAGACGGCTGCCGTGCCGTGGAAGGTGGAGACCGGCACCATCGTGGCGCTGACGAGCAGCTCCAAGTACCCGGACCGGATCGCAAATAAGAAGTATGTGGGGCGGATGCTGATCCGCATGGCGCTGGATCCGGGGGCCACGATGCAGGCGTACATCCAGTATGACTCCGGCACATGGGAAAAGCTGTGGAGCATGACAGGGAAGAACCTGCGAACCTTCGCTTTCCCGGTGCGGCCGCACCGGTGCGACCACTTCCGGCTGAAACTGACGGGCACGGGCGGCGCGAAGATCTACAGCATTACCAAAACGCTGGAGCAGGGGAGTGATGAGATGTGACGGACATCAGACTGCCAAATATTTCGCCCGGCGCCGATATGCAGACGCAGATGGCGCAGATGCGCAGCTATATGTACCAAATGGTGGAGCAGCTGAACTGGGCCCTGAACGCCCTGGACAGCAGCGCACCAGCTGCGGACGGCGGCGCATCGGCCCGGGAACAGCAGCTGCCCGGGCAGACGGCCGCATCCGGGGGCGAGGAGAAAACGGAGGACGACACCAACCAGCGCATGGCGAACCTGAGGGACCTCATCATCAAGTCGGCGGAGGCGGCGCAAAAAGAGCTGGACGACATGAAAAAGGACTACAAGTCCATATCCTCCGTGACGGAGGAATACTACCGGTCTACATCGGCAACAGAACTCTCCGGAGGAAGCTGGAGCGGAGAGTACACCGGCTGGCAGGAGGGTACCTACATATGGACAAGGTCGGTGATCCGCTATACGGACGGATCCAAGCCGGTGGAGACCACCCCTATATGCGTGACAGGCAGCAAGGGAGCGACGGGTAGCCCCGGAACGCCGGGCGAAAAGGGCGACCCGGGCAAGGATGGTGTATCGCCTACGGTGACCATCACCAAATCCGGGGACACGACCACCATCACAATAACCGACAAAAACGGGAAACATACACAGACCGTAAAGGACGGCATCAACGGGACCCCCGGGACCCCCGGCGCAGATGGCCGGACCCCCTATCTGCACCTGAAATACAGTGACGACGGAGGAGCGACATTTACCGCCGATGCAGGAGAAACGCCCGGCGCATACATTGGCACATATAGCGACTTTACCGAGGAGGACAGCACCTCGGTGAGCGACTATACATGGGCAAAAATCAAAGGCGAGCAAGGCGCGCAGGGCAGCCCCGGAAAGGATGGAAGCCCAGGAAAGGATGGCAGCCCCGGAGCCGACGGAGCCAAGGGAGACACCGGTGTGGGCATATCCTATGTGGATGTGGAATACAGACTTTCGGACTCCGGGCTTGAGCTGACGGGGGACTACCAGTGGGTAACGCTTGCACCGGATGTGCCGGAGGGGTGCTGCCTTTGGAGCCGGAACAAGATCACCTATACGGACGGCACCGTGGCATACACGACCGCCTACTGCATTTCAAACACCATAGATGACATCGTTGACCCAAAAATCAACGGAGTGATGAGCTATGCCGACAAAAAGGTGGAGGAGCTGAAGGGATACTATGTGGCACAATCGGACTTTGGCACCTACCTGGAGGAGATCAGCCAGAAGATTGAGGCGGACCCCAGCCAGCTGAGCCAGTATTTTAAGTTTGCCTCGGACATCCGGGCGGATGTGGACCGGGTGGGGGTGGACTTTGCCTCCTACAAGACCGATGTGGAGGGATATATCCGCCAGGGCATTGTGGGCTATGACGGCACCGTGCCCATCATCGGCATCGCCATTGGCCAGGACATCCGCACCAGCCAGACCGGGGTGGAGACGGAGCAGGGAGTGTATGACGTCATCGACAAGAGCAGCAATATGTCCGTGTGGACCACGGAGAAGCTGTCATTCTACATCGGCGGACAGGAGGCGGCCTATTTCTCCAACGGCAAACTCACGGTGGCCCAGATCGCCGCGGACCGCATCACCGGCGCGGGAAAATGGGACGTAAGCTTCACCGGCGGGGTAAAGTTCAAATGGATCGGAGGATAAGAAGATGGCCACCAGCGGCGTTATCAGCACAAACACAAAATACGGCTCATACTTTTGGGTAAAATGGGAAATCTCCGGCAGCCAAAGCATCTCCGGCAACAAGACCACCATCGCCTGGTCCTGCGGCCTGACCCCGGGAGAACAATACTACACCAACGCCATCAAAATGTCGGAGGTGACTATTGCCGGGGTAAAGGTGTACGACGGCGGCACCTACTCCGACATTACGGACTACAAGGACCACACCTTCGCCTCGGGCACGCTGGAGCTGAGTCACAACGCAGACGGCACCAAGAGCTTTACCGTGGCGGCTTTTTCCGGGTGGCTGTACGGCAACGGCGACTATACCGCCGCAGCCAAGAGCTTCACTCTGCCCACCATTCCCCGGGCCACCACGCCCTCTATCGGGCCGGTGACCATCGGCGGCAAGGCGACCATCAGCCTGCCCCGGGCATCCGCCTCCTTCACCCACACGCTGACCTATACCTTCGGCAGCGCATCGGGGACCATCGCCACCAAGGCGGGGAGCAGCTATACCTGGACCGTGCCGGAGAGCCTGGCGGCGCAGATCACAAGCAAGCTCAGCGGCACCGGAACTCTCACCTGCAAGACCTACAAGGACAGCACCCTCGTCGGTACAAAGTCGGTATCCTTCACAGCGGCGGTGCCGGGCAGCATGAAGCCCGACCTGGGTACGGGCTGGGCTGCGGTGAGCTACGACAACAGCGGCACTAAGGCCAGCGCTATAGCGGCGTGGGTACAGGGCTACTCCAAGGCCAAGGCCACCTTCAACAGCAGTAAGATCACCTGTAAGCAGGGAGCTACGGTGAAGAAGTACTCCATTACCTACCTGGGAAAGACCGTGTCGGCCAGCCCATACCGGACGGGGACCATTACGGCCACCTCCGCCAAGGTGCGCTGCACGGTGACGGACAGCCGGGGCCTCACGGCCTATGAGGACTTCCCCATTACGCTGCTGGCCTACGCCAAGCCGGCGCTGAACGGGGTGAAGCTGTACCGCTCGGACGCGGAGGGCAAGGCAGCGGACAGCGGCACGCACATTGCAGGTATCGCCACGGCAAAGTATTCCTCCCTGGGTGGGAAGAACAGTGTGACCATCAAGGGTTACTGGAAGGCTGTGGGCGGCAGCTACGGAAGCGGCGTAGCCATGCAGGCTGGGACGGCGGGGATCATCAGCGGCAGCACGGAACTCAGCACGGAGAAAAGCTACACGGCGAAGATTGTCGCCACAGACAGCCTGGGGAACACCGCCGTCTATGAGGCGACCATCCCCACGGAGAAGGTGGCCTTCCACCTGAAGGAGGGTGGGGACGGCGCTGCCTTCGGCAAAATATCGGAAACGGCGAAGGCCCTGGAGCTGGCGGCGGACTGGGAGTTCAAGGGTGCAAAAAAGGTCAGCGCCGGGGGACTGGATATATCGGGTGATTCCGAGCTGGGCAGCCATATGAACCAGAGGGTTACAGGCAACCCCTGGTATGGCCTGAATGACGGCACCAACCAGTGGCATTTGCAGGCGCTGCAGGACAGCAATAAGTTAGCCCTTGGCCTGACCTGGGACAAGTCTCTCAAGATCGACACCGATGGCAACGTGACACTGCCCGAGAATCTTACCGGGAAATATCTCACCGGCACATGGCTGCAGGCCACGGCGGCCACGGACTTGGGGAAAGCGCCGCCCTATGTATGCGTATTTGACGCCAAAGGCTGGCTGTATAAACGGAAGCTGTCGGAGCTGTTTTCGGATATGGGCATCCCGGCACAGAAGGATTATGTGGTGGAGCGCGGCACATCCAGCTCCTGGCATTACGAAAAGTGGAACAGCGGGAAGCTGGAGCTGTGGCGGCAGACGACCTCCAGCAACATGGGCACCACCGGGCAGATAAACGGCTGGTACTACAGGGCATACACGGTGGCGCTGCCGTCGGGGCTGCTCAAGACCATACAAGACGTGCAGTGCAACTGCGTGTGGGGCACCGGAGTGTCCTTTGCATCCGGCAGCGCTGACGCGGCGAATTTCAAGGCGATCTATTTCAGCAATCAAAACGGCGGGGCCGGTACGTTCTGGCACAGGATCACCGGCACATGGAAATGAGGAGGTACTGAATTATGGCGAGAAAAGAATATCTGGAAAACAACAGAGTGAAGCAGCTGGCCACGGATCTGTCCGCGTATGAAAAGCAGCAGCCGGACAAGTGGTCCGGCGGGACCTACGGCAAGAGCGTGGACGCGGCGCTGCAGAAGATCCTGAAGCGGGACAAGTTCCAGTATGACGTGAACGGAGACGCCCTGTACCAGCAGTACAAGGACCGCTACATGCAGCAGGGCAAGCAGGCCATGATGGATACCATGGGCCAGGCGGCGGCCCTGACGGGGGGCTACGGCAACAGCTACGCCCAGCAGGTGGGGCAGCAGACCTACCAGGGCTATCTGCAGGGGCTGAATGACAAGGTGCCGGAGCTGTACAAGCTGGCCCTGGACCGCTACAACCAGGAGGGCACGGACCTGATGAACCAGTACAGCCTGCTGGCGGACCGGAGCGACAAGGAGTATAGCCGCTACCGCGACAGCGTGAGCGATTGGCAGACCCAGCGGGACTACCTGGCGAACCGCTATAACAACGAGAGGAATTTCGACTACACGGGCTTTCGGGATCAGGTATCGGACGAGCAGTGGCAGAAGAATTTCGACGAGGCGCTGCGGCAGTACAACGAGAACCTGGCGGAACAGAAGCGGCAGTACGACGCGACGATGGCGGAGAACAAGCGCCAGTTTGACGCGCAGATGGCGTATAAGGCATCCTCCGGCGGAGGTGGTGGAAGCTCCAGTAACAGGGGTGATAGCGGAACGACAAAGAAGGCTGGGAAGGTAACTGTATCCAAGTACCTTGCCCCAGAGAGTGGCGAAGGCGGCGGCGTGACCAGGTTTGCCAATATCCAGCAGACTATCCGGGGACACATGATGACCGGCCACCCGGAAAAGGCGGCACAGCTGATCGACGAAGTGTGGGACCAGCTGGATGACGCGCAGAAGAGGGACATCGAAAACATGGGATTCAAAGTCGAGTGACAGGAGGCAGCTATGGCGAGAAGAGTGAAATGGATTGGAAACCCTGCAGACTTGCCGCAACCGCAGGAGACCACTAAAAAACGCACCGTGCGCTATGTGGGCATGGGCTCCGGCGGGAACGCATATCAATCCTACACGAAGCCGGAGAACAACACGGCCAGGACCGTGACGGTGGAGAACACACTACCGGACAGTGAAAGACGGGAGAAGTTCAACGCGGGTGAGTATGCGGGAGATGCCGGGAAGCTGTTCCTCAACGGCGTGGCCGAGGGCCTTGCTGCTACCGGAGCCAGTGTGGAAAATTTGATCGGAAAAGGGCTGGATAAATTGTTTCCCGGTGCGGGATTCGAAGGCAGCGGCCTTTTCAACGTACTTTAC
Organism: Agathobacter sp.; assembly: GCA_963636325.1. Lineage (GTDB taxonomy): Bacteria > Bacillota > Clostridia > Oscillospirales > Oscillospiraceae > Vescimonas. Next base: position 12,970 of record CAVHKA010000001.1, on the reverse strand, counting down.
AATGGACGACCGGATTGGAAATGGGCTGGCGAGAATGGCCTGGTGGGCATCAAGCAGGACCGGGAATACAACCAGGAATCTCTGCAGCGGAATGCAGATAAGGTCAACAATAAAGTGCTGAAAAAAGCGGCAGAGTTCGGCGGAGACATTGCCTATGGGCTGGGAAATGCCGCGCCCATGGCGGCGGAAGCAATGGCAACCGGCGGCGCTTCTGCGGCCGCAAGCCTAACGAAAGAAGGGCTCCTGAAAACTGGCGCGGAGGTAGTTGAAAAGACGGGCGTACTGAATACGCTGAGCAAGGCCACGCGGGACATGCTGACCAGCAAGGATTACTGGACGAGCTTCGCCTCGGAAGTGGGCATGGACTACTATGACGCAAAGGACAATGGCGCCACCGAGGACGAGGCTCTTCGATATGCGCTTTACTCTGCGGGGCTGAATTCTGTCATTGAAATTGGCGGCGGTATTCAGAAGATACCGGAAAAACCTAACTTTAAGACGTGGCTGAAATCGGCCCACGAGGAGGGTATGGAGGAGGTCCAGCAAGGGATCGTGTCCAGGCTGCTGGAAAATGCAGTTTATAATAAGGGCAACCCCATTATATCCGTCACGGATGATAACGCAGTAATTAACCCGGTGAATGCATTGGGGGAATATGCCGGTGGTGCAGCTGTGGGCGGAATCCTATCCGGCGGGCAGCAGATCGCCCAGCGAGCCATCAACAGGTCGGTGCGAGCCGAGCAAAACAAGCAGGCCAAGAAGGTGTACGGAGATACTGCCCAAGACCTTGTGGCAGAATCCTTGGAGTTGAACCCAAACAACGAATTGGCCACAAGGTTGCAGGACAAGCTGGATAACGGCGAACAGTTGACGGGAAACGAGTTACGGCAGCTGGTAGAGCAGAATGAAAACAACATGGTCGCCAGCGACAAAGCCAGCATCCAATCTGCTGTAGAAAACCGTCTGTCAGAGCTTGGAGCAACGAATAATGTCTCTAAAATGGCTGAAATAATTACGCAGCAGATTTCCGGCGAAGATGTTGCCGACAGCGACAGACAGCTGGTGGAGAGCAGTAAAGTGGGGCGGCAGGTGCGCCAGGAGCTGAACCCGGAGAATATTCGGGTGGGTGCGGCGAACGAGGTGTGGACCGGGAAAATCGGCACGGCAAGGATCAACACCACCGCGTATAACCGCGATATGCAGAAAACCGGCGTCACCGGGGCCAAGTATAACGCCGAGACCGGGAGGCTGGACGCCATTGTGACCAATGAGGCGGGCGAGGTCAAGACCGTTCCGGCGGCGGAGGCGGAGATGACGCCGATGCAGGAGGAGCTGTTCGATTGGGCGGACGAGCTGAAGCTGGAGGCGGCGGGGCCGCTGATGGTGCGGGCCTATCAGCCCGAGCAGAACATGGAGCTGTATACCCGGTCCTTTAAGCTGGCCTACGAATACGGCAAGACGGGGATGCCCATGGACTATGTGGAAAAGTCAGAGGGCGTGAACTACCTGCATCCGACGCAGATCAAGCTGGCCTACGAGGAGGGCCAGGCGGCCACGCAGCGCAAGGTGCAGGCCCGTGAGGAGAAGATACGCTCCGGCGGGACCATGGATAGCACCACAAAGAAAAAGGGCTCTGTGAGCCTGCGAGGGGCTAAGGTGGGCAGCAAGACCTATGCCCCCGTGAACCGGAAGACCGTGGATAGCCGCCAGTGGGCCTCTGTGAAGGCCATGCGGGCCTTCTCCCGGGCGGTGGGCGTTGACGTGGTATTCTATCAGAGCCAGGCCAACGAGCGGGGCGTGTACGAGGGCACCAACGGCTTTTACAAGGGCGGCAAGCTGTACCTGGACATCAACGCCGGGCGGGACACCGTGGGCATGACCGAGACGGCCATCCTGAAGACCGCCGCCCACGAGCTGACCCACTTCATCCAGGCCAACAGCGCCCAGTATGAGGCGCTGAAGTCCTTCGTGGTGAACAAGCTGACCCATGAGGAGGGGGTGAGCTTTGAGGACCTGGTGGCGGACAAGCAGCGCCGGGAGCCGGGCCTTGAGTACGACGAGGCCGTGGACGAGGTGGTGGCCGACGCCTGCGAGATGATGCTGGGGGACAGCACGGTGGTGGAGCAGCTGGCAAAAGAAAACCGCAGCCTGGCGGAAAAGATCCGGGACTGGCTGCGGGAGTGGGTGGAAAACCTGAAGCTCGCCCTGGAGGGCCTGCAGGCGGACCGCACGGAGAGCCGCGCCATGATGCAGTACGCCCGGGAGCTGCAGGAGATTTGGGACAACGCCCTGATGGACGCCGCCCGGAATAACCGGGGGACGGTGGAGAAGGCCGCTCCGGCGGAAGTGAGGCAGCAAACGCGAATCGAATCCGGCGAGAGTATCGAGCCGGGTGAAAAGACCTTGAAAGGTAAGCGCGACGATGATAAAATGGACGCAGTCAATACTTCGCTGAAGGAGGATTTGGAAAATGGAAAAGCACGAAAAGAAAACAGAGGAGCTTTCCTACGAAGAACGGTGGAAGAAGGCTATCAAGTCTTTGAGGGAAAATCCGCAGCTTACGGATACCGATCCGTTCGCTGGGAATCTGCCGGAGAAAATGCCCGACAGATTCAAAAAGAACTAACTGAGCTGGGCATCGATGCGGAGATTATCGACGGCGACATTCTCTGGAACCTGGATGGAATTTCGTCTGCGAGGAGGGTTCCGCAAGCTACTACGGTTGAAAAGAAGAAGATTTTGGTCAATGCTGCTGCATCGCTGGCTCCGAGAAATACCGCAGGACATGAGGCGTTCCATTTGTGGTATGGACTTTCAGCGAGGAAAGCCTTTGAGGATGTTGTGACTGATAACCTGATCTTCTCCAGCAAGGAATTTTTGGGCTATCAGGCGGTGATTTCCGAGGCGTATCTTGGTGACGAGGCAAATTTGTCCGATGAAGCGCAGTACACGAAACTGACAGAGGAGATTATTGCCTACATCAGTGGAGATATCTATGAAGGTGTGAACGATGACCTGCTTCGGCCTATGTTCCGCGACTACGATGCTGTTAAGGCTGCGTGGGTAAAACTGTGTAAAGATAACTCTGGCGGCGAGGTGCGGTTCCAGCAGAGGGACAGTGATACGTCCGGGATTAAAGACCAAATCAAAAGCCACGCCCAGGAGCTATCGAACAAGCCTGTAGTAGCAAATGTCCAGGTTGAAAACCTGGATAAGATGTCTATCAAAGAAAAGCGCCGCTGGGCGGAAAACGTGCTGAAATCAACCGGATATAAGGTCGACAGGCAAGGTTTTGGAACCATCGCCTATGAGCCTCGTCATATAAACGAGGGGCTGAACTACTTAAAGCAAAGCGGAGAAATCGCTGCGTTTGCCGCTCTGCCGCAGGTATTGAAACGCGGTGAGATCATCGAACGACATGACAACCATAAGGGGAGAAATTTCGGAACGGTAACGATTGCGGCCCCGGTGATGATAAATGGCGTTCGCGGCAATATGGCGGCTGTGGTGCAAATGACGGGGAAAAACCACTATCACACGCACAGAATATTGATGCCTGATGGGGCTGTATTTGAGTTCAGGCAAAAAAACAGCACAGACTCCAAACCGGCGGGGGCCACACCCAAAACGGGTGCGCATGCCACACCAATGGACTCTGTGCATAATTCAAGTATACGCTCCTTGGCCACCAATAGTCAAGAAAAATCTTCCGAAAAGGTCCAAAATCAGCAGCGCGACCCGCGGCTATCCGACCGGGACGTGCTGAGTCTCGCGGCGGACATGGCTCTGCGGCAGCAAAATAAGAGCTGGACGCCGGAGGACCGCACGCAACTGGAGCTTTTCAAGGGGCGGATGCGCCAACTGGAGTACGCGCAGGCTACGCTTACTGCACTGAAGGAGGAACGGACAGAGCTGCTGGCCGGCCGGAAGGTGGCGGAGCTGAGCAAGGATGAGCAGTTTGAGCTGGCCCAAAACAGAAACCGCACCGACCTGGCCAAGAAGAATGTGAAAAAGTGGGAAGAATCGCTGTGGAAACTGGAGTCTCAGGCAGCCATCAAAACCCTGCTGCGGAAGTCCCGCATCACCGTGGAGAAGGAAACTGCCTTTAAGGCCAGGAAGAGATACCGGGAAAAGACGGAGGAGAGGCAGCGCTACCAGGTACTGAAGAAGCGCCTGGAACGCACGACAAACGAGTGGAAGCGCATGCTGCTGAAGCCCACAAAGGACCGGTACGCCCCGGAGGAGCTGGTGCGGTCGTGCCTGGAGGTGGCGCTGATGCTGGACGAGAGCGGCCCCCGGGAGGGGACCAAATCCAGGTACAGATATGAAACCACCTCAGAGGCCCTGGCGTACATGAAAAAGCAATACGATGCGCTGAAAAACAGCGAGGATCAGTTTTACCGCCTGGGGTACGACAAGGAACTTTCCGAGCTTGTGGAACAGCTGAAGAATGCACTGGACGGAAAAGCTATCCGCGACCTGACCTATGAGGAAGCGGGAGACGTAGCGCAGGTACTGACATCTATGCAGGGCATTCTGAAGGACGCCAGGTATCAGATCGGCAGTCTGGAGCGGATCTCCACGCAGGAGCTGGTGGACGGCGCTGTGCGGCAGATGCTGCGGATGCCGGAGCGGACCAAGGTGGAGGCGGCCACGGATGCGGTGGCGCGGCAGTCGGCCTCGGTTATGCGAAACATCCGGCGGATGTGCCAGTACGATGACAACGCGCCCCTCTATAAGCTGTTCCGCCAGCTGGAGGAGGGCGTGAAGAAAAAAGACCGCTTCATCATGGAGGCCAATAAAATGTTCGATCGGTTCGCTGGGGACCGGATGCTGAAGTCGGCCACGGTGCTGAAGACCTACCGCATCGGAGATGTGAATGTGCTCATGACGGAGATGGAGGCCATGCAGCTGATCCTGTCCGCAAAGCGCGAGCTATCGGACAAGACCCGGCACTTGGAGGGCAAGGGCTTTATCGTCCCGGACCTGGAGCTGATGCGCAAGGGCAAGGGACAGGATGCTATCTCCAAAGGACAGGAACTGAATAAAACCTTCCTGAAGGACATTTTAAAGCTGGAGGATGGCCTGGATGCCTGGGCGAAGGACTATATGCACACGGCCAGCGAATTTTTCAACGGCATGGCCCGGAACGCCATAAACGAGGCGACTGTGCAGACCAAGCACCGGCGGATGGCCGTTACAAAGGACTATGTACCCTACGAGGTGGACAAGCGCACGGTGGTCAAGGATATTGACGGCGTGAAGTTCGACGCCACCATCGAGGGGGACGGGATGCTGAAATCCGTGGTGGCCGGGGCGCAAAACCCGCTTATCATCCGGGGCCTGAATACCATTGTGGAAAACCATATTGAGCGCGTGGGCCGGATATACGGTCTGGCTGTACCCATCCGCAACTTCAACAAGGCATACAATGCCAAGTCCCAAAAGGGCCAGGGCATGAGCATGAAGGAGGCCATTACCCGGGCCTGGCCCGCAGCGGATACAAAGCTCATCGAGCAGGCTATAACCGACCTGCAGACCTCCCGGGAAAGAGCGACAGACGATATAAGCAAACTGATGCGTAAGACAGAGGGGAAGTTTGTGGAGGCCACCCTGCTGAGCAACATCTCCGTGACCATCAAGCAGGCGGCCTCCTACTCCACGGCGGGGCTGTACCTGTCGCAGAAAGCTCTTTTCCCGTATCAGGCCACCATTGCCAAGCTGTTTGCCGCTGACAACAGCGCCTTTGCCAAGAAGCTGTTTGCGGAGATCGACGAGCACACCCCCATGCACTACATGCGCCGCAAGGGTATGTCCATGGAGGAGGCGGCGACGGTCGCCCAGGACAACAGCAAGGTAGTGCGCTGGATGGACAAGAAGCTGCCGGATGTGGCAAACCCGCTGAAATGGATACAAAACATGGATGTGGCCACCACAGCGGCTATATGGCTGGCCACCAAGCGGCAGGTGGAGCTGGACGGCGTGAAGCAGTCCGACCCCACATACTGGAGCCGGGTGACAGAGCTATACGAAAAGGTCATCAGCGAGACCCAACCTATGTATGACTCCCTGCACCGACCAGAGGTGCAAAAGAACACCAATGAAGTCCTGCGGGGACTGATGATGTTCCGCACCCAGCCCCTGCAGAACGCGGGCATCCTGTATGACGCGGCGGGGGAGCTGGCCCAGGCGAAGAAGAACGGAGACCAGGAGCAGATCAAAGCGGCGGGCAGAAAGTTCAAAATGGCCGTGGGCTCACAGGTGGCATCTCTGGCGGTATTCGCCACCATGACGCTGCTGGCCTACGCCGTGCGCAACCGGCTGGGCCGCTATCGGGACGACGAGGAAGAGCTGACGGTGGTATCCATAATGAAGCGGGTGCTGGGCGACATGGCCGTAAACGGGGCGCAGCTGATCGCTCCCATCGGCGGCGGGTTAATAGCCGGAGGGATCGAGAAAGTCATAACCGGCAGCAGCTACGGCGGCACACTGTCCATCCCCACGCTGGACGCCATCAACGATTGGCTCAGCCAAATGGACAGAGTGCGCCAGGACATCGTGAAGCTGAGCGAGGACGAGGAGGCCGATATCGTCACCGACTCCGTGGACTTCGCCATGGATACGGCGGGCGTGCTGGGCATACCCGCGAAGAACGCCTTCGGCATTCTCCGGGGCATCGTGGGCAACATCACGGACCTAACGGGCCATGAACTGAGCTGGGCCACAGACAAGCCAGACCCCAGCATGGCAATCGTCAAAGCCTGCTTTGAAAACGGCCACATGGATAAGGGCCGGAAGGTCATTGACCAGGTTATCCAGAGCAAGATGGACACCGGCAAGGACGAGAAGGAGGCCCGGTCGGCGGTGCGCAGCTCCCTGACCGCCTACTATAAGAAGCTGTACCTACGCGCCTACAAAAAGAAGAACGAGAAGGAAATGAAGCGCATCCGCCTGATCCTGCAGGGCAGCCGCATGTATGACGACAATGCGGCGGATGTGGCGGCAGGTTGGGTAAAGAAGTGGGCAGAGGACGAGAAGAAAAAGAAGCAGGCGAAGAAAAAATAACAACAGGGGGCGGTGTTTTACCGCCCCCTAAATTTTTTCAAAAAAAGGCTTGACATTTGTACGGGCATAATATATTATTTATGTACGGGCAGAAAAGAGAGGTGATACAATGTCCCCCAGAACAGGACGCCCGACCAGCAACAAAAAGACCGAACGCCTTGAAATCCGAATGGCCCCCGATGAAGCACAGCTTCTTCAAGAGTGCGCCGACAAACTGGAAGTCAGTAAAACGGAAGTAATTGTTAAGGGCATTCGGCTTGTAAAAGCTGAGTTGGAAAAGAAATGAGCGCATGGGCTACAGCTTGCAGGCACACCCATACGCTCGGAACCACGAGGTTTCCCTCACGGTAAATCTATTCTACCACAGAGGAAGCCTCCAGACAAGAATAAATTTGGAGGTAACTATGGAAAATCGAAAGACACTGCTGGAGCAGATCATGAGGCTGCTGGCCATGGCCAGCGAGACACAGCTGCGGATCCTCTACATGGCCGCGCTGTACCTGGTGTAAGGGGGTGGCGGCATGAATGATCTGACTGTATTTCAGAATCCGGAGTTCGGAGAGCTGCGGACCGAAGAACGCAATGGCGATGTTTGGTTTTGCCTTGCGGATATATGCAGACCGTTAGGGCTTCGAGCCTCCGCAGTAAAAGGGAGGCTGAAAGAGGACGGTGTCAATAGTATTGATACCGTCGATAGCGCCGGAAGAAAGAACACATTGCTCTTTGTAAACGAGGGCAACCTCTACCGGACCATCTTCCAAAGTCACAAGCCGGAGGCAGACCGCTTCACCGACTGGGTGACCGAAGAAGTCCTCCCCAGCATCCGCAAAACAGGCCGGTACGAAAACCGCCCCATGACCGTGGCGGAGAACCTGGCGGCCCAGGCCCAGCTGCTGGTGGAGCAGGAGAAGCGCATTGAGCGCATCGAGCAGCGGGTGGAAACGGCCTTGACGGCCATCGCCCGGCCCAGCGCCGACACATGGGTGCCGGACATGGCGGAGGCCATGCAGCGCTACTGCCAGGCCAAGGGGCTTTCGGTGCCTGCGGGAAAGGGGCGGCTGTATGCCATGCTGGACCGGGAGGCGAATTGCAGCACGGACGCCCGGCTGCGCCGTCTGCGGGCCCGGCAGAAGGAGATCGGCAAGCGGTACAAGGACTACATGGCGCTGACCAAGCTGGACGCCATCGCCGAAGACAAGAAGCTGCGGGTGGCCTTTGAGGGTATCGTGGCCCGGGAGACCGCCCGGGTCGCAAGAGAATAGAGAACATGAACAGGCTCTGCCATCCGGCGGGGCCTGTTTTACATATTCCCAAACGCTTGGGAATTTGCCGCAAATAGCCGCCAGGGGGTGGGTTAAAAAACGGGGCGTGGCCATGATAGAATCGTGAAAGCAAAGAACACAGAGATCACTTAATGGAGGGGCAAACAAATGACCGAAGCAATCATCGTGGCGCTGATTACCGGCGGCCTGTCGCTGTTGGGGGTACTTATCACCAGCAGCAAAACCACCCGAGACGTGGCAGCCAAGCTGGAAAAGCAGCAGGCCGTCACCGATACCAAACTGGAGGAGCTGACCCGGGAAGTCCGGGAGCACAACAATTTCGCCCGGCGCGTCCCGGTGCTGGAGGAGCAGATCAAGGTCGCCAACCGCCGCATCGCGGACCTGGAAAACAATCATTAATTTTTGTGGTGCCCGAATCGGGCACAGAAAGGAGCGAACCATGAAAATCCCTGACAAGCTGTATGACATTCTCAAGTGGGTGGTCATCATCGTCCTGCCGGCCATTGCCACGCTGTACGCGGCCCTGTCCGCCGTGTGGGCCTGGCCCTACTCGGAGGAGATCGTCACCACCATCACCGCCGTGGACACGTTCCTGGGCGCGGTGCTGTGCATCTCCACGGCCACTTACAACAAAGGGGGCAGCGGCAATGAGTAATTCCAGCCTGGTATCTTACACCAAACTCTCCCCTAACTGCGATCATCCACGGAACCACGCCATTGACAAGATCACCATCCATCACATGGCCGGTGATCTGTCTGTGGAGACCTGCGGTAATCTCTTTGCCAAACCCAGCTACGAGGCCAGCTCCAACTATGGTATCGGCTCCGATGGCCGGGTGGGTCTCTATGTGGACGAGGGCGACCGTGCATGGGCCTCTGCGTCCCCCAGCAACGACAACCGCGCCGTGAATATCGAGGTTGCCAACGACGCCACCGGCGGCGACTGGCCCGTGTCCGATGCAGCTTATAGAAAGCTGATTGACCTGTGTGTGGACATCTGCCAGCGCAACGGCATCAAGGCCCTTAACTACACCGGGGGTGCAGACGGCAACCTGACCGAGCACCGTATGTTTACGGCTACGGCTTGCCCCGGGCCATATCTGCACAAGCGCATGGGCCGCATTGCCGCAGAGGTAAACAACCGGCTGAACAAAACCTCCCATCCGTCCGAGATCGTGACCCAGGTTGCCTGGGAGGCGATCCGCGGCGAGTGGGGAAATGGCTCCGACCGCCGCCAGCGCCTGGAGGCAGCAGGCTATGACTACGACGCCGTACAGGATCGCGTGAATGAGCTGCTGAACAGCAAGGAAGAGACGGAGCAGCCCGCAGAGCCCACCCCCGCCGAGCCGGTAGAGCCCGCCCCCGAGCCGGAGCAGCCTGCCGCCGATAAGCTCTACCGCGTCCAGGTCGGCGCTTTCGCCAACCGCGAAAACGCAGAGAGGATGCTGGCCAAGCTCAAGGCTGCCGGCTTTGAGGGGTATATCCGGTAAGGGAAAATCAAGCAGTGGGAGATTGCACTCCCACTGCTTTTTTCAAAAGCTTTTATATAAGCCACACATGCGATTATATCTAAGGTTGTCAGTCTTTTTCATAAGATTGACAACCTTATATGTCTTTAAGGATAATTTCAAGTGTAAAGTCTCCGGGCTTGGATTTCGGGCTTTTACGGTAAACTGCATAGTTGACGATGGACTTCAGAATCTGATTTTTCCCCTCGTTGTCCAGGGTGGGGTAGAGCTGCAAAACGGAGGTGAGTCTGCTCAGCATGTTGGCCTTATCGCGGCTCATGGCGCGCTGGATGCGCTGCTCCACATCGGCCTGCTGCAGCAGCAGGGTCTCCTGCTCGGCCTCTGCTTTGGCCATGCGCTCTTTATAGGTGGCCCGGTCATAGGTGCCGTCCTCCAGCAAATCGTGCAGCGTGTCGATCCTGGCGGCTATTTTCTTGAGCTTAGCAGCGACGGTGCGCTGCTCCGAGGTCAGGCCGCTGATGTCCGGAGCCTTGGCCTGCTGGACCTCGATCTGCAGATTGTCCCGGATCCGCTCCAAGCTCTCCAGGAACCGCTCCACGACAAGGTCGTATTTCGTGGAGGGGATGCAGCCCTTTTCTGTGCAGAGGATTCTCGGATCACACTTGTTTTGCCCCATGCGCTGCATATTATGGCCACAGTTGCCGCAGCGGATCAGCCCGGCCAGGACGTTGGCCACCTGGCCGTGATTCTGCGAGGGGATATAGCGACCCTTGCGAATCTCCTGTACCTGCTGCCACTCCTCCCAGGGAATAATGGCGGGGTGGAGACCATCCACCAGGATCCAATCCTCCATCTTTTGATGCTCCGCCCGGGGACGGGGGTTGTTCTTGGTGGGCTTATAGCGTTTTACCCGGTTCCAGGCGACTTTACCGGCATAGGTGGGGTTCCGCAGTACATGGCGGACGGTGTTCCGGCTCCACTTATCGGAGCGATTGGGTACGCTGCCCATGGCGTTCAGCTCCTCGGAGATGATATGTGCGCCCACCCCCTCCCGGTAGCGCTTGTAAATATGGCGGATGAATTTAGCCTGCTCCTCATCAATCTCCAGGGAGGGCAGCTTGCCAACGGTACACTTGCGGTAGCCGTAGGGCTGGTTAGCCACATAGCCTCCGGCCTGGATGGTCTGCATCAGGCCCCGGCGCATACGCTTGCGGATCATCTTCAGCTCAAACCGGGCGAAAAGGGCCTTCATTTCCGTCAGCTCCTCGTCGGCATCGTTGGTGAGGTCATAGGTTTTGCCGGGGCAGATGATCTTCGTTTCGGCCAGGCGGAAGGTTTCCAGGATGATGCCCTGCTCGGACATGGATCCACGGCCCAGGCGGTCGATGTCCATGCAGAACACGCCGGCATAGGCACCGGCTTCCACCTGCTCCAGCAGACGCAGCATCTCCGGCCGGGCGTAGAGAGATTCGCCGGAAACGACTTCCTCAAAGATGTCCGCTTGGGCAACGTCCACCCCCATTTTGTCGGCCAGCTCCATGAGCATGGTTCTGTGTTTGGCCAATACCTCGGCGATGCTCTCGTCGGGCTGGTCAGCTTGTGACTTGCGCAGGTACAGCGCATATGCATCTTTCATATTTTACCTCGAAACGCTAAACGGAGAGTTGCCTGAAGCCTCGGTCCTATCCATCTTCCGATAGATCTTCCTCACCTCTCGCGGCGTAATATCAAGGCCGTGTCGCCTGTTCAGCAAGCGGGAGGAGATGCCGGGGAGCCAGCCGTAGGCGTGGAGGCGGCGGAGATCCTCAAGAGCGGAGAGGGGAATTTGAATATTCATGATGGTGGAAACGCCTTAATTGCCCTGGGCTCCGCCGACATACCGTACCCGGTGATGCCCTTCCTCGCTTGGGGCGTATTCCTGCTTGGCCTCCATATAACCTTGAGAATAACCGGAGTCATGGCCGGTTTTTTCACCCTGGGTGTGGCCATCTTTATAGCCATCGTTAAAGCCGCAGTGGTAGGCATAGTCATAGCCGGAGTTATAACCGAAGTGGTGCCCGGCGGCATATGCGCCGCCTGCTGAGATCAGAACAATGGTAAGCGCAAGAAGTATGTAGGCGGATTTGCCCTTGGGAGACTTCCAAATGCTTTTTACAAGGGAGGTAAGCGGAAGGACGCAGGAAATGAAAAACGGCAGAAAGATGACAGCGAAGCAGATATAATAGACGATGGCGACCCAGTCCTGTACGCCGCCGATGGCGCAGATAAGCCCCCAGACCCAGAAAATGACACCGGAGACGGGAACAAAGTACATAATGGTAAATATAACCAGGCGCAGAAACCATCCGCCATCAATCATAACCAACGGCAGGACGGAGACAAACATACGCAAAATAAAATACATAATCTCACCGAAAGTGCCAAAGGCAGCTGACAGCTTCTCTTTCATACCAAATCTCCTCCATAATACATAAAACTATGCGCATAAAGTTAGCCCACATCCCCATAATAGATATAAATTCTCGCCTTGTCAACCACCTATTGGGCTGATTAATGGCAGAATATGTAAAAACGGACTGGATACAGTCCGTTTTTAACACAAGAGAACGTTTATATGATAGGATGTGCGCAGATGAACGAAAAATTAAAGGACTTGAGAGACTACCACGGCATTTCACAGAGAGAACTGGCCCGGCGGATCGGGGTGGGAAAAACAACCATCAGCGAGATAGAGAGGGGGGACAGGCTGCCGAACGTGCTAACGGCCATCCGGATCGCCCGGGCGCTGGGAACGACAGTGGAGGAGATATGGAGAGATGGAGAATAGAGAGACATTATTATCTTACCTGGAAAGGATGCTGGAAAAAGCCACAGAGGAGCAGCTGCAGATCCTGTACATAGCGGCGCTGCACTTACTGTGAATCCACGCACAAAAAAAGAAGGAACCTTACTCGGTTCCTTCTTTTTTTGTGCGCTGGGCGATGAGATCGTCCAGCATCTGCTCCATGAGCTGCCACTGGGCGGGCTCCAGCTTGGCCATGGTGGCCAAAAGGTCACGCTGGAACTCGGTGTTCGGCCCGCGAACAACGGACATGGCAAACTTGGTGATCTCCTCCTCCCGGGAGAGGCGGACGAACATCTCGCCCTCACCGG